>NZ_JBFBEY010000004.1:0-332651 GCF_040683875.1 Arthrobacter sp. NPDC093128
GTCATGGGCGGGACCCCGCAGCAGGTGGAAAACGCCGCGGAAATCGCGATGGAACACAACCTCGGCCTGACCTGCGACCCGATCGGCGGGCTCGTGCAGATCCCCTGCATCGAACGCAACGCCATCGCCGCCGCGAAGGCCATCAACGCCGCCAAAATGGCCCTCTGGGGCGACGGCACACACCGGGTCTCCCTCGACGAAGTCATCGTCACCATGCGCGAAACCGGCAAGGACATGAGCTCCAAATACAAAGAAACCGCCATGGGCGGCCTCGCCGTCAACGTCGTGGAATGCTGACTCAGTTGTATAGTGCAGCCCACAAGTTCAGGCTGGCGGCGAACACCAGCCAGGAGACGTAGGGCAACAGCAGGAGGCCCGCGGCACGGCTGATGGGGCCGAAGAACAGGACGGTTACGGTCACAGCTACTATCAGGGCGATGATGACGGCGAAGCCGAGCCAGAGCGCCGCCGTGCCCATCACCGGATAGAGGCCGAAGAACACCGGCGTCCACAGCAGGTTCAGCAGCAGCTGGATTCCGTAGGCAACCAACGCAGGTGTGGAGCGTTCAGCACGGCGGCGCCAGACGAGCCACGCAGCCACTGCCATGGCAGTGTAGAGCAGCGTCCAGACCGGGCCGAATACCCAGTTGGGCGGTGACCACGGGGCCTTGTCCGCGGCGACGTACCAGCCGTTCACATTGTTCAGCGTGGCGATGGCACCCAGCCAGGACACCAGTGCGGAAGCAGCCAGGAACACCGCCAGTCCGAGCACCTGAACGCCGGCGCTGTGGCTTTCGAGGCCGGACCCGGACCCGCGGACGGACGCGCCGGGACCGGCCATGGACTGTTCGCGGTGAGCCTGCATCCTTCAACCCTTGCCAGTCCGGAGTGCCGCGTCAAGCGCCGGACCGGCACCGGCCACGTAGGCACTGGGTTTCCCCCTCCACCCGCTCTGCCCCCTGACTCTGTTCACAGTCAGGGGGCAGTGCCACTATGGAGCTATGACTGGGGGATATGACCGGGACTTCTTACGGGCACGCCTTGAGCTGCCTAGCCCGCCGGCAGCAACGGTTCTGCTTGACTACATCCACTTTTCGGTCCGGCTGCGTGCCGCGCGCAAACTGGCCGCCGTCGTCGGGGTGAACATCAACGGACGCGAGCTTGTGCCGCTGGCCCGCGAAGGAACCTGGCATTTTGATTCGCGGGTTCCGAAGGAGCAGCAGGCAGGGCCGGACGTTTACAAGAACAACGCATTCGACCGCGGCCATCTCGTGCGGCGGCTGGATCCCGTCTGGGGCGACACGACCACGGCCAAGGCAGCCAACCAGGACACTTTCGCCTTCACCAACGCCGCACCCCAGGTTGACGACTTCAACCAGGGCAAGGAACTGTGGGTCGGGCTGGAGGACCACGTGCTCAACCATGCCGACCTCAACGACGCCAAGCTCAGCGTCTTCACCGGGCCCGTCCTGGAGGAGGACGACCTGCCCTACCGCGGCGTCCAGATTCCCAGGAAGTTCTGGAAGGTCGCTGCCTGGACCATGGACGGCAAACTTGCTGCAGCGGGATTCCTGCTGGACCAGTCGCCGCTGCTGGGGAAATTGGAGCTCAAGAAGGCTATCCGGGAACGGCTTCTGGCGGACGAACCACCGCCGCTTGGCCCGTTCCGCACCTTTCAGGTCCCGGTGCGGCATATCGCCGAGCTGACCGGGCTGAGCCTTTCCCGGCTCGAAAACGCGGACCGGCTCGTCAAAAGCCAGCGCTCCCGGGGCAAGGAACCCATGGCGTTACGGCTCGAATCCATGGAGCAGATCCGGCTCTGAGGACGCGGCCGGGGGGGAGGGTGCCCGGTCAGTGTCTTCCGAGGCAGGGCCGATAGACTTGTGGATTGCATGCCCGGCATGCAGCCGAAGCCCTGCCTGCAAAGATTGGACACCGCGCACTTGCGAGAATTCACCGCCCGCTTTGCCTCCGCCGAGGAGGTCGCCAACTGGGACACCCACGTCACTGCGAACCCGAACGGCGGAAACCTGCTGCAGTCTGAGGCTTTTGCCCAGGTCAAGCAGCACTTCGGCTGGAAGCCCCTCCACCTGGTCTACGAAACTGCCGACTACACGAGCTACAACCTGGTGCTGGAGAAGTCCTTCCCGGTCCTCGGCAAGCTCTGGTATCTCATCAAGGGGCCGGACGTGGCAGCAGTGGAGGACATCCCGGGAATCGCCGCCGCAAACGCCGAGTTCGTTAAGCGGGCAAAGCTCGGCGTCTTCGCCATCAAGATCGAGCCTGACATCATCCTCTCCGAGGATGCCAAACGGGTGATCGAGGGCGCGGGCCTGGTCAAGACCCACAACCTGCAGCCGAACGACTCCACCGCGCTGCTCGACATCGCGCCGGACGAGAACCAGTTGCTGCGAAACCTGCATTCCAGGGGGCGCAACGCCGTCCGCCGGGCCATCCGGGAGGGTGTGGAAGTCCACAACGCGGAGGCCACCGAGGAGAACTTCAGGGCCATGTACGCCCTCATGACCACCACGGTGGAAGCGAAGTCGCAGGTCAGGGTCCGGGAATACGAGTACTACCGGAAGTTCTGGACCAACTTCATTGAGCGCGGCCAGGGCCGGCTGCTGTTCGTCTACGAGAACGGGGTCCCCTCCGTGGGCGCCTTCGTGATCAACTACGGCCGGAAGGGGACGTACAAGGACGGCGGTTCGCTGCAGAAGCGCAGCCAGTACGGCGACTCACACCTGGTCCAATGGACGGCGATCAACCAGGTCAAGGAACTCGGCTGCACGGAATACGACTTTTGCGGAACGCCGCCAAGCGACAGACTCAAGGACACCTCCAACCCGTTCCACGGGCTGGGGCTGTTCAAGACGAGTTTCAGCAAGACGGTCACCGACTTCGTGGGATGCTACGACCAGGTGATCGGCCCGCTGAAATACAAGGCCTGGCTGGCCGCCGGCGAACGCGTCGCGCGCCAGCTGTACACCCGGCGAACAGGCCAGCAGTTCTACTAGAAACCCTTTGTGATGCCCTTGAGGAGGCCGCAATGACCAAAGCACCGGACGGTCGCCGCAGGCCGCCGACGGGGGCGCTGCCCCCGACCGAACCACTCACCGCGTCCCAGGTACAGCAGAACGCCGCGGCAAAGCGCATGCTGCGGAGGCTGGTACATGGCGAAAACCCGCCCACGGCCCCTATGAGCATCGTGGACAGGCTTGCGGGCAGTCCGTACGCCAACCCCATGATCCAGGTGGGGGGAGTGGACACGTCCGCGCGCAAGACCATCGACTTCGCGCTCCACCTGGCCGAGTCCATGTTCCGGTACGGCGCTGGTGCCCTGGAAGTGGAGACCAGCATCATCGCTATTACCGCCGCCCTGGGCCTGAAGCACATCGAAGTGGACATCACCAACCAATCGGTGGCCATCAACTACGCCCCCAAGGACCAGACACCCATCACCCTGCTGCGGGTGGTACGGTCCTGGACCAACAACTACGCGGGCCTGGCCCAGGTGCACCAGCTGGTCACGGAGATTGTGGCCGGCGGTGTGGGCCGCGACGAAGCAGTACGCCGGCTGGACGACATCGTCCGGAGCTCCAAGCCATTTCCGCGGTGGATGGTTACGGTCGCGTTCGCAGTGTTCGCCGCCGTCTTCGTCGGCGTGCTCGGTGGCGGGCTCGGAGCCTCCGCGGTTGCCTTCGTCTCCAACCTGCTGGTCAGCTTCCTGGCCCGGCGGCTGAGCCGCTGGCGCACACCGGACTTCTTTATTACCGCATCGTGCGCGTTCCTGGTCACCTTCATCGCCCTGCTCGTGTCGCGTTTCGGCAGCCCGGTGGGGATACAGATCGCCCCCGAGATCGTGGTGGTCGGCGGCATCCTGCTGCTGCTTCCGACCGGAAGGCTCGTCTCGTCGGTACAGGATGCCATCAACGGCTTCCCGGTCACCGCGGCCGGCCGTTTCCTGTCGACCATCCTGACCTTCGGCGCCCTCGTGACCGGCATCGCCGTCGGCTTCGTGGTGGTCGCAAAGACCGGCATGGAGCCGATCGACGTCACCAAAACCTTCCCTCCGGCGTACCCGTGGTGGGCAATTGGAGTCTTCGTTGCCATCGCCGTCGTCGCGATCGGGATCACCGAACAGACAACCTGGAAGCTTCTCCTCCCCACGGCGGCCGTGGGTGTCATCGGCTATCTGGTCCTCATCGGTGGAGAGGCACTGGGAATCGGGCCGCGCTTTTCGCCGGCCCTGGCCGCCGTCGTCATCGGCTTGCTCGGCCGGGTGGTGGCACTCCGGATGGGCGCCCCGCAGCTGGTGGTTGCCGTCCCCGCCGCACTGATCCTGTTGCCGGGACTCACCATATTCCGGTCCATGTATGTATTGACGATCGAAGAGTCGGATATCCTGCTGGGCGCCGGGGGCATGCTGAACGCAGGGGCGATCGTTCTCGGCGTTGCCGCCGGGATCGTCCTGGGCGATACCTTGGCCCGTCCGCTGACCCGCAGCCTGGCCAGCAACGAACGCCGGCGCGCCCGCCGCCGCTAGCCGGGCACAGCCTCCGCTTCCGGATCAGTTCCCGCCCGCGGTCCGCTGGATCGGTCCGCTAGATCTGGCCGATGGGGAGCTTCTTTTCAGCCTGGAAGTCGTCCTCCACTCGCCCGCAGGCCCAGTACCCGGAAAGCGATACCTGCCCGCGTTCCAGGCCCCGCTCACGGAAGAGGACCTCCCGGAGGGACTTCATGTAGCCGCGCTCGCCGTGGGCGAATACCTGCACCCGGCCGCCAGGCCACTCGGCATCCCGTACGGCGTTGATCAGCAGTTCGCTGCTTCCGGCAGGGACGCCGTCACGCGGCAGCCACCGGATCTGCAGCCCGGCCGGTGCCGCTATCGGCTGGATCTCGGCGTCGCTGTCCACCTCCAGGAACGCCAGGCCACGGGCCTCCGCCGGCAACGACTCGATGGCGGCTGCAATTGCAGGGAGGGCGGCCTCGTCTCCGGCGAAGAGGTGCCAGTCGGCAGCAGGGTCGGGGTTGTAGCCACCGCCCGGCCCGGTGAACACCAGGCTGTCGCCGGGCTGGGCTTTGGCCGCCCAGGGCCCCGCCAGGCCCTCGTCGCCGTGGATCACAAAGTCGATGGCCAGCTCACGGTTTTCTTCATCAACCCAGCGAACCGTGTACGTCCGGGTGTGCGGCCACTGTTCACGCGGCATGGATTCCCGGACCGCCCAGAGGTCCAGGGGGAGCGGGTATTCGACGTCGGGCTGGGGAAAGGCGATCTTCACGTAACGGTCGACGTAATCGTTGTTCACGTAGCTGGAGAAGCCCTCGCCGCCGGCCACGATCCGCACCATGTGGGGCGAGAGTTCCTCGCGCCTGAGGACCGTGAGATTCGTCTGGGGACGCGATTTTCGGCTGGCTGAAGTGGTTGCGGGCAGTGAAGTCATGTAAGTAAGCCTAGGCTAAGTAACTGGGGGAAGCTCCCAGTCCACCGGCTCCGAACCCAATGACCGGAGCGTTTCGTTGGCTTGGCTGAACGGCCGGGAACCGAAGAATCCGCGCGAGGCTGACAAGGGGCTGGGATGGGCGCTGGCCAGCACATGTGCGTTCCCCAGCAGGGGCCGGACGTTCTCGGCATCTTTGCCCCACAGGACGGCCACTAAGGGCACAGGGCCGCCGTCGGCAGAGCGCCGTCCGGCAAGGGCGGCAATGGCCGCCGTTGTAATGGGCTCCCACCCTTTGCCGCGGTGGGATCCCGCCGCGCCAGCGCGGACTGTAAGGACGCGGTTCAGCAGGAGTACCCCCTGCTCCGCCCACCGTGACAGGTCACCGTGGATACGGGCCGGCAGGCCCAGGTCGGCTTCAAGTTCCTTGTAGATGTTCGCCAGGCTGCGCGGAATGGGCCGGGTGTGCCCGTCAACTGCGAAGGACAGCCCGATGGGGTGGCCAGGGGTCGGGTACGGGTCCTGGCCCACGATGAGCACCCTGACGTCAGCAAGCGGTCGCCGAAAGGCGCGCAGGACGTTCGACGGCGCCGGAAGCACCGGGTGCCCGGCCGCCACTTCTGCTGCCAGGAACTTCAGGACGCTGCGCAGTTCTGCTTCGACAGCGGCAAGCGCCGCGGCCCAGTCGGGAGCCACCAGTTCCGCCAACGGCATCCGCGCCATCTCGGCGAACCCCAAACCCGCGCCCGCAGCCGGCTCCAGCTCGAATAAAGCTTCAGAATCAAACACGAGTCTATTCTCGCAGTGATGGGTTCCAGGAGCCGGTGAATGGGTCCCGCCAGCCTCACGGCGGCGCGTCACACTGCGTAAATGACACGCGTGTTATTCGCCCGTACCATGGAAAGAGACTTTATCCGGATCAAGTGAAGGAGTTTGCCGTGGCCGAACCAGTGCGCGATGATCTGTCACTTGCGGACACCGGCAGCCAAACCGCGGTGACCCTGGACCTCCTGCCCGCCCTGCAGCCGGGCTCACGGCTGAGTGAGCGGGACCAGCAAATGCTGGGGCTGGAGCGGCAGTGGTGGAAGTATGCCGGGGCAAAGGAGCAAGCCATCCGGGAGCTGTTCGACCTCTCGGCCACCCACTATTACCAGATCCTCAACTCGCTGATTGATACCGAGGACGCCCTCGCCCACGACCCCATGCTCGTGAAGAGATTGCGTAGACTACGTACGTCACGCCAACGGGCACGCACGGCGCGCCGTTTGGGCTCAGACGCGTAAGAGTCAGGGCTGAGAAATCAGCAAGTACCAGCAAGGACATCGTTTTACCATGACCAAATACGCTCGGGATGAATTCGACAAGGTCCCGGAGACCTCCTCACGACAGGGTGTCCACCGGGTCGCTTCCGATGCTCCCCGGCGCCGGCTGGGACCCATTCTGGCAGTCGGCGTTGTGGCTCTCGCCATCGGCCTGGTTGCCTTCCTGTTCCTGCCTAAACTGGGATTCGCCCCCACCGGCAGCCCGCTCATGGCGGCAGGGTCCGCCCAGGAAAGTCCTTCCGCTTCCTCCTCCGCTGAGGCGTCGCAGACAGCATCCCAGAGCGCCGAGCCCAGCGCGGATCCAAGCACGACTCCCTCCGCCGGTGAAGTGCTCCCCACCACCGGCACTCCATCCACCGCTCCCGAGGACGACGCACCGGCTGTTGACAAGTCCCAGCCCGTGGCGGTCTACAACGGGACCGCGACTGCAGGGCTTGCGGGCCGGGTGAGCAACACCGTTTCGGCGGACGGCTGGACACTCGGACCGGTGGGCAACTGGGGCGGAATGCCGCAGAAATCCTCCGTGATTTACTACAGCGGGGCTGAGCAAAAAGCCAACGCCGAGGCCTTGGGCGAACTCCTCAACATCACCTCGCTCGTGGACTCCGCTGAATTCCAGCAGCCTGTCGTGGTGGTCCTCGGGCCCGGCTTCCAGTAGGGGAATTCGGTTACGCCTGAATAACTATTGGAGGCTCGCAGGCCGCGGTCCTGCGCCCGGCAACGGCAATAGCTAGAGTGATTCCGGATGCCGCGCCGCAACGCGCGGACCGTCCCGACGGCGCACAGTGACGTGGGCCGAACAGAAGCAACCGGAAAGAGTGGGCATCATGGCATTGGGAACCGTCAAATGGTTCAACGCCGAAAAAGGCTATGGCTTCGTCACCGTTGACGGCTCCGGCGACGACGTCTTCGTCCACTGGTCGGCCATCGAGGGCGAGGGCTACCGGGCCCTGGACGAAGGGCAGCGGGTGCAGTTCGAAGTGGGCGAAGGCGAAAAGGGTCCCCAGGCAGAAAACGTCCGGCCGGCCTGATGCTTCCTTCCGCGCCGGTGCATGGCACAACGGTTCCCGTCCGCTCCGGCGTTGCGCGGCTGCGGTTCGCCGCCGCTGTGGTGATTGCCGCAGGCACGGCACTGGTGCTGGCCGGCTGCTCCGGCCAGACCGGAAACGCCCGTGTCGACGCGGTCGATGCCGGCGGTGACGGGACGCTGCGGATCGGCCTGATCCTGGACAACACGGGAAAGCAGTCGTTCCTGAACTCCTCGCAGCTCGCAGCGGCCAAGCTCGCCGTCGAGGAGATCAACGCCGCAGGGGGCCACAAGGGGCGGCCGGTGGAACTGCTCCCGGAGAAAATCAGCGAGGACACAACGGCTCAGGCCAAGGAACTCGTGGCGGCGAAGGCTGATGTAGTCATCGGTCCCACCGACTCAAGCCGCGCGCCGGGCGCGATTGATGTCCTGGCACGCGCCAAAGTGGCTGTCATTTCCCCGGCGAATGCCGCGCATGGCCTCTCCCGGTACCGGAGCGGCGGGTACTACTTCCGCACGTCAGCAGCCGACGTGGCCCAGGCTCCCGTCCTGGTCAAACTCGCCAAGGACGGCGGGGCCAGGACCATAGCGGTCCTGCACGAGGAAGGCAGCTACGGCAAGGACGTCTCCGTGGCAGTCTCAGCCGCCGCCAAGGCGGCCGGCCTTGGCACCGTCGCAGATGCTGAATTCACGCCTGGCCAGGCACAACAGGCGGCCACGGCCGCCAAGGCCGCCGGCCCGGACGCCGTTATCCTGGTGGCCCGCACCGGTGCCCAGGGCGCCATTGCAGAACTCAACAACAAAGGTCTGGCCGGCAAAAAGCTCATCCTCAGCGACGGCGCCATCAACCAGTACGGCTCCGCCCTCGGGTCCAAGGCCCTCGACGGCGCCCGCGGGATCCTTCCGGGCGTCTTCCCGTCGGCGCACTTCCAGGGCGAGCTCGTGGCGGTGGATCCCGGGCTCAAGGACATGACGTTTGCCGCGGAAACTTACGACGCGGTGAACCTGGCGGCCATCGCCGCGGCCGCGGCCCAGGACGATGCCGGATCCTCCATTGCCGCGGGGCTGATTGCCGTCTCCGGCGGGAGTGCGAAGTCCGGCGGAACAGTGCCGTCCGCAGCTTCGGGGGAGGACGCGGCCGCGGTGTGCAAAAACTACAAGGAATGCGCCGACGCCATCAAGGCCGGAAAGCCCGCGGATTACGACGGCGAGTCCGGCCGGATCGGCTTCGATGCCAACGGGGACGTGACCTCGGCCAACTACATGGTGTTCACTTATTCCGCGGACAACAAGGCCAGGATGACCGGCAGCGAAACTGCCGCCCGCGCCGGCGGCTGATCGCTCCTAGCGTAGCGGGGGCCGCAGGCGCGCCATTTCCCGCAGTCTCTGCTTGCACTCTCCCCGGGGGAGTGCTAATTATTGACTTAGCACTCCCACGGACTGACTGCTAAATCGACGCCCGGTTCCGGCCGGTTGTGGAGTAAGCGGGAAGGACTAAGGAGCGAAAGAAATACCTTGCTGGGGTGAGATCCCATCCGCGCGGCATACAGAGGCCGACGGTGAAGGGTCGTCCGTCGCGGGCGCCGCAGCGAAGGTTCATTCTTAACGACTGTCCCGAAAGGACTACTGCCGTTATGGCCAAGATCATTGCATTTGATGAAGAGGCACGCCGCGGCCTTGAGCGGGGCCTGAACATCCTCGCCGACGCCGTCAAGGTCACCCTCGGCCCGCGTGGACGCAACGTCGTCCTCGAAAAGAAGTGGGGCGCCCCCACGATCACCAACGATGGTGTTTCCATCGCCAAGGAGATCGAGCTGGACGATCCCTACGAGAAGATCGGCGCCGAGCTGGTCAAGGAAGTTGCCAAGAAGACGGACGACGTCGCTGGCGACGGCACCACCACGGCAACCGTGCTGGCACAGGCCCTGGTCAAGGAAGGCCTGCGCAACGTCGCAGCCGGCGCTGACCCGCTGTCCCTGAAGCGCGGCATCGAGAAGGCTGTTGAAGCCGTCACCATCGAGCTGCTCGCTTCCGCCAAGGAAATCGAAACCAAGGAAGAGATTGCCGCTACGGCATCCATCTCCGCCGGTGACGACGAAATCGGCGCGCTGATCGCTGAAGCGCTGGACAAGGTTGGCAAGGAAGGTGTTATCACCGTCGAGGAGTCCAACACCTTCGGCCTCGAGCTTGAGCTCACCGAAGGCATGCGCTTCGACAAGGGCTACATCTCCGCTTACTTCGTCACCGACGCTGAGCGCCAGGAAACGGTCCTCGAGGATCCGTACATCCTGATCGTCAACTCCAAGATCTCCAACGTCAAGGAACTGGTTGCTGTCCTCGAAAAGGTCATGCAGTCCAGCAAGCCGCTGCTGATCATTGCCGAAGACATCGAGGGCGAGGCCCTGGCCACCCTGATCGTCAACAAGATCCGTGGCACCTTCAAGTCCGTCGCCGTCAAGGCTCCGGGTTTCGGCGACCGCCGCAAGGCGCAGCTCGCGGACATCGCCATCCTCACCGGTGGCCAGGTCATCTCCGAGGAAGTCGGCCTCAAGCTTGAGACCGCCGGCCTCGAACTCCTGGGCAAGGCACGCAAGGTTGTTGTCACCAAGGACGAGACGACCATCGTCGAGGGTGCAGGCGACGCAGATCAGATCGCCGGCCGCGTTTCCCAGATCCGCGCCGAGATCGAGAACTCCGATTCCGACTACGACCGCGAGAAGCTGCAGGAGCGCCTGGCCAAGCTGGCTGGCGGCGTTGCAGTCATCAAGGCCGGTGCCGCTACCGAAGTTGAGCTCAAGGAACGCAAGCACCGCATTGAGGACGCTGTCCGCAACGCCAAGGCTGCTGTTGAAGAAGGCATCGTTGCCGGTGGTGGCGTAGCCCTCATCCAGGCCGGCGCTAAGGCATTCGCCAACCTTCAGCTCGAAGGCGACGAGGCAACGGGCGCGAACATCGTCCGCGTTGCCATCGACGCACCGCTGAAGCAGATCGCATTCAACGCCGGCCTTGAGCCGGGCGTTGTTGTGGACAAGGTCCGCGGCCTGCCTGCAGGCCACGGCCTGAACGCTGCAACCGGACAGTACGTTGACCTGCTGGCTGCCGGCATCAACGACCCCGTCAAGGTAACGCGCTCTGCACTGCAGAACGCCGCTTCCATCGCGGGCCTGTTCCTCACCACCGAGGCCGTAGTGGCCGACAAGCCGGAGAAGAACGCTCCGGCCATGGGTGGCGGCGACGAGATGGGCGGCATGGGCGGTTTCTAACCTGTCCAACCGCGCCTGACGCACACACTAAGTGCGGCTCCCTCGATTCGAGGGGGCCGCACTTTGCGTTTGCCGGCCCAAGTCGAGTCGGCACGGACGGCTGGAGGCGACCGCTTACAGTCCCGCTAGGCGGGTACTGAACCCGCGCCCACTGAACTGGTTCATGCTGCGGAGAACCACAATGTCGGGCCGGTCTGGCAGGATAGTGCGGTGACGATTACTGCAGCGGCCGACGGTTCGGCTTTAGGAAATCCCGGTCCGGCCGGATGGGCCTGGTACGTGAACGATGACTGCTGGCGGGCGGGCGGCTGGCCGCACGGTACAAACAACCAGGGCGAGCTGATGGCTGTGCTGGATCTTTTCCGCTGCACAGCGCACCTTCCGGACGAGGAACTGCACATCCTGTGCGACAGCCAATACGTGATCAACTCGGTGACCAAATGGATGCCGGGGTGGAAGCGCAAGGGCTGGCGCAAGGCGGACGGCAAACCCGTGCTGAACGTGGAGATCCTTCGCGAAATCGACCAGTCGCTTGCAGGACGCAAGTACCGCTTTGAATGGGTGCGGGGTCACGCCGGCCATGACCTGAACGAAGCTGCTGACGACCGCGCCAGGGCCGCCGCGACCGCCTATCAGCAGGGCGTTGCAGTGCGGTCGGGGCCGGGCTTCGTGCGCGGGGACGAGGAAGCGGCCTCCCGGCCGCGCACGGGAGCCGGCGGTGGAACAGACCGTGCATCGGGCGGAGCCCCCGCAGCCGCCGCCCTCAAGGCGCCAGTGCAGCAGGAGCTCCTCACCCCGCCGGGACGCAGCAATCAGCCGGACCTTTTCAGCGAGCCTGACCTTTTCAGTGAGCTGGAAGCGGATCCCTTCGCCGCGCCGGCCGGGCCGGAAGCAGCCCCTGAGGCCATCGTGGAGGCACAGGAACGGGAGCTGCTCCGCCCCGACACCCGCGCCGACATCGGGCGTACAGGAGTGCTGCTGCACCCGGAGTTCACGGAGATCGGCACGTCAGGGCGGCTGTGGACGCGGGATTCAATGATGATGGCGCTCGAGGAAAACCCCGGCGGCGGAGCTGAACTGGACCTGATCGGTGCCGATCGGGTCGGAGCTGAGGCAGTCCTGTTGACCTACCGCAGCAAGGGAAGGGCGGGATCCTCGCTCCGCAGTTCGCTCTGGGTCCTCGACGGATCCCAGTGGCGCCTGCGCTTCCACCAGGGAACACCGGAAGCGTAAGCCGCGGCCCGGCGGTGCAGCCCGGCCGCACATCCGCCAAACAGGTTGGCCCAAGGAGTGGGCAGCACACATCGTCTGTCCGGTTTAGCTAAACCGCTGGGCATTGCCCTGCTCGGCCTGGGCGTAGGTGGCGGCCGCCGAGGTGAGGGCCAGGTTGATGGAGGCGAGGGAAGCCTCGACTTTGCCCTGGGTGAGGGTCCACTCCGTGATCAGCGCCTGGAAGTTGGTGGCAGCGGATCCGCGCCAGGTGCCCTGCAGTTCATCCAGCCCGCGCTTCATCGCCTGGACGTCCGCGCTGATGCGGTCCACCGTGGCCTTGACGTTCGCTGACTTGAGCTGGAGCAGTTCGGTATCAACAGAGATGATGCTCATGGTTATTGCCCTTCGACGCAGTGCGCACGCTTGTTCAAGCCTGCGGACGGCCCTGGGTGTCGGGACCGCTACGTCGAGCCTAGGAAGTGGGCGGAAAACCGCGCTACAACCACTGCCTATATGTGGACAACCTCGCCGCCGTCGCCGCCGTCGCGGTTACTGTCTGCATAGTCTGCTGATTCGTCCTGGAACGGAAGGCTGACAACCATGGTGGCACCGCCGCCGTCGGTCTGTTCCACCCGGACGTAGCCGGAGTGGGAGCCCACGATGGCCGCCACGATGGCCAGACCCAGGCCGCTGCCGCCTGTTTCGCGGGTCCGCGAGGTGTCCGCCCGGTAGAAACGCTCGAAGATCCGCGGAGCCTCGTCCTCGGAGATCCCGGGGCCATGGTCGCGCACCTCGATGACAGAGTGGCGTTGGCCGGTATCGCCGGTCCGTACGCCCACCGCGAGTTCAAGGGGCGTTCCTGCCGGGGTATAGCGCAGGGCGTTGCCCACCAGGTTTCCCACCACCTGGCGGAGCTTCGCCTCATCGCCCAGCACCGGCGCCGGAGACGGCGGCCCGCCGTCGAGGCCGGTCAGTGCTATGTTCCGGTCCCGGTCGCTGGCCTGGGTGTCCACCACGGCGTCGTTGGCCAGGAGCAGCAGGTCCACGGGCTTTTGCTGCAGGGGGCGCTGCTCGTCCAGCCGGGCCAGGAGCAGCAGGTCCTCCACCATGGAGCCCATCCGCTTGGCCTCGCTCTCGATCCGCCCCATCGCGGTGGCCACGTCCTCTTCCTTGGTCAGGGCACCCTGGCGGTAGAGCTCGGAGAACCCCCGGATCGTCACGAGGGGAGTGCGAAGCTCATGCGAAGCGTCAGCAGCAAAGCGGCGCATCCGCTCTTCCGAGGCCATCCGGGCTGCGAAGGCTGACTCAATGTGGCTGAGCATCGCGTTGAGCGAGCCGCCCAGCCGGCCCACTTCCGTGGCGGGATTCTCCACATCGACGCGGCGCGACAGGTCACCCGCAGCGATGGCGGCTGCTGTCTTTTCGACCCGCGTCAACGGGAGGAAGGACCTGGACACCGTCCAGGTGGCAATGAAGAAGGCAAGAACCAGCGTCAGGAAGCCCACCCCGATCACCACCAGCGCAGCGTGTTCCACGACGGAGTCCACGGGGGCCAGCGGCAGCCCGATAATCACGACGGCGTTGCGCTGGTTGCCGTCCAGCACGTTCAGCGCCACCACGCGCCAGTTGCGCCCGTCGGTTCCGCGGACCTGGAACGGGTCGAGGTCGAGCCTCTTGGCATCCGCCGGGGACAGGCTGTCGATGTCCGGGTGGGAGTCCTTGCTGCCGCCGAACGGGAAGGGGTCCTGGTCCGGGCGCAGGAGCATGAGGGAATAATCCGTGGGGATATTCGGGTTCTGTTCCTGCAACTGGCTGAAGGATTGCTGCTGCTTAACGGAGTTGACGGCGACCTTGAGCTTGTCGTCCACCTGCCCCTGCAGGTAGCTGTGCAGGAGCGTGAGCGTGCCGGAACCGGTCACGGCGAGTGCCACCAGCATCAGCGCCATCATGATGGCCACCAGCTGGGAACGCAGTGAGGCCGACTTCCAACGGTGTAGCAAGGTCAGCGCTTCTCGGCTGTCCGCAGTACGTAGCCCACCCCGCGCTTGGTCTGGATGAGGGCGGGGGCATCGGGGTCGATGTCAACCTTGCGGCGCAAGTAGGAGATGTAGGACTCCACGATCGAGGCGTCGCCGTTGAAGTCGTATTCCCACACATGGTCCAGGATCTGGGACTTGGACAGGACCCGGTTCGGGTTCAGCATGAGGTATCGCAGGAGCTTGAACTCGGTGGGCGAGAGCTCAATGACTGTCCCGCCACGCCGCACCTCGTGGGCGTCGTCGTCGAGCTCCAGGTCGTCCACCCGGATCACGGCGTCGTCGTCAATCATTGGCTGGGTGCGCCGGAGTACGGCGCGGATCCGGGCCACCACCTCGTCCAGGCTGAAGGGTTTGGTGACATAGTCGTCGCCGCCGACCGTGAGTCCGGTGACTTTGTCTTCGGTGTCATCCTTGGCGGTGAGGAAGAGGACGGGGAAGTGCTTGCCGGCGGCCCGCAGCCGGCGGGTCACCGTGAAGCCGTCCATGTCGGGCAGCATGACGTCAAGGACCGCAAGGTCGGGGGAGTGGAGCTCGGCGGCGGCGAGGGCATCGCGTCCGTTGCCGGCCGAGACGACCTCGAAGCCGGCGAACCTCAGCGACGTGGAGAGCAACTCGCGGATGTTTGGTTCATCATCGACGACGAGCAGCTTGGCTTCGGGACCGTTCTTTTTCATATCTCCCATGATGCTCCCAGAATCTGGGAGTTTTCTGAATGAATGTTGTGTGTCCCATGGGTCCGGCCTTGGGAGGTCCGCTCAGGTGGCTGTGGGATTCCGCCCAACGTCCTTGGCATCCATGATCCGGTAGGCATAGCCCTGCTCCGCCAGGAACCGCTGGCGCTTCGCTGCGAAGTCCTGGTCGAGCGTGTCCCGTGCCACCAGTGAATAGAACCGCGCCGCGCGGCCGTCCTGTTTGGGGCGCAGCAGGCGGCCCAGGCGCTGGGCTTCCTCCTGCCGGGAACCGAAGGAGCCGGACACCTGGATGGCGACCGAGGCCTCGGGAAGGTCAATGGAAAAGTTGGCCACCTTGGAAACCACCAGGGTGTGCACCTCGCCCGCCCGGAACGCGTCGAACAGCTTCTGGCGTTCCTTCACGGACGTGTCGCCTTTGATGACCGGGGCCTGCAGTCGTTCGCCCAGTTCGTCCAGCTGGTCAATGTACTGACCGATCACCAGCAGCTGCTCACCCCGGTGCTGCGCCACCAGCTGTTCCACCACATCGGACTTGGTTTCGGAGGTGGCGCACAGCCTGTACTTGTCGGCGTCTTCAGCCATGGCGTACGCAACACGTTCGTCGTGCGGCAGGTCCACCCTGACTTCCACGCAGTCCGCCGGCGCGATGTAGCCCTGGGCCTCGATGTCCTTCCACGGGGCGTCGTAGCGCTTGGGGCCGATCAGGCTGAAGACTTCGCCCTCGCGGCCGTCCTCGCGCACCAGGGTGGCCGTCAGGCCCAGCCGCCGCCGGGCCTGCAGGTCCGCGGTCATCCGGAAGATGGGTGCCGGCAGCAGGTGGACCTCGTCGTAGATGATCAGGCCCCAGTCGTGGCCGTCCACCAGTTCCAGGTGGGGATAGAGCCCGCCGCGTTTCGTCGTGAGGACCTGGTACGTCGCAATCGTGACCGGGCGGACTTCCTTGACCGAGCCGGAGTACTCGCCGATTTCGTCCGCCGTCAGCGACGTCCGCTTGATGAGCTCGTCCTTCCATTGCCGGGCGGACACGGTGTTGGTCACGAGGATCAACACCGTGGTGGAACTGATGGCCATGGCCGCCGCGCCCACCAGCGTTTTGCCCGCGCCACAGGGGAGCACCACCACTCCGCTGCCGCCGGCCCAGAAGTTCTCCGTGGCCAGCTTCTGGTACGGCCGGAGCTTCCAGCCGGTTTCATTGAGCATGATGGGGTGGGGCGTGCCGTCCACGTAGCCGGCGAGGTCCTCTGCGGGCCAGCCGATCTTGAGGAGCAACTGCTTTAGCTGCCCCCGCTGCGAGGAATGGACCACCACGGTTTCGCCGTCGATGCGCGGGCCCAGCAACGGCTGGATCTTCTTGGCACGGCAGACTTCCTCGAGCACGGGGTAATCGCTGGTCCGCATCACCAGTCCGTGCTGCGGATCCTTTTCCAACCGCAGCCGGCCGTACCGGGACATGGTTTCTTCGATGTCGATGAGCAGGGAATGCGGGACGGGAAAACGTGAATACTTCAGGAGGGTGTCCAGCACCCGTTCAGCATCCAGCCCTGCTGCGCGGGCGTTCCACAGGCCCAGGGGAGTGAGCCGGTAGCTGTGCACGTGCTCCGGCGCGCGCTCAAGCTCGGCGAAGGCGGCGATGGCGTGCCTGGCCTCCGTTGCCTGCTCATGGTCCACTTCGAGCAGGATGGTTTTGTCGCTCTGGACAATCAGGGGGCCGTCGTTCACGGCGCCAACGCCCGAAGGCTCCCGGTCGGGTGGATGCTGGTCACTGCTGGAATTCCTCTTCCGCCTCAATATCGATGATCCGGTGAATGGAGAGCACCCGCTCGGTTTCGCGGGCGGGGTCGAACACCCTGACCCGTCCTCCGGTCACAGACACCGGAACAACCGTTTCCCGGCTGGAATTCCCCTGGCTGTCCACAACGTTCATCACTACGGACTGCCGGAGCCGGATGGCCTTCTGCAGGGTTTCGAGCCCGAGCTGCGTTGCTTCCTCACCCGTTGATCCGGCCGGCGGGCGGTGGCTCCCGTTGCCGTTCCCGCCGTGGGGGCCCTTGTGGCTGCGGAGAATCGCCAGCTGGGCGTCGACGTCGGCCTCCGGAGGCGCCGTCCGCGGCGCGCTGTATACCGGGCGCCCGCTGCCCGGAACGGCAGTGGTGCGGCGCAGCCGGACCAGCGCTGATTCCGGTTCCTCGACGGCCGGCGACAATCCCAGGGCACGCAAAACCTGGGCGGTTTCCTTGGGCCCCGCGCGGGATATGAGGACCGTGGGCGCGATGCGTACCAGCCCCAGCCCGGACGCGCCGGATTCCTTGACCAGCTCCAGCAGGGCGTCCTCATCGTCGCTCTGGATAAAACTGGAGGCGCCACCCACCCGGAGCCTGCCGTGACGCGCCGCGGTGTCCTCCACGAGGTACTCAAGCGGCTGCGGCACCACAGTGGCCGAATGCTCGCGCAGGAAGCCCAACAAACTGGCGGCGTCGTGGCCGGCGTCGAGGGCGCGACGGATCGAGGCCACCGAGAAGCGGTAGATAGTGGCCGGACCCTGGCCCTCGGCGTCGGCCATCATCAGGAGCTTTTCGCTCAGCTCAGGTGCCAGGTATCCCGGCGCCACAGCGGTAAGGTCGGCCTGCAGCAGGACGTGGTTGAGTGCGGCCGGCAGATGCTCTCCCAGGATGTCCAAAGCCTCATCCGGACGCTCGGCGGCTATGGCCGAGCCCAGCTGGCTGAGCGCACCCGAACCGATGAGGCCGAGCATTTCGGCTTCGGCGAGGACACCGCGGATCAGCGAACTAAAACGCCTGGCCATGCGCGGCTGGGTCCACTCGGCGCGTTGCAGCACCGCCGCGGCGTCAAGGACCGGCGCCTTGCCATCCGCCTCGGCCGCCTCAAGCGTAAGTTCGTTCAGGATCTCCAGAATCCGTTTCCGGACCACTGGGGCGTCGGGCCGCTGGGCTTCAGCGGACAGTGCGTTGATGGTGGTGCCGGCCGCTGCACGATGCGGGGCGGGGCCCGCGCCGGGGCCGGTGATGGGCTGCCCCACCAGCGACGGGGCGCGCTCGCTGGCCAGCCAGGCATTGACCAGCCACAGCCACTGCTCCTGCCGCGGCAGCGTAAGCCACTCCAGCTGCTCTGGCTGGACCCAGGCGGAGCTGTCAACGTCAAGCCGGACGAGTCCGGCGAGGGCGCAGAGCTCCACCAGCAGGCCGGCGTCGTGCAGTTCGATCCGGAGCGAGTCGGCCAGCCGCTTCATCTCGCGCACCCCGACGCCGCCGCTCCGCAATGTCACGAGCGGCTGCTCGCGCACGCAGTACAGGAGGTCGCCTGTCAGCCGGAGGGTTTCTGCGATGGCGCCCAAGGCGGCATTGCGCCGCAGTGCCGCCGTGGTCTGTCCAAGCCTGGGGACAGGGGGAGTCAGGGTGAAATCCTCGATCACGGCTCCGCCGCGGAGCGAGATGCCCACGCTGTGCGGCAACTCCACGTGCGCGGCGTCCAGCGGGACCAGCAGGCCCCTCGCCAGGAGCCAGTCCACCGGGCCGACGTCGGAACCTTCGTTAAGGACCGAAGCGCGCCGTTGCGCCTGGGGGACCGCGCCCATGGCCCAGTTCCCGAAGCGTGCCAGAAGCCCGGTGGTCCGCTCCGGGGCCGTGGCGAGGATCCGGTTCAGCGCCTCCGGCGTGGCCGTCCAGTGCTGCAGCGCCAGGGCGGCTTCCATGGGCGTTGTTGCGGGATGGATGGCGGCACCGCTGTGGTGCAGCTCGGCTACGAGTTGCACCACGCGCTGGGCGAAGGCCGGCTGGAGCCGGACCAGCTCCGTGTAGCTACGGCCCAGCCCGGCCGGATAAATTCCCACGACGTCCCGAAGGCTTCCCACCGGAAGATAGAACCGTTGGCGGGGACCGGCAGGCAGCGCGGCGCCGTGCGGGGGATCGGCACGGTGCACCAGGGCCAGTTCCTCAAGGGAATGCAGGATCCGTTCAATGGCGGAAAGCGACGCGCCGTGGACCAGTTTCTTCAGCCCCGCAGCCGAAGCGCTGTGGGCAGTGTCCGTGTTGGTGCAAAGGTGAAGGGTCTCCAGGACCTGCATCTGGGGCCGGTTCAGCCGCTCCAGCGCCCGTTGCACACTGACTCGTGCGCTGGCCCGGGCCGCCAGGGCCGGGAAGTCCGGAACGTTCGGTGAGATGAGGTCCGGCCGCGCGGAGAACAAGGCCCGCAACGAGTCATCGCTGCGTGCCTCCAATTCCTTGCTGAGCGCGCGAATAAGGGACATCAGTTCAACGTTACCGCCCGCCGGACTTTCCTGCCCGGCGCCGGGCGGCAACGCCGTCGATCACCAGGATAATCATCAGGAGGAATGCCAGCGGCAGGCCGTACAGGGCAAAGGACGTGACCCACACCGGGGCTGCGCTGCCGGCAAAGGCAATGGCCATGACGGCGCCCACGGCGGCCAGGGAAAAAACGGCAATGACCGCCGCAACTATCATCAGTGGCCGCCGGTAGCGGGAGGGTGTCATGGAAGTAACGCTAACAGCCCGGCCGTGCCCGTGCCGCAAAGCGGGAAACCGGGTCCCGGCAGGATAACCTTGAAGATACAGACCAACATGGTCCAGGCAGCCATACCCTGAACCCGCATATCAATGCGGATGCGGTGGCCGCCGGCCGTGTCACAGGAAGTCCAGAACGAAGAAGGTTGATTACGTGCCTACCGGCAAGGTCAAGTGGTATGACAAGGAAAAAGGCTTCGGATTCCTCGCGGGCGAGGACGGCCAGGAAGTATTCCTGCCCAAATCCGCCCTGCCCGAGGGCGTAACGGAGCTCAAGGCCGGCACCCGGGTGGAGTTTGGCGTGGCTGACGGTCGCAAGGGCGCACAAGCGCTCGGGTTGCGCGTGCTGGACAAGACACCGTCCATCGCCAAGGCAAAGCGTCCCAGCGCCAAGGACCTGGCCCCCCTGGTCCAGGACCTGGTGACCGTGCTGGATAACCTGTCCGGAACGCTGTCCGCCGGAAAGTACCCGGAAGGCAACAAGGCCAAGGCGATTGCCGCCGCCCTCCGTAAGGTTGCCGACGAGCTGGACGCTTAGGCATCCGTATGACTTCCGAACCTGATCAGGGCGCCCCCAAACCGGCCTCAAGGCCCCGTGCCGGCGTCCCCGTATGGCGCACCGGCAAGCCGGATGCCGTGCTCGCTGCAGCCGCCGACTTTGCCCGGACTGCGGTTGAGGGCATCGCCCCGGCCTCGCAGATCGGACGGCACCTGGGTGCGAAGACCGAGGGGGACCGTGTTGTCACGCATCTCTTTGAGTCCCTGCTGGCCGGGTACCAGGGGTGGCAGTGGTACGCGGTGCTCACACGCAACTCACGTTCCAAGGTCATCACGGTGAACGAACTCGGCCTGTTGCCCTCGGAGGATTCAATCCTTGCGCCGGAATGGGTGCCGTGGGCAGAACGGGTTCGCCCCGAAGATGCCCAGGATGATGAAATTGCGGACGCCGAAACTGCGGACGCCGGCGCAGCCGTCGACGGGATCGCCGCGGACGCTGCGGACGACGCAACCGCGGACGATACGGCCCCGGACCTGATGGGCGAGGATGCCGTTTCCGACGACGACGAGGATGCCGTTTCCGACGGCGGCGCGGAAGAGGAATCCGACGACCGACCTGACGCCGGCCACGTGGAATCAGACGCTGGCCAATCGCTCCGCGAGGCTGACTAGCCAGCTGAAATAACGGGGACCAGGCAACACGGAGGCCGGCGATGATGTCCACCTTCAAGTCCCTGCATATCCTCAACTACCGGCTCTGGTTCGTTGGTGCCCTGATATCCAATATCGGGACCTGGATGCAGCGCACCGCCCAGGACTGGCTGGTCTTTGACCATCTGACAGATCATGACGCGGGGGCCATGGGCATCACCATGGCCCTGCAGCTGGGGCCGCAGCTCTTCCTGGCGCCCGTGGCCGGCCTGGTGGCGGACCGCTTCAACCGGCGGCACCTCCTGGTGCTGACCCAGTCCACCATGGCGCTGCTGAGCACCGGGCTGGGCCTCCTGGTGGTCCTCGGCGCCGGGCAGCTGTGGCATGTCTACGCTTTTGCCCTGCTCCTGGGCCTTGTTTCCGCCCTGGACGCACCCGTGCGGCAGACCTTCGTCTCCGAGTTGGTGCGGGACGACTACCTGCCCAACGCGGTGGCACTCAACAGTGCCTCCTTCAACGTCGCCAGGATGATCGGACCCGCGGTGGCCGGCGTGCTGACGGTGGCCGTCGGACCGGGATGGGTTTTCCTGATCAACACCACCACGTTCCTGGCCCTCCTGTTCAGCCTGTGGAAGATTCCTGCTTCATCCCTGCGCCTCCTTCCCCGCGCGGCTCCCGGCAAGGGGAGGATCCGTGAAGGACTTCGTTACGTGCGGTTCCGCCCGGACATCGTGGTGGTCCTCGTGGCCGTATTCATTGTGGGCACCCTCGGCCTGAACTTTGTCCTGTTCATCGCGGCCATGGTGGGTACAGAGTTCGGTTTGGACGCCGGTGCCTTCGGGCTGATGAACTCCATCATGGCCATCGGCTCCGTGGCCGGAGCGCTGCTGTCCGCCGGCCGAAGCAGGCCACGGCTGCGGATCATTTTCGGAGCAGCCGGCGCGTTCGGCGTCACGTCAGGGCTGGCGGCCCTGGCACCCAGCTACTTCTGGTTCGGCGTGGCCCTGGTGCCGGTGGGCCTCTTTGCCATCACGATGATGACCAGCGCGAACGGCTACGTGCAGACCACCACGGACCCGGTCATGCGCGGCCGTGTGATGGCCCTCTACATGGCCATCTTCATGGGCGGAACCCCCATCGGGGCGCCCCTGGTCGGCTGGGTGGCCAACGTTGCAGGCCCGCGCTGGTCCATGTCCGTGGCAGCGGTTTCCGGGCTGTTGGCCGCGCTGATCGGAATGGTGTGGATCATCCGGGCAAAGCAGCTGAGGCTGGGCTTCAACCGACGGGCCCGGGGGATGCGGTATTTCCGACTGGTATCCGGCGCGTCCGGCCACACCAGCGAAGCGGAAAGACAAGAAGGCAAAGAAGAAGGCGCCGTCCGGGAGCAAAACCCGGACGACGCCGTCGAACGCTAACGGGGTCAGCGTCAGCTGATGCGTTACTTCCGCAGTTCGCCCACTACGTAGTCGATGCTGGACAGGAGGGCCGAGATGTCGTCCGGCTCGATCGCAACGAAGGTGGCGATGCGCAGCTGGTTGCGCCCCAGCTTGCGGTAAGGCTCCGTGTCCACAATCCCGTTGGCGCGGAGGACCTTGGCGATGGCCGCGGCATCAATCGACTCGTCGAAATCGATCGTGGCGATCACGTTTGAGCGGTCTTCGGCCTTGGTGACAAACGGCGTGGCGTACTCGGAGGCCTCGGCCCAGGAATAGATGCGTCCGGCTGAATCGGCGGTGCGGGCAGCGGCAAAATCGAGGCCGCCGCTGGCGTTCAGCCACTGCACCTGCGCGTCCAGCGTCACCAGGGTAGCCAGCGCCGGGGTGTTGTACGTCTGGTTCAGGCGGGAGTTGTCAATGGCGGTCTGCAGGTCCAGGAAGTCCGGGATCCACCGGCCGCTTTCCTTGATCCTCGCGGCACGCTCCAGCGCGGCGGGGGAGAAGAGGCCCAGCCACAGGCCGCCGTCGGACGCGAAGTTCTTCTGCGGCGCAAAGTAGTATACGTCGGCTTCTGAGACATCCACATCCAGGCCGCCCGCGGCGGACGTGGCATCCACCAGCACCAGCGATCCCTCGTCCGCACCGGCAACCCGCTTGACCGGGGCAGCCACACCTGTGGACGTTTCGTTCTGCGGCCAGGCGTACACGTCCACGCCCGCTTCTGCCTGGGCTGTGGGCCGTGTCCCGGGCTCGGCCTTGAGGATGGAGGAGGCGTCCAGGAACGGAGCCTTGTTCGTGGCGGAGGCGAACTTGGAGCCGAACTCGCCGAAGGAAAGGTGCTGGGCCTTGCTGTCCACCAGGCCGAACGCCGCGATGTCCCAGAACGCGGTGGAGCCACCCACGCCAAGAACGACCTCGTAGCCCTCCGGCGCGCGGAAAAATTCGCTGAGGCCGTTGCGGACCGATCCCACGAGGTTCTTCACCGGGGCCTGGCGGTGGGAGGTGCCCAGCAACGTGGCGGACGCGGCGGAAAGTGCCTCGATCTGCTCCGGGCGGACCTTTGAAGGCCCGGCGCCGAACCGTCCGTCCTTGGGCAGGAGGTTGGCGGGGATAGTGATGCTGGTGTCGCTCACGATGGCTCCAATTTTTCGGCGTGGACGTGGGAGAGGCCCGGCAGTACACGGGTTCCTGCCGGAGGAATCCCCTATATTCTGCCTGACGTGCCTGCGGGGGACGGAACGGCACCCGTCATAGTCCAGTCACTGAGACATCCCGGCGGTCGGCGCACTTCAGTTGCGCCGGCTGTACTGCGGCGGATTATCCGGAGTAATTCAAAATAGGCTAGGCTTGACCTTGACGTACAGCGGGCCGCGACGCCGGCCGGGCTGATCCCCGAGGGCTGTTCCCAAGGCTGATCGGTGGATGCAGATCCACTTGACGAGACCGACGGAGAACGCCTCCGCGCGGTACGGTGGGACTGACGCAAGGACTGTGCTCGAGGAGCTGAGCTGGATGACGGATCTGATCGACACCACGGAGATGTATCTTCGGACAATCTTGGAGCTTGAGGAAGAGAACATCGTGGCTCTCCGCGCCCGGATTGCCGAACGGCTGCGCCACTCAGGGCCCACCGTTTCGCAGACCATCGGCCGGATGGAGCGCGACGGGCTGGTGGTTGTTTCCGGCGACCGGCACCTTGAGCTCACGGAAACCGGCCGGAAACGGGCCACCGAAGTCATGCGCAAGCACAGGCTGGCGGAACGGCTCTTGGCTGACGTCATCGGCCTGGACTGGGCGTATGTCCACGACGAAGCCTGCCGCTGGGAACATGTCATGAGCGAGCGCGTTGAACGGCGCATCTTCGAACTCCTGAACCACCCCACGGTTTCCCCCTACGGCAATCCCATTCCCGGCCTGGCGGCGCTTGGCGGCCAACCGGCTCCTCTGTTCACCGACGGTGTGGTGAACCTGCTCGACGCGATGACCGGGTACGGGGCCGACTCGCGCATCACCGTCAGCCGTCTGGCCGAACCCATCCAGGTTGAACCGGAGCTGCTGGTCCAGCTCGATGAAGGCGGAATCCGGCCGGGCGCGACGCTCGCCCTGGAGCGGGTAGGGGAGTACATCTCGGTGCGCGTGCCTGAAATCGAAGGCGCCCTCGAGCTGCCGCCGGAAGTTGCGGCCCACGTGTTTGTTACCGTCAGCTAACCGCACACCTCATAGGACCACCTACAACTCACTGAGACGTAGATAACGGAATTATTACCGCGCTGATTAATCACCTATAGTTGGGGACTAGCGCCGATACTAAAGCGTTACCTGATCCGAAGCCGAGCTCTGCCAGCGGATCAGCGTACGAAACACCTCCTGGCAGAGGCGGGGGAACCACAACCGGCCGTTGAAAAGCGGCCTTGGGGTGAAGTCCGTCAGCGGCAAGTCATCTCCGACGAAGGAATCCTTAGGGATACCCCTGTGCCGGATGCCTTGCATTGGCGGACCGGGTCTTTGATCTCTCTGACCCGAATCCGACAGCTAACTCCGCAGGCTATCCAGAGAGGATATTTCTTGACCACGCAGACCGTCAGGGGCCGCCGCAGGGCGACTGGTCCCGCTTCGGAGTACCCCGTGGCCGAAGCCGTTATGACGGTCAGGCCACGCGATGCACATCGTGATGCGCGCCGGCGCCGGAGCCTGTTCAGTCAGGTCACGGAGTTCGCTTCCGCGAGCGGTGTGGGTCAGAAGGCCGGCATTGCCCTGGCCGCCACCGGACTGGTCCTCACTGTGACCGTCCCGTCAACCGGACCCATGATGAGCACAGCGGACACCGGAAACACGTCCGCGGCCGCCGCATCTGTAACGGCGCAGCCTGAGGTTTCCGCGGCTGCAGGCGCCAAAATCGACTTCAACCGGACCTATATCGCCACCAAGGGCGATCCCGACGGCAAGCTCAAGCAGCTGCTGAGCGCGCAGTCCGCCGGCACCATTACCCGTGCAGCATCCACCGGAAGCCTCGGAGCACCGCTGGCGCAGATGGTTTCCGCATCCCCCTTCGGCTTTCGTGTCAGCCCGATCACCGGCGGCACCGGCGAATTCCACCGCGGGCAGGACTATGCGGCCCAGTGCGGCACAAGTGTTATGGCCGCGGCCAGCGGAACGGTGACGTTCACCGGATGGCACCCCTACGGCGGCGGAAACCGCGTGGTGATTGACCACGGCAACGGCCTGGAGACCACGTACAACCACTTGTCCTCGTCCAACGTCCAGGTAGGCCAGAAGGTCAGCCGTGGCGACGTTGTGGCCCTCAGCGGAACCACCGGCGCCTCCACCGGCTGCCACCTCCATTTTGAAGTGATGGTCAACGGCGAAGTCGTTGACCCCACCGGCTGGCTCTGATCCAATCCGATGGAACACTCTCGCATTCCTGTGACATGCCGTGACCTGAATGTGACATTCACGCGGAATTCCTGTACCGTCTAAAGCACGCCAACTTTTCCGAAGTTGGCGCTCTTGAGTGGATTGCCTAACTCTGCCACCGCTCAAGGTCCGTTCGCATTACATCGTCTGGCAGAGGCGGGGGAACCAATTTTGGTCTTCGCAAGAAGACCTTGGGGTTAAGTCGCAAAGCTTCCCAGGAAGCGGAGTGGCCGGGTGACTCCCATCCGAATCCGACAGCTCACCTCGTAGGCATTGGGAGAGGCTACCTTCGTGTCTACACGTCACAATTCTGCGCGCCACCGTGCGCAAACGGTTCGTACGAACCCGTTGAACTCCGTGTCCAAGGCTGTTACTGCCAACGCCGGGACCGTAGGTCGCCAGGCGGCTGTCATTGCAGCCGCGTCCGGACTGATCCTCAGCGTTGGTATGCCGGCAAACGCCGCAGACACCAACCTGGGAGTGTCCGCTTCCACGGAGTCCGGCTCACAGTCGGCCCAGCTGGCCGTTACCGCGGAACCGACAGCGACTATCTCCTTCGAGCGTCCGGCAGTGACCACGAAGGCAGCGCCCAAGGTTGAAACCGTACGGGCTCAGTCGACCGGTTCAGATTCAACTGAGGCTGACGGAGAAGCGAAAGCCGGCAAGCTCGCCGACGCCGTTTCCTCCGCTGCCGCATCGGGCCTCGCCGCGATCGCCTACACCGGGATCGGCAGCCCCTACGTCTGGGGCGGCACCACCCCCAGCGGCTGGGACTGCTCAGGCTTCACCCAGTGGGTCTACGCCCAGGCCGGCATCAGCATCCCCCGCACCAACGCATGGAACGCCATGACGCCTACCGCCACCCCGGCGCCTGGCGACCTGGTCATGCAAAACGGCGGCGCTCACGTTGGCATCTACGTCGGCAACGGCATGATGATCAGCGCACTGAACCCGTCGCAGGGCACCATCCTGCACGCCGTGTCCGCCACGGGCACGTCTGCGTTCTACACGCTTCGCTAAAACACGCGCTTCCCTTCGCTGAAGCGCGCGTACTTCGCTAAAAACCCGTTCGGGCCGTTCCGGCTTACCCCCAAGATGCCGGAGCGTCCAAAAACCACGGCCTGCCACGCAGTCTGAGGAAAACGAAAGAGAGAAATAATGACTACTCGTGCCATCGCACGGCACCGCGCCGAGGTTACCAAAACCAACTCGCTTGCTGTCATTGCCAAGGCCGTCGGCGACAACGCCGGTGGCATGGGCCGTCAGGCTGCGGTTATCGCTGCTGCTTCCGGTCTGGTCCTGACGAGCGGTATCGCAGCCAACGCTGCCGACACCAACGTTCAGCGCGAAGCAACCTCCGCTTCCACCCTGGAGGTTCAGTCTTCCGCTCCGGCCAACATCTCGGCCGCTTCCAGCATCGCCATCTCCTTCGAGAAGCCGGCTGTTTCCACCACCCCGGCCCCGGTCGTTGAGGCTCCGAAGCCGGTCGTCGAGGTTCAGGAAGCTGCTCCCGAGGCCGCTCCCGCAGGCGTTGCGGCAACTGTGTCCGCCCCGGCAGCTCCCGCCGCGCCTGCCGCCGCCAGCGGAAACGGTGCTTCCATTGCAGCAGCCGCTTACGCCCAGCTCGGTGTTTCCCAGGACTGCACCGCCCTGGCCACGAACGCGCTTGCTGCTGTGGGCATCAACTACCACGGCTGGCCGGCAGGTTACCTGTCCCTGGGCCGCACCGTGAGTGCAGCCGAGGCACAGCCGGGCGACCTGGCCTACTACGAAAACGGCGGCATGGGCATGGCCCACATCGCTGTATACGTCGGCAACGGCCAGGCCGTGCACGGCGGCTGGAACGGTGGAACCACCTCCCTGTTCAGCGTCAACGTCGGCTCCGGCCCGGTCTTCATCCGCGTTGGCGGCTAAAGCCTCCGGCTAGCGACTTCCAGAAGAACCCCTGCCATCGGCAGGGGTTCTTCTGCGTTCCCGGCAGGTGAATTTTTACCGACACGCAGTGTGTGGTAAAGGCCCGATTCGGTGATCGGGCACTTGAGTGTTTACTCTTGTGTTGTCGATCCATAGCCCGGACAAGCAGAGGGCAGCCGGCCCTCGAGCCCCTGACGGGTGCGGCCGTGAAGAGGTATGTGCATGCGCACTCTCGTTCTTAATGCTGGATATGAACCGCTGGCGGTTGTGACCTTCCGCCGGGCGCTGGTTCTTGTGCTGACCGGAAAAGCAAGCGTGGTGGCCGAAGGCGACGATCCTGTCGTTGGGCCGCAGGAGATCCTGGGCCGCCCGTCCGTGATTCTCCTCAACCGCTACATCCGGCCCCGGTACAACACAACCACGGCTGTGAGCCGCCGGGGCGTGCTGCGCCGTGACGGCCACCGCTGCGCCTATTGCGGTAAGGCAGCACACACCATTGATCACGTCCACCCGAAATCGCGGGGCGGTGCGGACTCCTGGGAAAACCTGGTGGCCGCCTGCCTGCGGTGCAACAACGTTAAGGGTGACCACACGCCGGCCGAGATGGGCTGGAAGCTCCGGTTCGTACCGGCGCCTCCGCACGGCACCATCTGGCAGATCAAGGAGCTGGAGAAGCCCACGCCAGCGTGGGACCCTTTCCTTCTGCCCGAATCCGCCGCTTGAGGCGTCACGTCTGCACCGGGCCAAGTGTCCGGGGCTAGGCTGGCCATGTGGAGTTTGATGCCTTGATTCTGGCCGGCGGGCGTTCATCGCGCCTGGGCGGCGTGCCCAAGTCCCAGCTCGTGTACGACGGCGCCACCCTCCTGGCGCTGTCGCTGGCAGCATCCGCCGGTGCGGCCGCCACGGTAGTGGTGGGACCTGACCCGGGCGCGTTGCCACCGGGCGTACTGACGTGCCGCGAGGAGCCGGCGTTCGCGGGACCTGCGGCGGCGATCGCTGCAGGTTTGGCGTCCCTTGACCGCTCGCGTGGCCCGCTCCGGGCGGCGTTGACGCTGATCCTGGCCTGCGACATGCCCAAAGCGGATCAGGCCGTTGCCGCCCTGCAGGCCGCCCTGGCCCATGACAGCCGGAATGCCACCGAATCCGAAGGAGTCATGGCGGTTTCTCCGGATGGCCGCAAACAGCCGCTTGCCGGCTTTTATGGCACAGCTGCGCTAGAACGTGCGGTGGACGAAATGGAGAAGGGCGGTGGGCTCACAGGGGCATCAGTCTTCGCCCTCCTTGCTAGGCTTGACGTGCGGGCTGTTACTGTCCCTGCCGGCGCCACGGATGACGTGGACACGTGGGACGATGCCACCGCGCTAGGGGTGTCCCGCCAGGGGTCATGATCCACCGTTGGTGGGGGACCGTGCAGTGGCACCGCAACTGAATTTGAGTATGGAGGCAACAGTGAAAAGCCAGGACGAAACGCTGGAGGACTGGTGCCGGGCCCTGCTGCAAGCCTTCGAGCTGGAGGACGTCGAGGTGGACGTCAATGAAGTGCTTGCGCTGGCCGGCGTCGCCGCCCATTCGGTGGTGCGGCCGGCGGCGCCGCTGACCACTTTCATCGCCGGCTTCGCGGCGGGCATGGCGTCGGGTTCGGGGCAGGCGCCGGATGCGGTCTCAATGCAGGCGGCCCTGGGAGTGGCACGGGCGCTGGCAATGGATTACGCAGCGGCCGACTCCACGGCTGGCCCGACTGATCCGGCCGGACCCGGTTCGGTGCGGACCGACGCTGCGCCCGGACCGTCGGTCAGCAGCGGGAACACCGGCGCATGACGGCTGCGCCGCCGGACGGGGGTGACGCCGCCAGCGACGGGCCCGAACGCGGCGAAATCGAAGATTCAGCCGACCCGCGCCCTGGCGGAGGCGCCAGCGGGTCCTCCGCCGATCCCGGAGCTGAGGACGCCGCTGCTACGGCAGCCGGGTCCGCCGATACCGGGCACAGCCATTTGGCGCACACGTGGCAGGAGGCCCGGCAGGCGTCATTCGATTGCGCAACTCCCATTCCGCCAGGGCTGGTGCCGCTCAGGAATGCCCTTGGCCGAACGCTCGCAGCCGATATTACGGCGCTCCAGGACATGCCGCACTACGCGTCGTCCGCCATGGACGGCTGGGCAGTCAACGGCACAGGGCCCTGGATCCTGGCGGACCCCGGACATCGGCTCGCACCCCATCAAGCCAGCCCCATCGTCACCGGCGGCCTCATTCCGCCCGGGGCGAAGGCTGTTCTCCGCAGCGAGAGCGGCACGATAACCACGGACGACGAAGGGCTCCCGGTCCTGGCCCTCGGCGGGGCCGCACGGCCCGGCGAACCGAAGAACGGCCAGCACATCCGGAAGGCGGGCGAGGAAGCGGCTGCCGGGGACATCCTGGTCAAAAGCGGCACGGTCCTGAACCCGGCCCACCTGGCCCTCGCGGCGCTGGCCGGCCATGACGCCCTCCGGGTCCAGGGCAAACCTGTGGTGAAGCTCCTGCTGACAGGATCGGAGGTGGTCGCGGCAGGCCTGCCCGCGCCGGGCAAGGTCCGTGACACCTTCGGCCCGCAGCTTGGAGCCGTGGTTGAAATGCTTGGTGGCATCAGCGCCGGGCAGGAGAAGATCGGCGACGACTATGACGAATGGCTTGCCGCCCTGGAAGACGCCGGGCCGGATGACGGGTCGGGGCTCCGGCAGGAAACAGGGGAGCCGGCAGCTGAAGAGGCGCCTGCGGACGTCGTCATCACCACCGGCGGAACCGGCCGTTCCGGGACCGACCACCTCCGCCGGGCTGTCGCGGAACTCGGCGGCCGTCTATTGATCGACGGCATCGCCATGCGTCCCGGGCACCCGGCGGTCCTCGCCGAGCTGCCGGACGGCCGCTTCATCCTTGGGCTGCCCGGCAATCCCCTTGCCGCGATGATGGCGCTTTGCACGGTGGGTGCGCCGCTGCTGGCCGCCTTGGGCCACGGAACTCTGCCGCCGGTCGGTGAAGTGCCGTGCGGAACGACGATCGACCCGGATCCGGGACGGACACGGCTGATGCCGTTCAGGCTCCTGTACGGCATGGCATCCCCGGCCCAGCACGCAGGTCCCGGCATGATGCGCGGCCTTGCGGCGGCGGACGGCGTCCTGGTGGTTCCGCCGCACGGCGTTCAGCTGGGGGAGGCGGTGCCCGCCTTCGCCTTGCCCTGGGGCGCGCCGATCCAGCAGGCGGAACCTGCAGCCGCGAAGCCCAGGACTGCTCCACGCAAGGCTTCCCGGAAGCCCGCGGCTTCGGACGGTCCCGTGGACTGGAGTGCACTGCTGGGCTAATACGGTCCCCGCTGGTGAAGGCGGTCCCGGCTTGCAATGATGGTCATACCCCGCACTGTTAGGAGCACATCGTGGCCCGCATGACGCAACGCCGCAAGATCCACAAGTTTGTCCTGGACGGTTCACCCCAGTCCCTTGAATTTCCCGTGCGGCACCGGGAAGATGTGCTGGCGGTGGAGGAGCCGCTGGAAATACGGCTGGGATCCCTTCCCTTTACCGTAACCATGCGGACGCCCGGAGACGATTTTGACCTTGTGGCCGGATTCCTGGTGTCCGAGGGCATCATCTGGGCCCCCGAGCAACTCGTCTCGCTGCGGTTTTGCGCGGGCGAGGACGAGAACGGCGTGCAGACCTTCAACGTTGTGGAAGCGCAGCTGCGGCCCGACGTCGTCCTCCCCGACAGGGGACGGAACATCTTCACCTCAAGCTCGTGCGGCATCTGCGGCACCGATTCCATCGACGCCGTCCGCAAGTCGTCGCACTTCAGCCCCGCGGCGGATCCGCTGACTGTCCCTGTGGAGACGCTGTCCGGGCTGCCGGACCAACTCCGCGCGGCACAGGCCGTCTTCGAGGCCACGGGGGGTGTCCACGCCGCCGGGCTCTTCCGGATCACGGACGACGGCGGCACTGAGCTGTTGTGCCTGCGTGAGGACGTGGGGCGCCACAACGCCGTGGACAAAGTGGTTGGCTGGGCGCTGCGGGAACGGCTGCTGCCGCTGGCGGGCACGGTCTTGCAGGTCTCCGGGAGGGCCTCATTCGAACTCGTGCAGAAGGCCGCCCTCGCCGGCATCCCGGTGCTGGCCGCTGTCAGTGCACCTTCCAGCCTGGCCGTGGAGCTGGCGGAAGCCAGCGGCATGACGCTGGCAGGCTTCAGCAGGGGCAACAGGCTTAATGTCTATGCCGGACAACACCGGATCACGGCTCCCGCACCGGTGCCCGGATAGGCAAAGCGCTTGGATTAACGGACTGGGCGCAGTAGATTTTATCCATCGATTGGACGCGCCGATCCGCTCCTTCGGCCGAGCTCCAGGGTGCGCGCATAAGCTGAACCCAGCGGGCAGGCACGTACCGCGGACCAGCTGTCAGCTCCCAGGCCACAGGCATTAAAGAGGACCACATTGCACGACGACCGACGCATCACGGAAGTCCGTCTCGACCGCTTCATGCGCGAACGCGTGGACACCGCGGTGTATACCCGCAGCGTCCCGTTGAACCTCAGCAGCTGGGACGTTCCGGACGAGCCAGTTCCCGTCATGGAAGCCCTCCACCACGACTTCACCCCGCTGGACCAGGGGTCGCCGTGGGGCCGCCCGTGGAGCACCAAATGGATGAGGCTTCAGGGCGAGGTGCCGGACTCATGGGGAACCGCTCCTGACACCGCGGTGGAGATCGTCGTGGACCTCGGATTCAGCCGGGAGGCACCCGGCTTCCAGTGCGAGGGAATTGCATGGCGGCCGGACGGAACCATCATCAAGGCCATCTCACCGCGGAACCAGTACATACCGCTGAAGCTCCTGGGCAGCGGCATGGCAGTGGACTTCTACGTCGAGGCAGCCGCCAATCCCGACGTCGCGCAGGGCTGGACATTCGCAGCCATGCCCTACGGCGACAAGGCGACCGCGGGGCAGGACCCCAAATACCGGCTTGGCACCATCGCGATCGCCGAACTCAACCAGACCGTCTGGGCACTGCAGCAGGACGTCTGGACCCTGAGCGGCCTCATGCACGAGCTCCCCATGGAACTGCCGCGCCGGCACGAGATCCTCCGCGCCCTGGAACGGATGCTGGACGTCATGGATCCGGACGACGTTCCCGGCACCGCGGCGGCGGGCCGTGCAGCCCTGGCCGAGGTCCTGTCCCGCCCGGCCTACGCCTCGGCCCACCAGCTGGTTGCCACGGGCCACGCCCACATCGACTCCGCCTGGCTGTGGCCGGTCCGGGAAACCATCCGCAAGTGTGCCCGCACGTTCTCCAACGTCGTCGCCCTGATGGACGAGTCTCCGGACTTCGTTTTCTCCTGTTCGTCCGCGCAGCAGCTGGCCTGGATGAAGGAGTTCTACCCTGAACTCTTCGGCCGTATCCGCGAGAAGGTCAAGGCCGGCCAATTCGTGCCGGTGGGCGGCATGTGGGTGGAATCGGACACCAACATGCCAGGCGGCGAGGCCATGGCCCGGCAGTTCATCGAAGGGAAGAAGTTCTTCCTGGATGAATTTGGTGTGGATTGCCAGGAAGCCTGGCTGCCTGATTCCTTTGGATATTCAGGTGCGCTGCCCCAGATCGTAAAGGCGGCCGGCGGCAAGTGGTTCCTGACCCAGAAGATCTCCTGGAACCAGGTCAACAGGATGCCGCACCACACCTTCAACTGGGAAGGGATCGACGGCACCCGGCTGTTCACCCACTTCCCGCCCGTTGACACCTACAACTCGGAACTGAGCGGCCGCGAACTGGCGCACGCCGAACGGAACTACCGGGACCACGGCCGGGGCACCGTCTCGCTGGTCCCGTTCGGTTACGGCGACGGCGGCGGCGGACCAACCCGGGAAATGATCGCCGCAGCCCACCGCACGGCCGACCTCGAAGGCTCCCCGAAGGTGCGGATCGGCACTGCCGCCAGCTTCTTCACGCAGGCGCAGGCTGAATACACGTCCCTGCCCGTGTGGGTGGGGGAGATGTACCTGGAACTGCACCGCGGAACGTACACCAGCCAGGCAAAAACCAAATTGGGCAACCGGCGCAGCGAACACCTGCTCCGGGAAGCCGAACTGTGGTGCGCCACCGCCTCCGTCCGCACCGCGGGCGGGTTCCCCTACCCGGCCGCCGAACTGAAACGCCTGTGGCAACTGGTCCTGCTTCAGCAGTTCCATGACATCCTGCCCGGGAGTTCGATCGCGTGGGTCCACCAGGATGCCGAGCGGAACTATGAGGCCGTCGCGGATGCCCTTGAGGCCATCATCGCCGGCGCCGCGCGCGCCGCACTCGGGGAGGGCACCAGCGAGTTCCTGCTCAACGCCGCGCCGCACGAACGCAGCGGTGTTCCCGCCCTGGCCGCCGCCGAACCCGTCCGGAGCGACCACCCGGTGACGGTGACCGAATCCGGCGGGGGCTACATCCTGGACAACGGCGTGATCAGGGCGGCGCTGGACGCCAACGGGCTCCTGACCTCGCTTCTGGACCATGCCAGCGGCCGCGAAGCGATTGCCCCGGGCCAGTTCGGAAACCATCTGGAACTCCACCGCGACACGCCTAACGAATGGGACGCCTGGGACATTGACGAGTTCTACCGCCGGAACGTCACCTCACTGACCGAAGCGCGTTCGGTGACGCTGGAGCGGGGCGGCTGGGACGCCGTCGTGGTGGTGGAACGGCTGGCCGGATCGTCAGCCATCACCCAGCGGATTTCGCTTGAGGCAGGCTCCGGATCACTGAGCATCCTGACCGCCGTGGACTGGCAGGAACGGGAAAAGCTGCTCAAGATCGGCTTCCCGCTGGACCTCCGGGCGGACCGCTCGGCGTCGGAGACCCAGTTCGGGCATGTGTTCCGGCCCACCCACACCAACACGTCCTGGGAAGCGGCGAAGTTCGAAATCTGCGCCCACCGCTGGATCCACGTGGCGGAGGCGGGCTACGGTGTCGCGGTGTCCAACGCCTCCAGTTACGGCCACGACGTCACCCGAAGCGTGAGGGACGACGGCGGCACCACCACGACGGTCCGCACGTCGCTGCTGCGTGCCCCCAAGTACCCGGATCCGGGTGCGGACCGTGGCCGGCACGAACTCCTGGTGACCATCAGGCCCGGGACGGCCATCGCCGACGCCGTGGAAGAGGGCTACCGGACCAACCTTGCACCGCGCATCGTGAAGGGCGCGCACGCCGTCAGCCCCCTGTTCACGGTGTTCAACCAGGGAATCGTGGTCGAGGCGGTGAAGCTGGCGGAAGACGGCTCCGGCGATGTCATTGTGCGTCTCTACGAATCCCTGGGGGAGCGGTCCGAGGGAATGGTGACGGCCAACTTCGACACGAAGGAAGTGCGCGCCGTGGATCTGCTGGAGCGTCCAATTGCGGGCCAGGGCGTGACGGCGGGCCTGGATTCCGCGAAACTGACGCTCCGCCCGTTCCAGCTCGTGACCCTGCGATTCACCCGCTGAGGCGCAACGGCCGTTAAAACAGGCTGAGTGGGGGCGGTCCCCAACGGCCCGCCACCACTCATCCCCCCAATAGCGCTCAGTGGCTGCCCGGCGTCGAACGGATTGTCCCCATTCCCGACTCCAGACAGAAGCCACTTTCACACATTCATGATTCTCTCACGTTCTAATGATTTTGTGAAAGCCCTAAGTCTACTTTGCAGTAGATGACCTTTGCGGGGCGGATTGCGTTGCCCGGACCCTTGCGATCCAGAAGGCGGCGAGGCCCACCACGAAGCACAGCGCGGCCCCGTAATTGATGACGAACTTCAGGGGAGTCAACTGTGGCGGGAAGAAGGGGAACAGCAGGCTCACGGTCAGGCAGACACCGCCGATGGCCAGCAGGAGGGCACCCGCCCGCACCAGCCCCGGCAGCCGGCCGCCAACCGCCTTCACCATGGCGGGGAGGAGGACCAGGGAAACGTAGGCCGGGTAGGCGCGCCCGGCTGCACCGTAATACTCCACCAGGTGGGCATTGCGGGTGCTGCGCTCGTACACCGCAATGAGCCCCGCCGACGAGCCAAACGAATCCATCATGGTGAAAAAGACGACCATGACGGCAGAGATGAGGCCAAACACCAGCAGTCCGGGCAGCCCGACCAGCCAGCGCCTCTGTTTATCGGCACCGAAGGCATTAACGCAACGCAGCCCAATGAAAAAGATGACGGCGAACAGGACGAAGCGCAGGATGAGGTTGGCGACGTTGCTGCCGCCGAGCAGGCCGTCGATGGCAACATACGGGCCGTCAATGCTCAGGAGGATTGCGAGTGTGGCCAGCACGAAGATGTAAAAGAGTGACCTGTTCTCGCCCCTGACCGCACTTGGAATTCGCGCCACCGCAGCGGCGCAGCAGACGGCCAGGGTGGACCATTGCAGGATCTCGATCATCCGAGGTTCTCCCAGATCGTTTTGGTTTGTTGGTGGTCTTGTTCCTGGCGCTTGAGGGTCTTTCCGAGCGCCTGCAGCCGCTCGCCGGCCAGGGCGGCGAGCTCGCCGTCGGACAAGGCGTCCAGGGCTGCCTGCCGTGCGCCGGGCGGCCAGCCGGCCTCGGACTCGGTAATCATTCCCGTGGCCACCAGGCCGCCCGTCGGCCCAACGCCGGCTTCCCTGGACGTGGCGATGGCCAGTTCCGGGGTCAGTCGGTTGGCGGTCAGCTGCGCGGAGTAATTCTGGGGGGCGATCCCGGTGGCGGCGGAAACCCGGTGCCGGAGTTCGCCGTCGTCGATTGCGTCTACCCAGTTCTTCACGGAGGTCGTATGCGGAGCGGGTGTGAGCGGCGGGGCGGGCGGCGGTGTGTCCGCGTCGCCGCCGCCCGCTGCACCGGCGGAGCGGGCAATGACCGCACTCAGGAGGTCCATGGTGGCGATCTGGCTGACCAGTTCCGCGGCAGTGGGCGGCACGGGGCTTCCGGCAAGCTCGCTGTAACTCGCGAACGTGGCCAACGCCGCCACCGGGTTGATATTGAAGGCGCGGCTGATGCTGACGACGGTGCTTTCCGCCACCTTCCCGCGGACCAGCTGCTGCGCCAGGGTGGTCCGCTTGACCCCGGAGATCCTGCAGATATCGGCAGTGCTCGCCTGGGGCGCTATTCCGTGAAGCCAGCGTTGGAACGCCTTGGCGGGGAGTGGCATGGATGGCTTCCTGCGGGTGGGGCGGTTGGAGTAGCGCCAGTCGATTTTACGGCGGGGGGTATGTGAACTATGCTAGATGGTCGAACCCGTTGGTCCGTACACCCCCCAAGTCCGGACCAGCGGGTTCTTCCATGCCCGGCGGGATTTCAGGCCGTTTTGGGCCGCAGTGAGAGGATGGACTAATGACTGCAACCCTTGTTGCCAAAGATCTTTCGGGCGGTCACGACCACCGCACACTCTTCTCAAAACTCTCCCTCACCGTGGCCCCGGGCGACGTTGTGGGCGTTGTTGGCCCGAACGGCGCCGGCAAATCCACCCTTCTCCGGCTGCTGGCAGGGGTGGACCAGCCACTGGCCGGATCGGTGAGCCTGGCCCCGGCCGATGCCTTCGTTGGCTGGCTGCCGCAGGAACACGAACGCGTCGCCGGTGAGACAGTGGCGGGGTACGTCGCCCGCCGGACCGGCTGTGCACAGGCAACGGCAGACATGGAATCAACGGCGGAGGCCCTGGGCTCGGGCGCCGCCGGCGCCGATGACGCCTACTCCCTGGCCTTCGACCGCTGGATGGCCTCCGGCGCTGCGGACCTGGACGACCGGATCGCGCCGGTCCTTGCCGACCTGGGCCTGGAGGTGGGGCCGGAGGCGCTCATGACGGGGCTGTCCGGCGGGCAGGCGGCACGTGTGGCGCTGGCCGCCCTGCTGCTGAGCCGCTTCGACGTGGTCCTGCTCGATGAGCCCACCAACGACCTTGACCTCAACGGGCTGGCCAAGCTGGAGGCGTTCGTGCAGGGGCTCCGCGGTGGTGCGGTCCTGGTATCCCACGACCGTGAGTTCCTGGCCCGCTGTGTCACCACCATCGTGGAACTGGACCTCGCCCAGAACTCCGTGGCCGTTTACGACGGCGGCTACGAGGCGTTCCTGGAGGAACGCGCCGTGGCCCGCCGCCATGCCCGGGAGCGGTACGAGGAGTTCGCCAACACGAAGGCGGACCTCGTTTCCCGCGCCCGGACCCAGCGCGAGTGGAGCTCCCAGGGCGTCCGGAACGCCATGAAGAAGAGCCCTGACAACGACAAGATCCGCCGTGCGGCCTCCACCGAATCCTCGGAGAAGCAGGCCCAGAAAGTGCGGCAGATGGAATCCCGGATCGCCCGGCTCGACGAAGTGGAGGAGCCGCGCAAGGAGTGGCAGCTGCAGTTCAGCATCGGCCAGGCCCCGCGATCCAGTGCCGTTGTGGCAACGCTGCGCGACGCCGTCGTCCACCAGGGTGACTTCACGCTGGGGCCGGTGAACCTGCAGCTCAACGCCGGGGAGCGCATCGGCATCACCGGTCCCAACGGGGCCGGCAAGTCCACGCTGCTCCGGCTCCTGCTGGGGATCCGGCAGCCGGATTCCGGCAACGCCGCCATGGGCGCCTCCGTGGCCATTGGCGAAATCGACCAGGCCCGCGGCCTGCTGGCCGGTGACCTCAACCTCGGTGACGCCGTCGAGGCTGTCCTGACGGAGCTGACCCCGGCGGAAGTCCGCACCCTGCTGGCCAAGTTCGGACTCAAGGCGGACCACACCTCGCGCCCGGTCGACTCGCTCTCCCCGGGCGAACGGACGCGCGCGGCCTTGGCGCTGCTGCAGGCCCGCGGGGTGAACCTGCTGGTCCTGGACGAACCCACCAACCACCTGGACCTGCCCGCAATTGAGCAGCTGGAAGAGGCGCTGGGAAGTTATGAGGGTGCTTTGCTGTTAGTAACCCATGACCGGAGGCTGCTGGAGAACGTTCAGCTGGATGTCCGGTGGAATGTGGACAACGGAATGGTAACTGAACTGATGGCAGACGCAACGGAGCAACAGCGATGAGCATGGACGGCGTCGCTTGGCACTCCCTGTACAACATCTCCCGGGCCAAAAGCGGCTCCCGGCCCTTCTCCAAAGCAACCCTGAAACGGGTCCTGGGTTTCGCGCGCCCGCACCGGACAAAACTGATCGCGTTTGTGGCGCTGTCCATCGTGATGGCGTTCCTGGCTGTAGCCACGCCCGTGCTGGCCGGCCAGGTGGTAGACGCCATTGTGGCCAAGGCCGGCACCGACGAAGTGATCCGGCTGGCCATGCTGATCGCCGCGGTGGCCGTGGCCGAAGCCGGCGTGGGCCTCGTCAGCCGCTGGCTGTCCTCCAACATCGGCGAAGGCGTGATTGTGGACCTGCGCACCAGGGTCTTTGACCATGTGCAGAAGATGCCCATTGCGTTCTTCACCCGTACCCGCACCGGGGCACTCGTCAGCCGCCTGAACAACGACGTCATCGGCGCCCAGTCCGCCTTCGCCGGCACCCTGTCCGGTGTGGTCAGCAACGTGGTGGCCCTGGTGCTAACGCTGATCGTGATGCTCGGGACGTCCTGGCAGGTCACCGTGCTGGCCATGATCCTGCTGCCGATCTTCCTCATTCCCGCCCGACGGATGGGCTCCCGGCTCGCGGACCTGCGGCGTGAGGCCGCAGACCACAACGCAGCCATGGGCACTCAGATGACCGAACGGTTTTCCGCTCCGGGCGCCACGCTGGTGAAGCTCTTCGGCCGGCCTGATGAGGAATCCCGCGAGTTCGCGCTCCGGGCCGGCCGGGTCCGGGACATCGGCGTCCGCACGGCCATGCTGCAGTTCACGTTTGTCACCGCGCTGACGCTGGTATCCGCGCTCGCCTTGGCCCTGGTCTACGGACTGGGCGGCTGGCTGGCCATTGGCGGGCAGCTCGCCCCGGGCGACGTGGTGGTCCTGGCACTGCTGCTGACCCGCCTCTACGCCCCGCTCACCGCCCTCTCCAACGCCCGCGTGGAAATCATGAGCGCCCTGGTCAGCTTCGAGCGGGTCTTCGAGATCCTGGACCTCAAGCCCCTGATCCAGCAGAAGCCCAACGCCGTGGCCATCCCGCCGGGGCACGTTTCGGTGGAGTTCGACGACGTCCGCTTCGCCTACCCCTCCGCGGACAAGGTCTCGCTGGCCTCGCTCGAGGAAGTGTCCACGCTGGACACGCGTGGCGGCGAAGAGGTGCTGCACGGCATCAGTTTCCGCGTGGAACCAGGGCAGACCGTTGCCCTGGTGGGTTCCTCCGGCGCCGGAAAGTCCACCATCGCGCAGCTGCTTTCCCGGCTGTACGACGTCGATTCCGGCGCCGTGCGGCTCGGCGGCACCCTTCCCGGGACGGGGCTGGACGTCCGGGACGCCACCTTCGATTCCCTGCGGGACACGCTGGGCATGGTCACCCAGGACGGGCACCTGTTCCACGAGTCGATCGCTTCCAACCTCCGGCTCGCCCGGCCGGACGCCACCGAAGAGGACATGTGGGACGCCATCCGGCAGGCCCGCCTTGAGACCATGATCCGGTCCCTGCCCGACGGCCTGGACACCGTGGTGGGGGAGCGCGGCTATCGGCTCTCCGGCGGCGAACGCCAGCGCCTCACGATCGCCCGGCTGCTGATCTCCCAGCCACGGGTGGTCATCCTGGACGAGGCGACCGCCGCACTGGATTCCACGAACGAAGCCGCCGTGCAGGCGGCCCTGGGGGCCGCGCTCGAGGGGCGCACCGCCGTCGTGATTGCCCACCGGCTGTCCACCATCCGCGCCGCCGACGTCATCCTCGTGGTGGAGGACGGGCAGATCGTGGAGCGCGGGAACCACACCGATCTGCTCGCGGCCGAGGGCCGCTACGCCGAGCTCTACCAGACGCAGTTCGCCGAGGCCACGGCCGTGGCGGCGGAGGCCGTTCCGGAGTTCTAGGCCGGGCCCCTACGCGCGGTCTGCCGCCAAGGCGGGCAGGATGTGGTCCGTCAGCAGGGGTGCAAGGTCGGCCGGCAGCTCGGCGGCCAGGTCCAGCCAACGGATTTCGGCTATCTCCGCCGAGGGGTGCGCACCCCAGGTGCCCGGGGCGGTAAACACCGTTGCCTCAATGTCCGTGGCGGCCTCGTTGGCGGCGTCGGCAAGCCAGACGCCCATGGGCCGCAGGTCTTCAGGCGCCACCTCGATGCCCACTTCCTCCAGCAGTTCACGCGAGGCGGCCTGGGCTGCGGTTTCGCCGGGTTCGGGTTTGCCGCCGGGGTGCATGAACTTGTCCGTGCCGCGCTTGCGGACGGTCAGCAGGCGGCCTCGATCGTCGTAGACGCAGACGGCGGATACAACAATGCGGTCTTTCACGGCTACGACCCTAGCCCATTGGAGCCCGCCATGTCCGGCGCCGGCCCGTCCGGACCTGTTCCATCCCGCGCCATCCGGCGCAGCACGGATTCCAGGAGCTGGTTCTTCCGCGGCCCGTGAACGTCCCAGGAATAGCTGAATTCGTCCGGGCCCAGGAGCGCATAGGTGACGCGGTAGGTGTCCGGGGCGCACCAGTGCTCGTCGTGGCTGGACTCGGCCCGGAAGCTCATCCGGTGGAACGGCCGGCCGTCGGGGAACGTCATGTCCAGCGCGTCGGGGGAGGCCGTGGGATGCAGGAGGTAGTCCCGGCTCGCGGGGCCGGTGAACGTGTCGCCGGCGGGAGCAGGCCAGCGCATGGTGCCCTCTTCATGGAAGGCAAGGCCGCCGTCGTCGTTCGGGGAAAAGCGGACGACGCCGGTGAAGGTTCCGCGGGCGTCGGAGCTACGGTCCCACAGGGTGCGCTCTACAGACCAGCTGCCCAGCAGGTAGGCGCGCAGATCGAAATCCTGCGCCTGGGTCTGCGACTCATTCTGCGGCTGGAAGTTCAAGTGCCCTCGATTGGAATCGAACCAACGACACCGGCTTTAGGAGAGCCGTGCTCTATCCACTGAGCTACGAGGGCGGGCGTCCGAATTGGGTTGGCACCAGGCCGTCCTGTTCGGGCACGGATACAAGCATACAAGGTACAGGCGCGTACTACGCTCTTGGCATGACTGCAGCAACACCAGCAACGTCCATCCGGGCCGGATTCCTCCCGGACATAGCCTCCGCCCGGGAGTATTTCGGGGCGTGGGCCAAGCTGACTGTCCTGCAGTATTTCGTGGCCGAAGCCGCCGTAATCGGTGCTTGGGCGGGACCGGAGCCGTACAGCCGCAGAACCGGATTCATCAGCGACCTCGGGGCCATCCACTGCGGCATCCATGAGGACCGGGACGTATGCTCGCCCCTGCACGCGGTAATGAATGCCTCGTTCGTGGTGCAGGGCATGGGCATGCTGGTGGGGGCGCTGCTCCTCAGCTCGGCACTCCTGTGCGTCGCAGCCCGGCCCGGCGTCCGGCTCGCCTTCGGTCCCGGCCACCGTGTTCCCTGGTACACGGCCCTCGCGGCCAAGGTCTTCACGTTCACCGCGGGCGCCGGGACAATCATTGTGGGGCTGGTCCCCGAGGACGCCGGATTCTTCGCCGTTCACCTGGCCGGCGCCCTGATGTTCTTCATCGGGGGAGCCCTCGCGCTGCTGCTGGTGGGTGCGCTCTGGCTGCGGCAATCGCCACTCGGCTGGTTCATCCTGGCGTGCGGGGCAACCTCATTCGTGGCACTGGGCCTTGGCGGTGCCACCGGCATGGAGGTCCCGGAACCGGGCACGCTGGAGCGGTTCATGGGCTATCCGGTCACCATCGGCCTGGCCACTGTGGGCCTGGTCATTGGCCAGCGGGTGCGGCAGGAACTGAAGGCCCGGAAGGCGCGGGCAACCGCCCAAGCAACCAGGACCCTTTGAGGTTCTAGCGGCCCTTCGGCTTCCGCCCCAGGAACACGGCGGCGCCGCCTGCCAGCAGGCTCACCACGAGCAGTACCCAGCCGCTGACGGTGAGGGCGGACGCGAGGGCCACCTGGCCGCCGTCGGCCGTTGAGGCGGACAGCATGGAATCGATGGCAGCGTTTCCCCACAGCCGGACGGCGGCGAAGAGGAGCGGGAGCGCCCAGAGTGCCCAGCGGAGCGTTTTGCGTGCCACATTGGTCCCGATTAGCAGGAGCCACGTGAAGCCGAAAATCAGCGGAAACAGCGTGCCCGCCGTCTTGTGGACATAGTTGAGCTGGCCGCGGGCTTCCTCATTCATCGCCGCCCTCAGCTGGTCCACGAACCCCTGGTCAAAGCCGCCGATCAGCGAATCGGGCATGGGCAGGCCGCCGGTGAGCTGCGTGAGCTGGTTCAGCGTCAGCAAATGCAGGTACCAGAACAGGAAAAGGCTGGCCACCACGCCCGCTATGAGGATCACGTTGCTGTTGTTCCGCGCCTTCTCCGGCGACCGCTGGGTGGTGGGGTTGATCACCGGCGGCAGGTGGTGCTGGGGAACGGACGCGTTGGCGCCATGTTTCTTGATCCGCTGTGCTGGTGTCTTGGCCATGGGTTCATTATCGCTGTTCCTGTCCCGGCCTGTTCCCCGTTCCTGTCCCGGCCTGTTCCCCGTTCCTGTTCAGCGCCGGAGGCCGCGGATAGGCTGGGACGCGTGACGGAACTTGGAAGACACAAACTTGGCAGGCACAGCGCGGCGGAACTCAGCGCGGGCCTGGACGATTACCAGCTGGCCGAGGCACTGGTCCGGGAAGCCGGGATGCTGGCCCTCATGATGCGCCAGGGCGGCCTGGAAGGACAGCAGAAGACCTCGGTCTCCGATGTGGTCACGGCTGCCGACCACGCCGCAGAAGCCTATGTCCTCGAACAGCTGCGGCGCTGCCGCCCGGACGACGGCATCCTGGGGGAAGAGGGCGCCTCTGTGGAGGGGAGCAGCGGCCGGACCTGGGTGATCGATCCCGTGGACGGCACCTACAACTTCCTGCACGGCTCCACGTACTGGTGCTCCGCGCTCGCCCTCAAGGACGCCGCCGGCGCGGTTCTTGGCGCCATTTTCCAGCCCGAAGAGGACAAGCTCTGGCTGGGCGGAACCACCCGGCCGGCCACCCTGAACGGTGAACGGCTGACGTCCTTCCATACGGACGGCGGGGCGCGGACCCTGCAGCCGCTGGCCGAACAGGGCGCCGCAACCTACATCCACCCCTCATGGCTCGCGGACCCGCTGTGCGCCATGCCCTGGCACTCCGCGGCCACCGCTGCTGCGTCGCTGCGGATGTTCGGATCGGGGTCCTGCGACCTGGGCCGGGTGGCCGACGGCGAGCTCGACTGCTGGTTCCAGCACAGCTGCCCCGAATGGGACTGGCTCCCCGGCAAAGCCATTGTGCTTGCGGCCGGCGGCGCCGTCGACGTCGTGCGGGTCAACGGCCTCGAGTGGTTCGTTGCAGGAGGCACGACGGCGGTCCGGCAGCTCCGCGCAGCCCTTGAGTCCGGCTCGGTGGAGTAAGGCCCCCTGGTCACGCTCTGAGCCGAACGCAGGCCGGTCCGGAAGTGAGTGTCGGCCCCACCGCCTAGACTTATAGCACCATGGATATGTTGTTTGACCCGTATGCTGACGGACCGTTCAAGGCTGCCCCGAAAGCGGCAGCGCTCACCAAGTCGCGCCCCGGGGCAGGGGAAGATCCGGCTCGCTACGGCAACGGCGGGCCGGAATCCGAGGGAGAACGGGCACGTCCCAAGCTGCCCGGCGTGGACGAACTCCTGCAGGGCCTCAACCCCCAGCAGGAAGAAGCGGTCAAGCACACCGGCGGCGCGCTGCTCATCGTCGCCGGGGCCGGATCCGGCAAGACACGCGTACTCAGCAACCGGATCGCCTACCTCATCGCCACCCGGAGGGCGCATCACGGCGAGATCCTGGCCATCACCTTCACCAACAAGGCCGCCGCGGAAATGCGGGAGCGCATCGAAGCGCTGGTGGGCGGCCGCGCCAAGATCATGTGGATTTCCACCTTCCACTCGTCCTGCGTGCGCATCCTCCGGCAGGAAGCCGCCAACGTTGGACTCAAGTCCAATTTCTCCATCTACGACTCCGCGGACTCCCTGCGGCTTGTCACCCAGGTGTCCAAAACCCTGGACCTGGACCCCAAGAAGTTCGCGCCCAAGGCCATCCAGCACAAGATCTCGGCGCTGAAGAACGAGCTGATCGACGCAGATTCGTACGCCTCCTCCGCCAATTACAACGATCCCTTCGAACAGGCCGTGGCCGACGTCTTCAAGGGCTACACCCAGCGGCTGCGCCAGGCCAACGCCATGGACTTTGACGACCTCATCGCCGAAACCGTCTATATGTTCCGCGCCTTCCCGGCGCTCGCCGAATCGTACCGCCGGCGCTTCCGGCACGTCCTGGTGGACGAATACCAGGACACCAACCACGCCCAGTACGCGCTGGTCCGCGAAATTGTGGGAGAGGGTCCCGGGGCTTCCGAACTCACCGTGGTGGGCGACTCGGACCAGTCCATCTACGCGTTCCGCGGGGCGGACATCCGCAACATCGTGGAATTCGAAAAGGACTATCCGAACGCGCGCACCATCAAGCTGGAGCAGAACTACCGTTCCACCCAGAACATCCTCACGGCCGCCAACTCGGTGATTTCCCGCAACCCCAACCGTCCGGACAAGAGGCTCTGGACCGCCGAGGGTGAAGGCCACAAAATCATCGGCTACGTGGGCCAAAACGAACACGACGAAGCCCAGTTCATCGCCAAGGAAATCGACAGGCTGCAGGACGAGGACAACCTCCGCCCCGGCGACGTCGCGATCTTCTACCGCACCAATGCCCAGTCCCGTTCCATTGAAGATGTCCTGGTGCGCGTTGGCCTGCCGTACAAGGTGGTGGGCGGTACGCGCTTCTACGAGCGCAAGGAAATCAAGGACGCCCTCGCGTACCTGCGCGTGCTGGTAAACCCCGACGACGACGTCAACCTGCGCCGGGTGCTCAACGAACCCAAGCGCGGCATCGGCGACCGCGCCGAGGGTGCCGTGGCGGCCCTGGCCGAACGCGAACGGACCTCGTTCATGGCCGCCGCCCGCCGTGCGGACCAGGCACCGGGGATGGCCACCCGCTCGGTCAACGCGGTGCTGGGTTTCGTGAAGCTGTTGGATGACCTCGCCGAAGTGGCCAGCGGCTCCGGTGCCGCGGCTGCCCTGGAAGCTGTCCTGGAGCAGACCGGGTACCTGGCGGGACTGCGGTCCAGCACCGATCCCCAGGATGAGTCCCGGGTGGAAAACCTCGCCGAACTCGTCGCCGTCGTGCGCGAATACGAGCAGGAGAACCCCGAAGGTTCCCTGGGCGCCTTCCTGGAACAGGTGTCACTCGTGGCGGACGCCGACCAGATCCCGGACGCCCCGGGCGCTGACATCGATGCCGCCGTGGCCGAAGCCAAACGGCTGGGCGTGGTGACGCTCATGACCCTCCACACGGCCAAGGGGCTGGAATTCCCGGTGGTGTTCCTTACCGGCATGGAGCACGGCCTCTTCCCGCACCAGCGTTCGGCCACGGATCCCAAGGAGCTCGCGGAGGAACGGCGGCTGGCCTATGTGGGCCTGACCCGTGCCCGGAAGCGCCTCTATGTGACGCGTTCGGAAGTCCGCAGCATGTGGGGCCAGAGCCAGTACAACCCGGCCAGCCAGTTCATCGAGGAAATTCCCGCCGACCTGGTGGAATGGCGGCGTGAAGGCACCTCCCGGCAGGTCAGCGGCTGGGGCAGCGGGGCGTCCATCGGGTCCAGCCGGTACGGCGGATCGTTCTGGGGTGCGGGCACGGCCCGCGGCAACGCGGCAAGCCCTTCCGCCGGCTTCAATGCCGATGTTCCGGCCGCCGTCGCCAAGAACCGCGTACAGCCGCAAAAGGAAGTCGTTGCCGTCAGCGTCGGGGACAAGGTGAACCACACGAGCTTCGGAAACGGCACCGTCCTGGCCGTCGAAGGCGCGGGGGACAAGACGGTGGCCAAGGTGAAGTTCAGCGTCGGCGAAAAACGCCTGCTGCTGAGGTACGCGCCGCTGACAAAGCTCGACGCCTAATACCCCTTCCAGGGCGGCAAGGCGTCCCGCCGCAGGGCAGCGACCCTTGCCGGGCCTTGGCGGCAGGATTACAGTTCAGGGATCTCAGCTCGTGTCATCAGCCTCACCAGGAGCAGATCCGCATGAACGTCCTTTTCGCCAGCCAGGCCATCGACGGCCATTTCAATCCCATGACCGGTGTGGCGATGCGCCTCAAGGAGCACGGACACGACGTCCGCTGGTACACAGGGCCTGTTTTCCGGGACAAGCTCCAAGGCCTGGGCATTCCACTCTTTCCGTTCCGGCGTGCCACGGAGCACCGGGCGGACAACCTCGCGGAACTCTATCCGGAGCGGGCACGGCTGAAGGGGCCCCGGGCCATTGGGTTCGACGGCGAGAAGATCTTCGCCAGCAACGTCACCAACTTTTTCGAGGACATCCGCGACCTGCACCGGGACTTTCCCTTCGACGTCTTGGTAGCGGACAGTTCCATGTTCATCCACCGGCTCGTTTCGCATCTGTTGGGCAAACCGGTGGTGAACTTTGTGGCGATCCCCAACATGGAAAGCGACCCGCAGGTTCCGCCGCTCTTCTTTGGGTTCCTTCCGCCGCGCAATCCCGTGGAACGGGCCCTGCAGGCTGCTGCAGGCCTGATCTCGGACAGAGTCATTCTTCGACCCGCAGGACAAAGCTACCGGCGGCAACATGCAGCCTTCGGGCAGGAGGTGCCCCGGGGAGGGCGGCTCACCGACGAACCCTACCGCTGCTCCGACGCGACCATCCAGACGGGCCCGGCGCAGCTGGACTTCCCACGCCGCAACGCCAATCCCAAGGTCAGGTATGTCGGCGCCCTTCTTCCATACCGCCTGCCAGGGGCTACCACGGATGCCGACGCCGGGGCGGCCGGCCCGGGCGATGGGTGGCCGAAAGGGTATTCCAAAACCCTCGTGATCACGCAGGGGACGGTCGACAATGCCGACCAGGACAAGCTCATCATCCCGGCGCTCGAAGCTGTAAAGGAGATGGACGCGCTGGTCATCGTGGCCACCGGCGGCCGCGGCACTACGGCCCTGCAGGCACGCTATCAGCAGCCCAATATCCTGGTGCGCGACTATGTGGACTTCGCCAAAGTCTTCGACTTTACTGACGCTTTCGTCACCAACGGCGGATTCGGCGGAGTCCAGCTGAGCCTGTCCAAGGGTGTACCCCTGGTGGTGTCCGGCATCAATGAGGGCAAAAGCGATGTCAATGCCCGGGTGGAATACGCGGGAGTAGGCATCAACCTGCGCACCGAGGCGCCCAAACCCGCGGACCTGGCCAAGGCAGTGGAAACGGTCCTGTCAGATCCCGGCTGGAAGAGCCGCGCCAGGAGCATGCAACAAGAGTTGAATACCCGTGACCCGGCGGACGCCGCGGCCGCCGTCGTCGAGAGTGTGCTGGCTCCCGGGGCGGGCTGACGGCGGTCATGACGCATAATGGGTGCCATGCGACGGACTGTATTGGGGATCCTGGCCGCCCTCTTCCTGATGGCCTGCACGGCGTGCACCGTCACGCAGAAGGACCCGGACTACGTGCCCCCGCCGCCGCTTCCCGTGCTGGAGCAGCTGAAACAGGCGCCCGTGGCGGACGCCGCCCCGTTCTCAGCAGGCGAGGACGTACTCAGCTTCGTCACGGCGGACCGAAACACCGTCTGCTCCCTCACGTCGGCGCGCGGCGAACACGTCAACCTGCCGTATGAACCCAACGCTTTCAGCGACCCCGGCAACAACAAGCTCGCCATCGTGCCGGTGGCGCACTGCGAGCTGGCCAGGTATGCCAAACCTGATCCCGCGGACGTCACGGACGACTGCGCCGGCACCGGCCTGGGCTACCTGGGCGGCGCGGCCCTGCTCACGCCGGACAAGGCGAGCTACGGCGAATGCCGCTCCGGTGTGACCCAGATGGAAGCCGAATTCGGGCCCAAAGGCAGCAAAGCCGGCCCCGTATCCCAGCTCCCTGTCCTGGAGGACGGCCAGAACCTTGAGCGGAACGGCCTGCGCTGCTCGGCCTACAACGGCGGCGTGGCCTGCGGAAACGTCTCAGCCGGTGTTGCCTTCTTCATTTCCCGGGACCGTTACGAACTAGTTTCCGGCGGCAGTGAAAACGCCTCAGCGACGCCCTCGGAGGGGCCAAAAAGCCCGTAATCTAGGCGTTTTTCTACGCTCCATAGAATAGTGTCCTTACTCACATAACAGGTACTCTGGAACGGGCCGGTCCGCAGAAAGGACTAGAGTTCCGAAAGGAGCATTGCGCCGTGTGGCTCGTTTCCAAACCTGCCGCAGGGTGCGTTTATTCCGCAGCCCGGTAACCACGACTACGTGGGGTCCGGCTGTACAGAAACTACTTCGACGTAGAAGGACACTAAACCGTGGACCTGTTTGAATATCAGGCGCGCGATATGTTCGAGGCGCACGGTGTACCCGTGCTTGCTGGCATCGTGGCGCACACCCCTGAAGAAGCAAAGGCAGCTGCCGAGAAGATCGGCGGCGTAACTGTCGTCAAGGCACAGGTTAAGGTCGGTGGCCGAGGCAAGGCCGGCGGCGTTAAGGTCGCCAAGACCGCCGATGAGGCTCTGGAGCACTCCACCAACATCCTGGGCATGGACATCAAGGGCCACACGGTCAACAAGGTCATGATCGCCCAGGGCGCGGACATCGCCGAGGAATACTACTTCTCCGTCCTGCTGGACCGGGCCAACCGCAACTACCTGGCCATGTGCTCGGTAGAAGGCGGCATGGAAATCGAACAGCTCGCCGTCGAACGCCCCGAGGCGCTCGCCAAGATCGCCATCGATCCCGCTGTGGGCATCGACCAGGCCAAGGCCGATGAAATCGTTGCCGCTGCAGGCTTCGCGGAGGAACTGCGTGGCAAAGTCGCCGACGTAATCCTGAAGCTGTGGGACGTTTTCAAGAAGGAAGACGCAACCCTGGTTGAGGTCAACCCGCTGGTCAAGACCGGCGCCGGCGAGATCGTTGCCCTTGACGGCAAGGTCACCCTGGACGAGAACGCGGACTTCCGCCACCCCAAGCACGCATTCCTCGAAGACAAGGATGCTGCTGACCCGCTCGAGGCCAAGGCCAAGGCGCAAGACCTCAACTACGTCAAGCTGGACGGCGAAGTTGGCATCATCGGCAACGGCGCCGGCCTGGTCATGTCCACCCTTGACGTCGTTGCCTACGCCGGTGAAAACCACGGCAACGTCAAGCCCGCCAACTTCCTGGACATCGGCGGTGGAGCGTCCGCCGAGGTTATGGCTGCCGGTCTGGACGTCATCCTGGGCGACGAGCAGGTCAAGTCCGTGTTCGTGAACGTCTTCGGCGGCATCACCGCCTGTGACGCTGTGGCAAAGGGCATCGTGGGTGCACTGGCTGAGCTGGGGCACTCCGCCAACAAGCCGCTGGTTGTCCGCCTCGACGGCAACAACGTCGAAGAAGGCCGCCGCATCCTGGCCGAGGCCAACCACCCGCTGGTTACCCTGGCCGCCACCATGGACGAGGGCGCCGACAAGGCCGCCGAGCTCGCCAACGCAGCTAAGTAAAGGGACGCACCATGTCTATCTATCTGAACAAGGACTCCAAGGTCATCGTCCAGGGCATCACCGGCGGCGAAGGCACCAAGCACACCGCCCTGATGCTCAAGGCCGGCACCAACGTCGTGGGCGGCGTCAACGCCCGCAAGGCCGGCACCACAGTCCTGCACGGCGATAACGAAATCACCGTTTTCGGCACGGTCAAGGAAGCCATTGCCGAGACCGGCGCCGACGTTTCCATCGTCTTCGTGCCGCCGGCGTTCACCAAGGACGCCGTTGTTGAAGCCATCGAGGCCGGCATCGGCCTGGTTGTCGTCATCACCGAGGGCGTGCCGGTCCAGGACTCCGCTGAGTTCTGGGCACTGGCGCAGTCCAAGGTCGACGCCAACGGCAAGCAGGTCACCCGCATCATCGGACCGAACTGCCCAGGCATCATCACCCCCGGCGAGGCCCTCGTTGGCATCACGCCGGCAAACATCACGGGCAAGGGCCCCATCGGCCTCGTCTCCAAGTCAGGCACCCTGACCTACCAGATGATGTACGAACTGCGGGACCTGGGCTTCTCCACCGCCATCGGCATCGGCGGCGACCCCGTCATCGGCACCACGCACATCGACGCCCTCGAAGCGTTCGAAGCGGACCCCGAGACCAAGGCGATCGTGATGATCGGCGAGATCGGTGGCGACGCTGAAGAGCGTGCCGCGGACTACATCAAGGCAAACGTCACGAAGCCGGTTGTTGGCTACGTGGCAGGCTTCACCGCTCCGGAAGGCAAGACCATGGGCCACGCAGGCGCCATCGTCTCCGGTTCCGCGGGCACCGCCCAGGCCAAGAAGGAAGCCCTCGAGGCTGCCGGCGTGAAGGTCGGCAAGACGCCGTCCGAGACCGCCAAGCTGCTGCGCGAGGTCTTCGCGACCCTCTAGGTCCACAGCACCAAAAGTACGACGGCGTCCGGCCGCCTTCCCCAGGGAAGATGACCGGACGCCGTCGTAATTTTCTTTAATTGCCGGATGCCTCACCGGCCGAGCAGCTCGTCCAGCTGTTCATAGCCGGCAGCAATGCCGGCTTCCATGCCGTCAGCCAGGAACCGGGCGCATGCTTCCACACTGGGGTAAACGGACCTAGAGGTGAGTTTGGAACGCCCGCCCGGCAAATCCTCGAACGTTCCGAACTCCAGCGTGACGACATCCGGATATCCTGCCGCCGGGTAATCAAACTCGCGCTCGGAGTCCACAAACGGCGGGTTCTCCGGGGCCACGAGCTTCAATGCGTTGCTCATGCCGTTCCCTCCCCGGCCACCCGGCTGCCGGCGGCCCCGCCGAGGAGTTCGTCGAGCCGCTCATAGCCCTCCGTCATGCCGCCCTCCATGCCGGACTGCGCCATGCCGTCGCGGGACTCCTGGCTCGGGTAGACGGAATGGCCCTTGATGCGGCACCGGCCGCCGCCCAGGTCCTCAAAGGTGAGGAACTCGAGGCTGGCCACGTCCGGGTAGCCGTCGAATTCGAAGGTCTGGACGGCGAACTCGTCCTCGCGGACAGTATGGAAGACGCCGCTGAACCCGTACGCGGCACCGTCCGGCCCCGTGTGGAGGTAGCTGTAACTGCCGCCGGTGCGGAAATCGTAGTGGTCGATTTCCATCTTGAGTCCCCGGGGGCCGAGCCACTGGACGATCAGGTCCGGTTCCTTGTGGGCGCGGAACACGTCCGCCACCGGGAAGTCGAATTCCCGTTCGTAGTCAATGAACGGGAGTCCCTCGGGGATGCTGAGTTTCAGTTCGTTGCTCATGATGGGTCCTTTGCCTGTGTGCCGCCTGCGGCGGCCCTGGATTGGAGTACGGCATCGAGACTGCGGAACTGCCCCTCGCGGACCAACCGGTACTGGTCAATCCATGCAGTGAGCGCCTCCAGCCGTGCGGGGTTCAGGTGGACGGGCCGGCGCTGGGCGTCACGCGTGCGGGTGACCAGTTGCGCCTGCTCGAGGACCTGGATGTGCTTCGAGACCGCCTGTTTGGTGATCGCGAAGGGTTCCGCCAGTTCGTTCACGGTTGCCGGGCCCCGGCTGAGCCGGGAGATGATGCGCCGGCGGACCGGATCGGCGAGGGCCATGAAGGCCGCATCGAGCAGTTCATCGTCGCCGGTGTCCATGGCCTGCCAATCACCTGCCCTTAGTCAATCAATCGCTTTATCAACCTGTTGGTTGTTTAACCCTACGCCTGCTGGAGCCCCCAGACAAGGGGTATTTCGCTGCACTGCCAGCTTGTCCCCTCGATCAATAGTTTGTTAGTATGTCAGGACAAACTAGTGAAGGAGCATAGCGTGCCTCTCGTGCGAATTGATGTCAACCAGGGCCGCAGCGCCGAGGATCTGGGCCGTCTCAGCCGGGGGATCCATGATGCGATCCTGGCGGAATACGGGATCCCCGAGCGCGACTACTTCCACGTCCTGACCGAACATCCCGGCGGGCAGATCTTTGCCCAGGATGCCGGGCTGGGCTTTGAGCGCACGCCGGACGTGGTGATGATCCAGATCTTTACCCAAGGCGGCCGGAGCCAGGAAGCCAAGCAATCCCTCTTTGCGGCGATCGCGGGCAAGCTGGGTGAGCTGGGCGTGGCCGGCGAGGACGTATTCATCGGATACGTGGAGAACACTGCCGGTGACTGGTCCTTCGGCTTCGGCCGGGCCCAGTATGTCACCGGTGAGCTGGCGGTTCCCCGGAAGTAGTCCGGGCTTTTTTGCCCCCGCCGGGAGGTCCCTCGGGTGTCTATCCGGCACGTTATGCCAAGTTGTAAATATGTCAGTACAAACCTTTGACAGGACATTATTTCTAGGGCAAAGTAGTGGTTGTGGCCCCGCTCACGGGGGTCCGCCAGGAACCGGAGCTCTATCTGTTCAGAGGTACAGAGTTCAAACCAGAAAGGTCCGCGATTACCGTGACCCACGAACTGCTCACGATCGGGCGCATCAGTGTTGATATCTACCCGAACGACATCGGGGTGGATCTGGAGGACGTCACGTCCTTCGGAAAGTACCTTGGTGGTTCACCGTCCAACGTGGCTGTGGCAGCCGCGCGGCACGGCCGCCGGACCGGTGTCATCACCCGCACCGGCGATGACGCCTTCGGCACGTACCTGCACCGCGAACTGCACAAGTTCAACGTGGACGATACGTTCGTGACGCCGGTGAAGGAATGGCCCACCGCGGTCACGTTCTGTGCGATCAAGCCGCCGGAAGACTTCCCGCTGTACTTCTACGGACGTTTTCCCACGGCCCCGGACCTGCAGATCAAGGCCGAAGAGCTGGACCTGGACGCCATCCGGGAGGCGCGGATCTTCTGGTCCACCGTGACCGGTTTGTGCCAGGAGCCCAGCCGCGAAGCACACATCAAGGCCCACGAAGCCCGCCCGCATGCCGGGCTGAAAGACGGGCAGCACACCATCCTGGACCTGGACTACCGGCCCATGTTCTGGGCCTCGGAAGCGGAAGCCCGTGCCCAGGTCGCCAAGATCCTGCCGCATGTCACGGTGGCGATCGGCAACGACAAGGAATGTGCCGTCGCAGTGGGGGAGGGAACCCCGGACGAGCAGGCAGACCGGCTCCTGGCCGCCGGCGTTGAAATCGCCGTTGTCAAGCTCGGCCCCGAAGGCGTGATGGCCAAGACCCGCACCGAACGCGTGGTGTCCGCCCCCGTTCCGGTGGAGACCGTCAACGGCCTCGGCGCCGGAGACTCCTTCGGCGGCGCCTTCTGCCACGGACTGCTGTCCGGCTGGCCCCTGGCCCAGGTCCTGGATTACGCAAATGCCGCCGGCGCGATCGTCGCGTCCCGCCTGTCCTGCGCCGACGCCATGCCGACGCCGGCCGAGGTCACCTCGCTGCTGGCCGAACGCGGCCGCCTGGTTCCCGGGCAGTTCGCCACAGAAGGAGCAGCACTGTGACCCTCACGCCCATCGCCTCGAACAGTGCCCTCGACGATGATCCCCGCCGCTACGCGCACCTGAGCACCATCCGCCTGGAGGATCCGGACGCTATTGCCCGCGCTGCCAAGGCGCGGCGCCGCCACCCCGGGCTTAAGTACGGCCGGCAGAACTTCATCGTCGCCGCAGACCACCCCGCCCGGGGCGCCCTCGCGGTCGGCAACGATCCGGTGGCCATGGCGGACCGCCGGCAGCTGCTGGACCGCCTGCAGATCGCGCTGGCCAACCCCGACGTGGACGGCGTACTCGCCTCGCCGGACATCATGGACGACCTGCTGCTGCTCGGGGCACTCGACGGCAAACTGATTTTCGGATCGATGAACCGCGGCGGGCTGGCCGGCCTGGTCAACGAATTCGATGACCGCTTCACCGGCCACACCGCCGCAGCCCTGGAAGCCCTGGGGGCCGACGGCGGCAAGATGCTCACGCGCATCTGCCTCAGCGACCCGGACACCGTGTCCATGCTGGAAGCAACGGCCAAGGTCATCGACTCCCTCGCTGAACGCAAGCTGATCGCCATGGTGGAGCCCTTCCTGTCCGTCCGCGAACACGGCAAGGTCCGCAACGACCTGTCCACCAACGCCGTCATCAAGTCCATCGCCATCGCCGAGGGCCTGGGCTCCACGAGCGCGTACACGTGGATGAAGCTGCCCGTGGTGGCCGAGATGGAGCGCGTGATGGCCGCCACCACCATGCCCACGGTGTTGCTGGGCGGGGATCCGGAAGGTACGCAGGACGAGGTCTTCGCCACCTGGGAAGCCGCCCTGGCCCTCCCCGGCGTGCAGGGCCTCACTGTCGGCCGCACCCTCCTGTATCCGCAGGACGGCGATGTTGCCGGCGCCGTGGCCACCGCCGCCTCCCTCCTTCACCACACCGCATCAGCCCACACCGCAGAAGTATCGGAGTAACTTCCCATGGGGACGAGAACAGCAACCGGAACCCGTCGAATGACCGTGGCCCAGGCCGTGGTGGAATACCTTTCCAAGCAGTACACCGTTGACTCTGTCGGCGGGCTGGATTACCGGGAACGCCTGATTCCCGGAACGTTCGGCATCTTCGGACACGGCAACGTTGCCGGCGTCGGCCAGGCCCTCAAACAGTACCAGCAGCTCGATCCGACGATCATGCCGTACTACCAGGGCCGCAACGAGCAGGCCCAGGCGCACCAGGCTGTGGGCTACGCGCGCCACACCCGGCGCCGCCAGACGTTCGCCATCAGCACCTCGATCGGGCCGGGTTCCTCGAACCTCCTCACCGGGGCGGCCCTGGCCACTACCAACCGCCTGCCGGTGCTGCTGCTCCCGAGTGACACCTTTGCCACCCGCGCTGCGGACCCCGTCCTGCAGCAGCTCGAGCAGCCCTACGCCTACGACATCACTGTCAACGACGCCTTCCGGCCGCTGTCGAAGTTCTTCGACCGGGTCTCCCGGCCCGAGCAGCTCTTCTCCGCGTTCCACCACGGCCTGCGCGTCCTCACCGACCCGGCCGAAACCGGCGCCGTGACGATCTCGCTGCCGCAGGATGTCCAGGCCGAGGCCTTCGACGTGCCCGAGGAGTTCCTGGCCGAGCGCGAGTGGCGCATCCGCCGCCCCGACGCCGACGACGGGGACATCCGCCGTGCCGCGGAAGCCATCCGTGCCGCGAAGCGCCCGCTCATCATCGCCGGCGGCGGCGTCCTCTACGCCTACGCCAACGACGAACTCGCGAAGTTCGTCGAACTGACGGGCATCCCCGTGGGCAACACACAGGCCGGCGTCGGCGTCCTGCCCTGGGACCACAAGTTCTCCCTCGGCGCGATCGGCTCCACCGGCACGACGGCGGCCAACGCCATCGCTGCCGAGGCGGACTTGATCATCGGGATCGGCACGCGCTACGAGGACTTCACCACCGCCTCGCGGACCGCGTTCCAGAACCCGGACGTGAAATTCATCAACATCAACGTCGCCGCCATCGACGCGTACAAGCACGGGACCTCGCTGCCCATCGTGGCCGATGCCCGCAAGGCCCTGGTCAAGCTGAACCAGGCCCTGGGCGGCTACCGTGTCGGTGCCGACCTGGAACAGCAGGTTGCTGCCGAGAAGAAGCGCTGGGACGCCACGGTGGACGAAGCGTTCGACACCCGGTTCACGCCGCTGCCGGCCCAGAACGAGATCATCGGTGCCACCAGCCGGGCCATGGACGCGGCGGACGTCGTCATTTGCGCCGCCGGATCGCTGCCCGGTGACCTGCACAAGATGTGGCGTGTCCGGGACCCCTTCGGCTACCACGTGGAATACGCCTACTCCTGCATGGGCTACGAAATCCCGGGCGGGCTGGGCGTCAAGCGCGCGGCGCTGGCGGAGGCCGCGCGCGGCGGTGAACAGCGCGACGTTGTGGTCATGGTGGGGGACGGCTCCTACCTGATGATGCACACCGAACTGGTCACCGCCGTCGCCGAGCGGATCAAGCTGATTGTGGTCCTGATCCAGAACCACGGCTACGCTTCCATCGGCTCGCTCTCCGAGATGCTGGGTTCGCAGAGGTTCGGCACCCAGTACCGGGCGCTGAACGAGGAGCAGCACAGCTTCGACGAAGGCGACACGCTCCCGGTGGACCTGGCCCTGAACGCCGAGTCCCTCGGCGTGAAGGTGATCAGGATCGAACCGGGGGAGAAGGTCATCGCCGAACTCGAGCAGGCCATCCGCGACGCCAAGGCCGCCCCCGAGCGCGGCGGGCCCATCCTGATCCACGTCGAATCCGACCCGCTGCTGGATGCCCCGAGTTCCGAATCATGGTGGGACGTTCCGGTCTCCCAGGTTTCCGACCTCGATTCCACCCGGCAGGCCTTCCAGAGCTACACCGACCACAAGAACCGCCAGCGCAAGCTGCTCGGCTAGAACTCCCCACAGACCAAGGAAGTCCAACACATGTCAACGACGACCGTCACCACCACTATCAACCACTTCATCAACGGCGCCGAGACCGCCGGCGAAGGCAGCCGCACGCAGCCCGTCTACAACCCCGCCACCGGCGCCGTGTCCGCGGAGCTGCGGCTGGCAAACCGGACGGACCTGGATGCCACCGTGGCCGCCGCCCGCGCCGCCGCCGACAGCTGGGGCGACATCTCCCTGGCCAAGCGCACCACCGTGCTGTTCAAGTTCCGCGAACTCGTCGCTTCCCACGTGGACGAGCTTGCCGAACTGATCACCGCCGAGCACGGCAAGGTCCTCTCCGACGCGAAGGGCGAGATCGGCCGCGGCCTGGAGGTCATCGAGTTCGCCTGCGGCATCCCGACCCTGCTCAAGGGCGACTACTCCGACCAGGTTTCCACCGGCATCGACGTCTTCTCCTTCCGCGAGCCGCTCGGCGTCGTCGCGGGCATCACGCCGTTCAACTTCCCCGTCATGGTGCCGCTGTGGATGGCCCCGATGGCGATTGCCACCGGCAACGCCTTCATCCTCAAGCCCTCCGAGCGCGACCCGTCCGCCTCGATGCTGCTGGCCAAGCTGTGGAAGCAGGCCGGCCTGCCCGACGGCGTCTTCCAGGTCCTGCACGGCGACAAGGAAACCGTTGACGGGCTCCTGACCCACCCGGACGTGGACGGCATCTCGTTCGTCGGCTCCACCCCGATCGCCCAGTACGTCCACGAGACCGCCACCAAGCACGGCAAGCGCGTCCAGGCCCTGGGCGGGGCGAAGAACCACGCGATCGTGATGCCCGACGCGGACCTCGACAACGCCGCCGACCACCTGGCCGCCGCCGCCTTCGGTTCCGCCGGCGAACGCTGCATGGCCATCTCCGTCGCCGTCGCCGTCGGCGATGCCGCCGACCTGCTGGTCAAGAAGGTCGAGGAACGCGCCCTGGCCGTCAAGGTCAACAACGGCACCGCGCCCGACGCCGAAATGGGCCCGGTCATCACGCCCGCCTCCAAGGAACGCATCGTGAAGATCGTCACCGAAGCCGAAGCCGCGGGAGCCGCCATGGTGGTGGACGGCCGCGACCTGGTGGTCCCCGGCCACGAGGAAGGCTTCTGGGTCGGGCCCACCGTCCTGGACCACGTCAAGGCCGAAATGACCGCCTACACCGAGGAAATCTTCGGACCGGTCCTCGTCGTCGTCCGCGTGGAGGACCTGGATGCAGGCATCAGCCTGATCAACTCCAACCCCTACGGCAACGGCACTGCCATCTTCACCTCCTCCGGCGCCAACGCCCGCAAGTTCCAGCGCTCGGTGACCGTGGGCATGATCGGCATCAACGTGCCGCTGCCTGTCCCGGTGGCCTACCACTCCTTCGGCGGCTGGAAGGCCTCCCTGTTCGGTGACAAGCACATCTACGGCCCGGAAGGCGTTTCCTTCTACACCCGTGGCAAGGTAGTCACCTCCCGCTGGCCCGAGCCCACCCACGCCTCGGGTGCCTCCTACAACTTCCCGTCCAACTAGTCCCGACGAACCCCGATCGACTGCTCCGTAACCGCCGTTTTGAGCGTCCAAAAGGGCGGTTACGGAGCAATCGATGAGAAGGAACAGAAATGACCGACAACAAGCTGATCATCGGCACCGCACCGGACTCCTGGGGCGTCTGGTTCGCGGATGACCCCAAGCAGACCCCGTGGGAGCGGTTCCTCGACGAAGTGGCCGAATCCGGCTACAAGTGGATCGAACTCGGCCCCTACGGCTACCTGCCGAATGACCCCACCCGGCTGGCCGAGGAGCTCAAGCAGCGCGACCTGAAGGTCACTGCGGGAACGGTCTTCACCGCATTCCATCGCGGGCTCGACCAGTGGGAGACAGCCTGGGAACCGGCCCGCAAGGTCGCCGAGCTCACGGCGGCCATGGGCGGCGAGCACATCGTGGTCATCCCGGCCATGTGGCGCGACGACGTCACCGGCGAAGCGGTGGAAAGCGGCCAGCTCACCGAGAAGGCCTGGAGCGACCTGTTCGCCGGCCACAACCGCCTGGGCAAGACCCTGCTGGAGGACTTCGGCCTGAAACAGCAGTTCCACTCCCATGCTGACTCCCATGTCGGAGCCCAGGAAGACATCGAAACGCTGCTGGCCGCCACGGATTCGAAATACCTGAACCTGTGCCTGGACACCGGCCACGCCGAATACTGCGGGGCCTCCAGCCTGGAGCTCATCAAGAACTACCCGGACCGCATCGGCTACCTGCACCTGAAGCAGATCAACCCGGACATCCTCAGGAAGGTCAACGAGGAAAACATGACCTGGGCCGCCGCAAACCTTGCCGGCGTCATGACCGAGCCGCCGAACGGGCTGCCCGACCTCCGCGCCGTCATCGAAGCAGTGGAGGCACTGAACCGCCCCATCTTCGGCATCGTGGAGCAGGACATGTACCCCGTGGCCTTCGACGTTCCCATGCCGATCGCCAAGCGCACCCGCAATTACCTGCTGTCCTGCGGCTCCCGCACGGCCGTCAACTAACAGCCGCCCAGGCCATCTGAAACGTAAGGAAAGAACAATGACTGAAACCCTTCGCGTCGCCGTCATCGGCGCCGGCCGCATGGGCGCGGACCACATCCAGCGCCTCAGCAAGCGCATCCACGGCGCTGAAGTCGCCGCCGTCGTGGACGTTGACCTCGCCCGCGCCCAGGCAGCCATCGAAGGCATCCCGGGCGCAGTGGCCCTCTCCGATGCTGAAGAGGCGCTGAACAACGGCGACGTCAACGCAGTACTGATTGCCACCCCCGGCTTCCTGCACGAGAACATCCTGCTGAAAGCACTCGCCAGGGACATCCCGATCCTCTGCGAGAAGCCGCTCACGCCCGACGCCGAATCAGCATGGAAGATCGTCCAGGCCGAGGACAAGCTGGGCCACAAGCGCATCCAGGTCGGCTTCATGCGCCGCTTCGACGCCGAGTATGCCGCCCTGGGCCAGGTCATCCGCGACCGCGAACTGGGCGAACTGCTGATGCTCCACCACCAGCACCGCAACCCCACCACGCCGCCGGGCTTCACCAACGAGATGCTGATCAACGACTCCGTGGTGCACGAATTCGACGCCATCCGGTTCTTCACCGGCGAGGAAATCACCAGCGTCCAGGTCCGCCTGGGCAAGGCCACGAAGAACGCCCCGGCCGGCCAGCACGATCCCCAGCATGTCCTGGTGGAAACCGAGTCCGGCGTGCTCGCCGACGTCGAAATCTACGTCAACGCCAAGTTCGGCTACGAAGTGGCCACGCAGGCCTCCTTCGAAGACGGCATCGTCAACATTGGCGGCGACAAGGGACCGTACACCCGCAGCGCCGGCCGCTGGGGCGGCAACGTCACCCCCGGCTTCGAAGAGCGCTTCGGTGCGGCCTACGACGTCGAAATCCAGGCCTGGGTCGACGCTGCACTCCGCGGCGAAATCGGCGGCCCCACCGCCTGGGACGGCTACGCCACCGCGGCATGCTGCGAAGCAGGCGTGGAAGCACAGAAGAACGGCGAAAAGGTCGCCGTGAAACTGAACGACAAGCCTGCCCTCTACAGCTAGGCCCCGCCCTCACGTGAGTTTTTGTCCAGATCGAGCGACTTCGAGGCCCTCGAGATCCCTTGATCTGGACAAAAACTCCGCTTGTTACCTGACTGATCCACAATGGAGTGTCCCTCGTGAAAATCGCACTTGACCCCACGCCGTTCCACCACTCGCACAGCCTGCTTGAATTCCCCCGGGTGGTGGCGGACCTCGGCTACAAGTACATGCAGATGACCCCGCACGCCGACTTCATCCCGTTCTACAACCACCCGAAGGCTGATGACGAACTGGTGGGCCAGCTCAACAAGGCCTGCAAGGACGCCGGGATCGAGATTGCCTCGGTCCTGCCCGTGCTCCGCTGGTCCGGGCCGGACGAGGATGCGCGCGAGGCAGCCGTCCGCTACTGGAAGCGCGCCATCCAGATCGCCGTGGACCTGGGCGTCAGCACCATGAACACCGAATTCAGCGGCCGCCCGGAAAAGGCCGAAGAATCAGAGCGCGCCTTCTACCGCTCCATGGAAGAGCTGCTGCCCATCATCGAACGGGAAGGCATCGACCTGCTGATCGATCCGCACCCGGACGACTTTGTGGAGGAGGGCCTTGCTGCCATCCGCGTCATACGCGGCCTGAACTCCAAGAACGTGGGTCTGGTGTACGTGGCCTCGCACAGCTTCCACATGAAGAACGCGCCACTGGACATCATGCGCGCCGCGGGGGATAAGCTCCGCCTGGTCCATGTTGCAGACACCATGAACCACCATGCCTCGCACGGCCTGCGCTACATCACCAACCCGCCCGGCAACGCGGTCCGCGTGCACCAGCACCTGAAGATCGGCGACGGCGACGTCAACTGGGACGAGTTCTTCGGCGGCCTGCAGGAAATCGGCTTCGTGGACCGCGACGACACGGTCATGGTGTCCAGCGTCTTTGCCGAGGACGACAACGCGGCGGACGTTTCGCGCTACCAGCTGGAGACAATGAAGCAGTACGTCCAAAAGGTCAGCCTATGACGTGGGCGCCTCGGCGTTCGTGCTGTGGATCGTGAACTTCCTGATCGGTTTCGGATTCCCGCCGGGAAGTAGGGCCAGTAAAGCAGCAAAAGCCCCGCGGGCGCGCTTCGGCGCGGCGCGGGGCTTTTTGCCGTGTGTGGCTCCTTTGGGTCCTAGGCGTGCGCGTGCAGCTTCGGCAGTGCGTCCACCAGCGGGGCCAGTTCGGGTACTCCCTGGGCCTCGGTGAGGGCGCGTTCCAGCGTGGCGTCGTGGGCGGGACGTGCCTCTTCAAGCAGCCTGATCCCGCTGTCGGTGAGCTCGGTGTAGATGCCGCGCCGGTCATCGGCGCAAAGGATGCGGGTCAGCAGGCCGCGGTCCTCGAGCCTGTTCACCAGCCGTGTGGTGGCGCTGGCGCTGAGCGCGGTGGCACGGGCCAGCTGCTGCATGCGCATGTGCCAGCCGTCCTGCCGGCTGAGGGCGTCGAGCACCGTGTATTCGACGACGGACAGCTGGGCTTCGGCCTGCAGCGAGCGCTCCAGTTCCGACTCGATCAGGCCGTGCAGGGCCGCGAGGGTCCGCCAGCCCTGCGCGCGGACTTCAACGGCGTCGTCCTTGATGCCCATCTGGTACTTCCCTTCGGATCGTGTACCCGCGGATGTGAAACGGGGCACAACAAATAATAGTTGCTTGCGCGTGGTATCTGCTTGTGCAACAATAAATAACGCGTCTGCAACTACTAGCTTACGCGCCCTACCCCATTCCGTACAGTTTTTGAAGGAGCTTCACCATGCCTATTGGCCTGATAGCCCTCGCCCTCGGCGGGTTCGGGATCGGACTCACCGAGTTCGTGATCATGGGCCTGCTGCCCGAGGTTGCCGCTGACTTCAGCGTCAGCGAGGCCACGGCCGGCTGGCTGATCTCCGGCTACGCCCTCGCCGTCGTCGTCGGCGCCCTGCTGCTCACTGCAGCCGTGACGCGGTTCGAGCGCAAACCCGTGCTCGCCGTCCTGCTGGTGCTGTTCATCGGCGGCAACCTAATCTCCGCCCTCGCCCCCGACTACTCCATGATGATGATTGGCCGGATCGTTGCCGCTCTGGCCCACGGTGCGTTCTTCGGCATCGGGGCGGTAGTGGCCGCTGACATGGTGGCCCCCACCAAGAAGGCCGGCGCCATCGCCATCATGTTCACCGGACTCACCGCCGCCAACGTCCTGGGCGTTCCGTTCGGCACCATGCTGGGCCAGGCGGCAGGCTGGCGCTCCACTTTCTGGGCCATCACAGGCATCGGCGTCCTGGCCCTCGTGGGCATCCTGACGCTCGTGCCCAGGACCGGCCGCGGCGACACCGCCCCCGGAAGCCTCCGCAGCGAACTCAGCGCCTTCCGCTCCGGCCAGGTCTGGCTGTCCATCCTCGTCACCATCCTCGGCTACGGCGGCATGTTCGGCGCCTTCACCTACATTGCCTTCACCCTCACCGAGGTCACCGGCTTCGCGGCCTCCACCGTGCCCTGGCTCCTGGTCCTCTTCGGCGTTGGGCTGTTCATCGGCAACACCGTGGGCGGCAAGGCGGCGGACCGGAACGTGGACCGCACCCTCCTGGTGGTCCTGGCTGTGCTCGTCGTGGTGCTCGTGGGGTTCGCACTGACCGCCGGCAACCAGCCCCTCACCATCGCCTCGATCGTCCTGATGGGCGGCTTCGGCTTCGCTACGGTCCCGGGACTGCAGATGCGGGTCATGAATTACGCCCACAGCGCCCCCACCTTGGCCTCCGGCGCCAACATCGGCGCGTTCAACGTCGGCAACGCCCTCGGCGCCTGGCTCGGCGGCGTGACCATCACCGCCGGCCTCGGCTACACCTCACCGATCTGGGCCGGCGCCGGGATCACCCTCCTCGGCCTCGGCGTGATGGCGGTCGCCGCAGCCAGCGCCAAGCGGCACACCGCCGCCGGGTCCGCGTCCGAAGCGCCGGCGTCGGAAACGTCCGTCCCTGCCGCCGCCGAGCCGGTCGCCGCCCGCTGACACTGCATCACCACCACTGCATCGCGACACCGCATTACAACCTCTGGAGACACCATGACCTCAATACCTACCGTCACCCTCAACAACGGCGTGGAGATGCCCCAGCTCGGCTTCGGCGTGTTCCAGGTCCCCGACGACGAAACAACCGCCGCGGTCACCGCCGCCCTCGCCGCCGGTTACCGCAGCATCGACACGGCTGCCATCTACGCCAACGAAGAAGGCACCGGCCGCGCATTGGCGGAGTCCGGCATTCCCCGTGAGGAACTGTTCATCACGTCCAAGCTCTGGATCGAGGACCTCGGCTACGAACCGACGTTTGCCGCCTTCGAGGCGAGCCTGGACAAGCTGGGGCTGGAGTACCTCGACCTCTACCTGATCCACTGGCCGGCTCCGGAATTCGACAAGTACGCGGACTCATGGTTGGCGCTGGAGAAGCTCCATGCCGACGGCAGGGTCCGGGCCATTGGGGTCTCCAACTTCCTGCCCGAACATGTGCAGCGGCTCGTTGACCTGGGCGGAACGGTGCCGGCAGTCAACCAGGTTGAACTCCACCCTGCACTGCAGCAGCGCGACGTCGCAGTGTTCAACGGTGCTCACGGCATCGCCACTGAGGCGTGGAGCCCGCTGGCGCAGGGCGCGGTGCTGGACGATCCGGCCGTCGTTGACATTGCGGCCCGTCACGGCCGGACCCCGGCCCAGGTGGTGCTGCGTTGGCACCTGCAGCAGGGGAGGGTTGTCATTCCCAAATCGGTGACTCCTTCCCGCATCAGGGAGAACCTCGACGTGTTCGGATTCACCCTCTCAGCAGGTGAGCTTGCGGCGGTTGACGCACTCGAGCGCGACGGGCGCACCGGTCCGCACCCGGCTGATTTCCACGGCTAGGCGGGTGCTCCGGAACGTCCCCGGATGACAAGCCGGGGGTGGTGGCAATAGCCGCTTCCCCCGGCTTTTTTGGTGCAATAAGACCCCGATCCAAGTTAAAACATCCTAATGTCAGGACAAACTATTGACATTAGTGAACTGAATCACCATGATCGAGGTAGACAGTGCTCCGGAGGCTGCAGAGTGGCGGCCCGGAACCTGAGATCGAAGGAGATTAAGGTGGCACAATTTTCCTGGCGCAAAGCGGCTCTCGTCGCAGCGGTAGTCCCGATGATGGCTCTCAGCGCCTGCTCCAGCAGCGGCGGTAAGCCGGCTGACAGCGGCAACGCCGGCGGCGCCGGACAGGCAGCAAGCACTCCCCGAATGAAGGTGGCTCTTATCACCCACGCCGCAGCAGGCGACACATTCTGGGACATCGTTCGCAAGGGTGCAGAGGAAGCCTCCTCGAAGGACAATGTCGAGCTCCTCTACACCAGTGACCCCGAAGCTGGGCGCCAAGCGCAGCTCGTTCAGCAGGCAATCGACCAGAAGGTGGACGGAATCGCTGTCACCCTTGCGACGCCTGACGCCCTGAAGGACGTCCTGAAGAAGGCCACCGATGCCGGCATTCCGATTGTGAGCCTTAACGCCGGCGAGAGCGTGTCTGCTCAGCTCGGGGCTTTCACCCACTTCGGTTCCAATGAGAAGCTGGCCGGCGAGGCGGTAGGCACCCGGCTCGCGTCACAGAACGTCCAGCACCCCGTTTGCGTTATTCAACAGCAGGGCCACGTGGGCCTCGAGGCGCGGTGCGCCGGCGTCAAGGCCAAAGTCCCCGGAACCGAGATCCTTTACGTTGACGGCAAGGACATGACCGCGGTCCAGTCCACGGCGACCGCAAAGCTCCAGGCAGCCAAGGATGCAGACGTGATCATCGGTTTGGGCGCCCCGATCACGCTGACGCTGCTCAAGTCGGTCACGGACGCGGGCAGCTCGGCAAAGGTGGCCAGCTTCGACCTGAACGCCGACCTCGCCCAGAAAATCGTGGATGGCTCCGTAATCTTCACTGTCGACCAGCAGCCGTGGCTTCAGGGTTACATGTCCATTGATTCCCTCTGGCAGGCCAAACGCGGCGGCTTCAAGCTTGGCGGCGGACAGCCTGTGCTGACCGGTCCCACCATCGTGGACAAGTCGAACGCTTCCGACGTCCTCAAATTCGCCCAGCAAGGCGTCCGCTAGATCCAGGATTCTGGCCGCGCGACGGGTGACCGCCGCGCGGCCTGACCAACAAGGAGTTCTTCCTATGGCAAACACAGCAACCCTGCCGCCGGCGCCGGCTTCGGCCCCCCGGCCACGTGCTGACGAACGTATAGGGCAACGAAGCCCGTTCCAGAAGCTCCTGGGCCGCCCCGAAGTGGGTGCGCTCGTTGGGGCAGTGGTCCTTTTCGTCTTCTTCGCGCTGGTCTCCTCGACCTTTACCCAGCCCAATGCCCTGGCGACCATCCTGTACGGTTCCTCGACGATCGGGATCATGGCTGTGGGGGTGTCGCTGCTGATGATCGGCGGCGAGTTTGACCTCTCCACCGGTGTGGCCGTGATCTCGTCCGCACTGACCGCCTCCCTGTTCAGCTGGAACTTCTCGCTGAACGCGTGGGTCGGTGTAGTGCTGGCGCTGGTCGTTTCGCTCAGCATTGGTTTCATTAACGGCTGGATCCTCGTCAAGACGAAACTTCCCAGCTTCATCGTCACGTTGGCGACATTCCTGATGCTGACGGGCCTCAACCTCGCCCTGACGCGCCTCATCGGCGGCAGCGTGTCCTCGCCGTCCATCTCCAAGCTCGACGGCTTCGATTCCGCCCACGCGGTGTTCGCCTCGTCCATCAGCCTCGGCGGTGTCGAGGTCAAGATTACGGTGTTCTTTTGGATCATCCTCGTAGCCGTTGCATCGTGGGTGCTTCTCCGCACGAAGGTTGGCAACTGGATCTTCGCCGTTGGCGGGGACGCCAACGCTGCCCGTGCCGTGGGTGTTCCGGTGACCAAGACCAAGATCGGCCTGTTCATGGCAGTCGGCTTCTGCGGCTGGATCCTGGGCATGCACAACCTGTTCGCTTTCGATGCCGTGCAGTCCGGTGAGGGTGTGGGCAATGAATTCCTCTACATCATCGCCGCGGTCATCGGCGGCTGCCTGCTCACCGGCGGTTACGGCTCAGCGGTGGGCGGCGCGATCGGCGCGTTCATCTTCGGTATGGCCAACAAGGGCATCGTGTATGCGCAGTGGAACCCGGACTGGTTCAAGTTCTTTCTGGGCCTGATGCTGCTGCTGGCCACCATCGTCAACCTCATCGTCAAGCGCCGCGCGGAACTGAAGTAAAGGGGCCGGAGAAATGAATGCCAACGACATTGACCAGCAGACGCTGCTCCAGAATGAGAAGGACCCCCTCACGCACACCCCGGTGCACCTGCTTTCCCTCGACGGGGTCGGCAAGCACTACGGCAACATCATCGCACTCAGCGATGTGACCATGGCGGTGGACAACGGTCGGGTAACCTGCGTCCTGGGCGACAACGGTGCCGGGAAGTCCACCCTGATCAAGATCATCGCAGGCCTGCACCAGCACGACGCCGGGGTCCTGAACGTCATGGGCGAGGAACGGAAGTTCACCTCGCCCCGTGACGCCCTGGACGTCGGGATCGCCACCGTCTACCAGGACCTCGCAGTGGTGCCGTTGATGCCGATCTGGCGTAACTTCTTCCTCGGATCGGAACTGACCAGCGGCTTTGGCCCGTTCAAGAGCATGGATGTCGAGAAGATGAAGGACATCACGCTCAAGGAACTCGCCGAGATGGGCATCGACCTGCGCGACGTGGAGCAGCCGATCGGCCAGCTCTCCGGCGGTGAGCGCCAGTGTGTCGCGATCGCCCGCGCCGTGTACTTCGGCGCGAAGGTCCTGATCCTCGACGAGCCCACAGCGGCCCTAGGCGTGAAGCAGTCCGGTGTGGTGCTCCGCTACATCCTGCAGGCCCGCGACCGCGGCCTCGGGGTCATCTTCATTACGCACAACCCGCACCATGCCTTCCCCGTAGGTGACCGGTTCCTGCTGCTCAAGCGTGGCAAATCGATCGGCTACTACGACAAGAAGGACATCACGCTCGACGAGCTCACCGCCCAGATGGCCGGCGGCGCGGAACTGGCCGAGCTGGCCCACGAACTCGAACAGCTCGGCGGCCACGGTGACGTCGTGAAGGAAGTCAAGAGCGAAGTTGCCGACGTCGCCCAAACCACGGGCAAGGCGTACACGTAGCAGCTGCGGAAGGACGGGGCCGGGCCGATGCCTAGTCCCGTTTCAGCCGTGCCACGTCCTGGCAACTGCCGGGCCCAAGCATCTTTGAATAATCGAAAGGACCAGAACATTGGCCTACATCACCCAAACCTCCTCCGGAGCCCCGGCTCCCGTGCGGATCGGGCTCATCGGCTCCGGCTGGATGGGGGCGTTCCATGCGGAAAGCATCGCCCGCCGCGTTCCGGGTGCCGTCCTTGCGGCCATCGCCGATCCCAACGTTGAATCGGCTGAGGCACTGGCCCGGTCCCTGGGCACAGCCAAAGTGACGGCCAACGCCGAGGACATCCTGGCGGATCCCGACGTCGACGCGGTGATCATCGCGAGCCCGGCGCGCTTCCACTCTTCCCTCATCGCGCAGGCGGCTGCCGCAGGGAAGCACGTTTTCTGCGAGAAGCCCGCCGGACAGGGGCTCGACGAGCTCGATGCGGCCCTGGCCGCGGTGGAAGCAGCGGGCGTGCACTTCCAGGTCGGCTTCAACCGGCGGTACGCCGAAGATTTCCGGGCCGCCAAGAAGGACCTTGCCGCCGGTGTGGCCGGCACGCCGCAACTCCTGCGTTCGCTGACCCGCGACCCGGGCAACGGAAGTATCCCGAATGCCGCCAGGGTCCCGGCGTGGACCATTTTCCTGGAGACCCTGATCCACGACTTCGACACCCTCAACTGGTTCAACGAAGGTGCCGAGCCGGTGGAGGTCTACGCCATTGCGGACGCCCTCGTGGAGCCCGGCCTGCGTGACCAGGGGTTCCTGGACACGGCGGTGGTGACCATCCGCTACAGCAACGGTGCCGTGGCCGTGGCGGAGGCGAATTTCAGCGCGCTCTATGGCTACGACATCCGCGGCGAGGTTTTCGGTTCGAAGGGTATGGTGCAGGCCGGCCGTGCCACGGAAACAGCCGCGCGGCGCTACACGTCCGAGGGAATGTCCGCCGCCACGCCGAGGCTCAACGTTGAACTTTTCCGGCAGGCGTACACGGATGAACTGGCCGATTTCGCGGCTGCGGTGCGTTCACAGCGTGACGGCATGCCGCCGTCGTCGTCCGATGTCACCCTTACGCCGGGTGCCGCCGACGCCAGGCGCGCACTGGCCATGGCGCTGGCCTGCATCGAGTCGGTCAAGCAAGGCGCTCCGGTGGCCGTGGCCGGGCTCGCAGCAGCATCCGGGATCAGCAACAAGGCCGGAGTCTGATGCGGCTGGCAGTTTGCGCCGAAATGGTCTTCACCGACCTGCCTTTTGTGGAGCGCGTGCGTCGCATCCACGAGTCCGGCTTCGACGTGGAGCTGTGGGATTCGCGCACGAAGGACATCAGTGCGCTCAAGGCCACCGGTGCGGTGTTTTCCTCCATGACCGGGTACACCTCAGGCAGCCTGGTGGACCCGGAAACAGCCGGTGACGTGGTGAAAACAGCCGAGTCGCTGATCCCGGCCGCGCTCGAACTGGGTGTCAGCCGCATGGTGGTGCACCCGGCGGAACTCATCGACGGCCATGCCGCGCGGCCCCTCTACCGTTCCACCGGCCGCATGTGGAGCACCGGTGCCCGGACCCTGGAACGCCTCGGAAGGCTTGGTGAGCAACACGGCGTGACGTTCTGCCTCGAGAACCTCAACACGGTGCTGGACCATCCGGGGATACCGTTGGCGCGCGCGAAGGACACGCTGGCGCTGGTGGAAGCCGCCGGGCACCCCAACGCGAAACTGATGCTGGATCTGTACCATGCGCAACTGGGGGAGGGCAACCTCATTGAGCTCGTGCGGTCGGCCCTGCCCTATATCGGCGAGATCCAGGTGGCGGACGTCCCCGGCCGCTGCGAACCCGGGACCGGGGAAATCAACTATGCGGCTGTCGCGAGGGCGCTCGCCGACGCAGGCTACGAGGGCACCGTGGGCATGGAAGCCTGGGCCAAGGGCGACAGCGCCGCGGCGCTGGATGCCTTCCGGGCAGCGTTCACTGTTTATGCGGAGGAGAAATCATGAAGGACGTCATTCTGGGCCTGGTCGGAGTGGGGCGGATCGGCGTGATGCACGCCAACAACATCGCCGCACTGAACGGGGTCCTCAATCCGGAGGGCATCAACGTCAGGCTCCGGCTCACGGACGTGGCCGCAGACCACGCCCGGACAGTCGCGGCCGGGCTCGGCGCCGGGTTCCTTCCCTCCGTGCAGGCCCTCCTGGCTTCCGGTATCGACGGCCTGGTCATTGCCACGGGGACGGGAACCCACCCTGAGCTGATCCGGGCCGGAGTGGATGCCGGGATCCCGGTCTTCTGCGAGAAGCCGGTTGCCATGAACGTGGCGGATGCATTGCCCGTGCTGGATTACATCCGCGACAACAAGGGCGTGGTGCAGATCGGCCATCAGCGCCGCTTTGACACCGGCTACCTGGAAGCCCGCCGTGCCTACCAGGCCGGGGAGCTGGGCTGGATCCATTCGCTGCGCGCCGTCACGTGCGATATGACGCCTCCGCCCGTGGAGTTCCTGGCCACCTCCGGCGGACTCTTTCGGGACTGCTCCGTGCACGATTTCGACATCCTTCGCTGGCTGACCGGCCGGGAAATAGTCGAGGTCTACGCCAAGGGTTCCAACAACGGCGACCCGGCCATCGGGGAAGTGGGCGACGTGGACACGGCCCTGGCACTGGTGACGTTCGACGACGGGACGGTCGGAACCGTCTCAGCCACCCGGTACAACGGAGCCGGACACGACGTCCGCCTGGAAATCCAGGGTTCACGCCGTTCGCTGATAGTGGGGCTGGACGACAAGACGGCGGTGGCCTCGGCCGAAGCCGGCGTCGGCTTCCCGGCGGGGGAGCCGCACAAGACGTTCGCCGAACGGTTCGACCAGGCGTACCGCTCCGAGATGGAAGCCTTCGTGGAACTGATCCTGGGCCGGCGGGAGAACCCGTGCACCCCCGAAGACGCTGTGGCTGCATCCCGGGTGGCCGATGCTGCCCAGGAATCGCTGGCAACGGGAGTCCCGGTCCGCGTGGCCCAGAAAGTGGCCCGCTAGACCCGGCCCGGAACCGCCGTCGAACATCGCTGATGCCCCTCACCGCATGCGGTGAGGGGCATCAGTTGTCTTTGACGCCTAGGCTCCGAACGGGAGCCGCGGGTCCACGTCCTGGCCTTCCCAGGTCTGGCGGATCCAGCCGTGGTGCGGGTCATCGCTGATGAGCCAGTCGCGGACCGGGCCGGGGCCAGCCATGACGTTGAGGTAGTACAGGTCGTAACCCGGGGCAGCCATCGCCGGGCCGTGCCAGCCGTAGGGAACCAGGACCACGTCGCCCGTGCGGACCTCCGCCGAGACGTCTATGGGCCGCTCGTCCGAGGCGTACACCCGCTGGTAGCCGATGGCGTCCCCCTGCGGGCCGGGTGCGGCCGGACCGCCCGGTGCCACCCGGGTCTCGAAGTAGTAGATCTCCTCGAGGCTGGTTTCGCCGTCCTTTTCCTCGTCGTGCTTGTGCGGGGGATAGGAGGACCAGTTGCCGGCCGGGGTGATGACTTCGCAGACGATGAAGCGGTCCGCTTCCAGCGCTGCGGGGGTGCCGAAGTTGTGCACCTGCCGGGAGCAGTTGCCGGCGCCCCGCAGCTCCACTGGAGTCTCGGCGGCCGTCACGAGCCGGGTCGGGTAGGCAGTGTTCGCGGGAGCCGTTGCGACCGCCACCCTGCCGCCGTCGGCCGAACTGATCGTGACGGTCCTCCCGGTGCCCGTGTAGAGCACGTCGCTGGGGCCGTTGAACACGCTGGCCCGGCCGGCGAGCCGGAAATCCTCGCCGTCGACCGTGGCGGTGAAGGACCCGTTGAGCGGAACCACAATGCGTTCCTCACCGGCGGCGGGAAGTTCGACGGCGGCACCGGCCGCAAGGGTCGCGACCTTGAGCCCGGTGTGGGCCCAGCCGTCCACCGCCAGGGCGGAGTCCGAAGTTCCCAGCGAGACGTCCCAGCTGCCGTCGGCAGCGGAACCCAGCGGATATACCCAGTTGGCCATAGATTTACTCTTTTCGTTTACGTGCGTGCTGCCTGCAGCGCCTGGCGCTGGCGCCTAGCGCTGGACGAGGGTCATTTCAAAGCTGTAGGAGTCGCCGCGGTAGACGTGGTGCCCGGTTTCCACCATGCGGCCGGTGTCATCCACCGCGGTGCGTTCCATGGTCACCAGCGCCGAACCGGGCGGCGTGTCCAGCAGGGGCGCCTGGTAGTCGTTGGCCACCATGGCTCCGATGCGCTGCGAGGCCAGCCGGAAGTTCACTCCGCCGTTGCGCAGGATCGCGTACAGGCCCTGGGCGCCGAGCTGGGCTTCGTCGATGGGGGTGATGTCGTCGCGGACCCAGTTTTCCATCAGCGCCAGCGGCTTGCCGCCCACCTTGCGCAGCCTGGTGAAGTGGTAGACCTTTGCGCCGGCGGGAAGCTGGAGCGCTTCACGCGTCGGTGCGTCGGCCTCGATATGGGAGAAGCTGAGCACGTCGGTGGTGGGCTTGCTCCCGTTGTTCGTGAGGTCGTCGAAGAGGCTGGAGAGTTCCAGCGGCCTCCGGACCTGGCTGGAGACCACCTGCGTTCCCACGCCGCGCTTGCGTACCAGGAGGCCGGAACGCACCAGCTCGTCCATGGCCTTGCGCATGGTGGGGCGGGACAGGTTCAGCTGGGCGGCAAGGTCGATTTCGTTGTCGAGCCGGCTGCCCGGGGGGAGTAGTCCGGTGTGGATGGCGGACTCGATGCCCTGGACCACCTGGTGGTAGAGGGGCACCGGTGAAGAGCGGTCGATGCTGAGATTAAGTTGATTCGCCACTGAGCGCTCCCTTGTGCTCCGCGGGGTTCCTATTGTGCCGGAGAACCCGCGTATGTCAGCGTATGTTCTCTTGATAGGACATACTGCCTTTTTGACGATAATAGCAGGCTGATTTGGGGGGTGCCAAGGACCGGCAACCGGGGGCCTTCCGATGTTTGCGGCGTTCACCCACCAGCGGCCTAGCCTGCCAGCTAGGCCCGCTGACGCGTGCGGCAGGCCTCCACAAACGCACGGAACGGGCGGACGCGTTCCTCCGCCGGGAGCTCCCGTGCTTCGGGATGCCACTGAACGGACGCCACCCAGCGGTCCGGGTCCTCGAGCGCTTCCACGGTGCCGTCGCCGGCAACCGCCGTCACCACCAGCCCGTCCGCGACCCTGGCCACTGCCTGGTGATGGCCGGAGGCTATCTTGACCGTGAGGGCTTCCCTCCTGCCCGGCGGGCCGTACAGTCCCGCCACCTTGGAGCCCGGGGCAACGTCTACGTCGTGCCATGCCCAGGGGCCGCCGGTGGCGCCGTCGGGACCGTTCGGGCCTGCGCCAGCAGTGGCCGCGGGCTCGTGGTGTGTCACGGCGCTGACAGCCATGTCCTGGACGAGCGTGCCGCCATAAAGGACATTGAGGAGCTGGTGTCCGCGGCAGATCCCCAGCAGCGGCAGGCCCTGATCGATAGTCCCGCGGGCAACGGCCAGGTCCAGTGTGTCCTGCGCGAGGTTCACGTCGTAGCACGCGTCGCCCTGCTCCTCGCCGTAAAGTCGCGGGTCAAGGTCGCCCCCGCCGGGGAGTACGACGCCGTCGAGCCCCCTGAGCGTTTCGGCCAGCCGGCCGTCCCCGGAGTCCGCCTTAAGCAGTACCGGCTCCCCGCCGCCGTCGTGGACCAGGTCCACGATGAAATCGAACAGCTCGTTGGCTTCCCCCACCCGCGGGTCCGGGTCCAGGGAGCTGCTGAGGCGGACCGGAATTCCGATCCGGGGGCGGCCGGGCGAGGGCAGGGGCGGAGTGCGCATGATTCATTCTGCAACAGCCTGAAGCGCTTAGGCTTCCACCGCCGCCCGGCCACTCCGCTCCGCCCGGCCACTCCGCGAACATAGAGGCTGCCCTGGCAAAGCCGGACAAGTATGTCTCCGGTTGGGGCCATGATGCTGATCCGGACGGCATTCGACAGTAATGTGGAAAGCGCCAGCAGCAGAGGGCAAGACCGAAGGCAGGAGCCAGGATGGGCCGCAGGACACTCGTTGACGACCTCGTCGACGGCCTGCTCGAAGACATCCTCGACGGCAAGCTGAAGCCGCACGATGCCATCCCGCCCGAAGCCGACATCGCCAAGGCCTACGAGGTCAGCAGGCTCACCGTGCGGGAAGCCCTTAAGGCGCTGAGGGCGCAGAACATCCTTTACGTCAAGGCTGGGCGCGGAACGTTCGTCAATCCCTCGGACAACTGGACCGGGCTGGACGCGATCTTCAAGGCCGCGTCGCACGGTAACGGCGCGGACCAGGTCTCCGTGGGGCTCATCGAGATGCGGCGCATGGTGGAAACCGGCGCCGCCGCCCTTGCCGCCAAGCGGCACACTCCCGAGCATGCCGAGCAAATGCGTGAGTGCATCGCGGACATGAAACGCTTCCACGAGGCCGGGGACCTGGACCGCTTTGTCGAGGCCGACATCGCGTTCCATGACGCCGTGCTGAAGGCCTCGGGCAATCCCTTTGTCCGGGCGCTGTTCGCGCAACTGGGACAGCTGCTCTATATGACGCGGCGGGAGACCTCCGCCGTGCCGGAAATCCAGCTGCACGCCATCGAGTACCACCAGAAGGTGCTGGATGGCATCCTCAGCGGCGACGCCGAAGTGTCCCGGCGGACCATGGACGAACACATGGACCAGACGTACCGCGACTACGAGCGCTACGTCCACCACCCCCAGCCCTGACGTTTCCCGCTGCGGAGCCGACCAATCGGGCGCCCGCCGAAACACGCAAGGCTTGACGTAACCCGGATCACGCTCCTATGATCTTTCTCATGTTCTTCCGTCAGATGTCAGACATCAGACTTAGTTACTAATCGACGGAATCCCCTCAACATCCCCCATCGGATCCAGCTGCTGTTCAGGCGCCGCATCCGTCAGATAGAAGGTCGACGATGACTTCACTCTCCATGCAGTCCGCAGGACTCGGCGAGCTCGGCGAACGCACACTTCGCAAGGTTCGCCGCCGCGTCATGCCGCTGATTGTCCTGCTCTACTTTGTTGCCTACCTTGACCGCAACAACGTGGGATTCGCCAAGCTCACCATGAGCGAGGACATCGGCCTCAGCGCCGCCGCCTATGGCCTGGGCGCCGGCATTTTCTTCCTCGGCTACGCGCTCCTGGAGGTTCCGAGCAACGCCGGCATGTACCGGTTCGGGGCCCGCAAATGGCTCGCGCGGATCCTCATCACCTGGGGCATCTTCGCCACGGCCATGGCCATGGTCAACGGTGAAAGCACGTACTACATCATCCGCTTCCTGCTGGGTGCGGCCGAGGCCGGGTTCTTCCCCGCGATCCTCTTCTACCTCACGCTCTGGTTCCCCGCCGCGCAGCGAGTCACGGTCCTGGGCATCTTCATCCTTGCCCAGCCCGTGTCCAACGCCCTGGGCGCCCCGGTGTCCGGACTGCTGCTGCAGTTGGACGGCATCATGGGCCTGCACGGCTGGCAGTGGCTTTACATCATCGAAGGCATCCCCGCCATCCTGCTGGGCATGCTGACCCCGATCCTGATGACCGACCGCCCGCGGGACGCCAAGTGGCTCAACAACGACGAGCGCGAATGGCTCGCCACCACCATGGATGCCGAACTGGCCGCCAAGTCCAAGGGTGGAAACCACAACTTCCTGGCTGGCCTGAAGGACAAGCGCACGCTGGTCTACTCTGCCCTGTACTTCGGCCTGGTCTGCGGCATCTACGGCCTCGGACTCTGGATGCCCACCATCGTTGCAGCACTGGGCAAGTTCTCCACCGCGGAAGTGGGCTTCATTGTCCTCATTCCCTATGCCATCGCCGCGGTCTTTGTGTACTTCTGGAGCAAGCGGGCGGACCGGACGGGCAAGCGCGCCTGGCACACCGCCGTCAGCATGGTGCTGGCGGGCATGGGCCTGCTGGCAGCCGGTTTCCTGCTCCCGGTCAATCCCGTCCTGGCCCTGATCGCCCTGACCGCCTCGGCCATGGGGATCTACGGCGCAATCGCCCCGTTCCTGTCTATGCCGTCCGCCGCGCTCACCGGAGCTGCAGCTGCATCCGGCCTGGCCCTGGTCAACTCGTTGGGCAACCTCGGCGGTTTCGTGGCCCCCTACGCAGTTGGCCTGCTCAAGGACGCCACGGGCAACAACCAGAGCGGACTGATGTTCCTGTCCTTCTGCCTGTGCGTCACGGCCGTGGCTACCTACCTTTACGCACGGAAGCGCCCTGAAGGCGACGCGGCCCTCGATCCCGCAGTCGCCGCCGCAGCCGCAGTGAACACCACCAAAGTCTCCTGACACCTAGTTACCGACGAAAGAAACCTCATGACAACCACTTCATTTCCCGCAGAACGCACCGTAGTACTGACCGGAGCGGCGTCCGCCCGCGGCATTGGCCGCGCAGCCGCTGACCGGATGGCCAGCGACGGCTGGTCGATCGCGATCCTGGACATCAACGCCGAGGACGCCAAGGCCGCAGCTGCCGAGATCGGCTCCAACCGCGCCGTGAAGGCGATCGGTGTTGGCGCCGACGTTTCCGATGCCGCCTCCGTGGACCGGGCGATCAGCGAGATCGAAGAATCCCTGCCGCCCATCGTGGCCCTCGCGAACCTTGCGGGCATCAGCTCGCCCACGACGTTCATGGAAACCACCGTGGAGGAGTGGGACAAGGTTTTCGCCATCAACATGCGCGGAACCTTCATCGTGTCCCAGCGCGTGCTCAAGGGAATGATCGAGCGCAAGCTCGGACGCATCGTGAGCATCTCGTCGATTTCCGCCCAGCGCGGCGGCGGCACGTACTCCAAGGTGGCCTACAGCGCGTCGAAGGCCGGAATCATCGGCTTCACCCGCGCCCTTGCCCGCGAGGTGGGGGAGTTCGGGGTTACCGTCAACGCGATCGCACCCGGCCCCATCGACACCGACATCATGGGCGGCACCCTGAGCGAGGAGCGCAAGGCCCAGATGTCCGAGGGCATCATGATGGGACGCGTTGGCACCCGCGAGGAAGTCGCGGCCCTGATCTCCTTCCTGCTCGGCAAGGACTCCGGCTACATCACTGCCGCCACGTACGACATCAACGGCGGGCTCCAGGTTTCCTGATCCGCGGCGGCCCCCCGCACGTGAACGCCTGAACGTTGCCGCAGAAGCGCCCCGCGGATTTCCGCCGGGGCGCTTCTGCTCTGCCCGCTGCGGACTAGGCTGACTGCATGAACGCCGCCGGCAGCCTGAGCCCCAGCCCCAGAACCCTTGAGGTTGAAAGCCTGGACAGCTTCGACCGGCTGGTGAAAGCGGGCGTCCGCACCATGCATGGCTGGCATGCCCAATCGCTGGACCTGCGCGGCCGCACCGCGTCGCTGCAGGGCATGGACGCGCAGGGTGCGATCTTCCTTGGCTGCACCTTCGACGACGGCGTGGAGGAGTCGCTGCGGGACCGCGGGGCGCTGATCTTCCCCAGACTGGAGTCCGTCCCCTTCAATCCCTATCGCGGGCAGCTCTACTCACCGCAGGAGCTCTACTCCGGTCCGCCCGGGGCGCCCTACGAGGCGACGCTGGACGCCCGGATCTACCACTGGAGCATCCGGCCCGGCCAGCGCCACCGGCTGGATGCCACGCTCGCCGCGGCGCTGCATGACCATTCGATCGGCGACGCCCTCGATGAACTGACGCGTTCCGAGCTGGGCGGCCGCTCGATGGTGGGGGTGATGGGCGGCCACACCGCGAGGCGCGGAACGCCTGCCTTCATCGAGGCCGCCGTCGCCGGACGGCTCCTCGCCAGGAGCGGCCGGGTGGTGGCCACCGGCGGCGGGCCGGGGGCCATGGAGGCCGCCAACATGGGCGCGTACCTCAGCGAACTGCCGGAAGCGGACTTCCACGCTGCGTTGACCCAGCTGGCAGCCGTTCCGGGCTTCCGTCCCTCGGTGTCCGCGTGGGCCCGGACGGCCGCCGCCGTCGTAGAACGCCATCCGGGCGGGACGCCGTCGCTGGGGATTCCCACCTGGTTCTACGGCCACGAGCCGCCCAACTATTTCGCCACCCACATCGCCAAGTACTTCGCCAACGCCATCCGGGAAGCGATCCTGCTGGAGCTTTGCGACGGCGGTGTGATCTTCCTGCCCGGGTCCGCCGGCACCCTGCAGGAAATCTTCCAGGACGCGTGCGAGAACTACTACGGAGCCTCCGAAACCATCAGGCCCATGGTGCTCGTCGGCAGCGAGCACTGGAAGCGGCGGTATCCGGCGTGGCCCTTGCTGCAGAGCCTTGCGGCGGGCAAGTCCATGGCGGACAGGATCTTCCTGGTGGAAACCGTGGAGGAAGCCCTCGACGCAGTGTCCCGTTAGCAGTGTCCCGTTAGCAGTGTCCCGTTAGCAGGGTCCCGTTGGCAGCGGCCGGCTAAAGGTCCTTGCGGCAGTCCGCCTGGCCCAGCTGGTACAGGCCGTTAAGATCGCCGGCGGCGAGGCCGTCCGGGGTGCCGATTTCCGGGTACATCAGCTGCAACGGGTCATCGACGTGCTCCAGCCCCATCACATGGGACAGTTCGTGCAGGATCACGGCGGTGGCGTAGGCGGAGCCTTCGGGCCGCTCGAGTTCGCCGGCAATCTGCGGTGCGTCGAGGTCCAGGCTGCCGGTGACGAAGGTCTTCGGGCCGCCGTCAAAACTGTAGTGTGTGCTCCCGCCGGTGCCGATCACCTGCCCCTTGAGCTTGGGGGAGGCCTCAGGAGTGGTCCACGAGATGAGGAGCGGCGCCCACCGCTCGCCGTAAGTTTCAGGCTGGTAGGGATCGCGGTCCTCGGAAGGCGCTTCGGTGGACGGTCCGTCGTTGATGAAGCGGATCCCGGTGGCCCGGGCTATGGTGCCGACGGCTTCCTCCACCAAGCCTTCCGTGCCGGCCGGAGCCAGCCCGGCATTGACCACGTAATGCAGCGGGCGGCACGGCGAATAGCCCACGGGAGTGCCGTCGTCGTTCATCGCCAGGAACTTGTAGGAATCGCTGGGGACGGGTGGCTCGTCCGCTGTTCCCAGCGGGGAGTCCTCTTCCTCCAGTCCCGGGGGAGGCGCATCGGACCTAACAGTTTCCGCAGCTGTTCCCGGCTGCTGGTCCGCGGCCTGTCCGTTGGGGACCGTGCTGTTCCGGAACTCGAAGAGCCCCACGAAACGCGGATCGCCGTAGAAGAGTCCGGCAGCCGTAAACGCCGTCACCGCTATCAGGGCAGTGAGGGCCACGTTGCGCAGAATCCGGGCGGTCATGCCCATCCGGCCGGAATGCCGCGGCCGCCGTTGACCGGGCGGGGGACTGTCCACTAGGCGACCACCGCGCCGAACGCCAGGCCGAGGAGGTACGTGACGCCGGCGGCGCCCATGCCGATGGCCAGTTGCCGGAAACCGCGGCTCGTCGGGGAGGTCCCGGACAGCAGTCCGACGACGCCGCCCGTCACCAGGAGCGCCAGGCCCACCAGCACGGCGGAAACCACCAGTGCCGCGACGCCCGTCATGCCAAGCAGGAACGGGATGATCGGAATGATCGCGCCGGAGGCGAAGAAGCAGAAGCTCGACGCCGCCGCGCTCCAGGCCGTGCCCACCGCCTCATGCTGGTCCTCGGCCTCGGGGAGCTCCGGCTGGAGCGACAGGCTGGGATCGCAGTCGCAGCTCAGCAGGCCCATTCGTTCCGCCACGCGGTGTTCGGCGGCTTCCCGGGACATCCCGCGGGCCAGGTAAACAAGCAGCAGCTCATTGTGCTCGATGTCCAGCAGCGGGGCGGCGGAAAGGGTGATCTGGGTGGGCCGCGTTGCAGCCAGCAGTTCGCGCTGGGAACGGACGGAGATGAATTCGCCGGCCCCCATGGACAGCGCTCCGGCGAGCAGCCCGGCCACACCGCTCAGGAGCACCACCTGGCTGCCGACGCCGGATGCGGCCATCCCCATCACCAGGGAAAGGTTGCTGACCAGGCCGTCATTGGCGCCGAACACGGCGGCCCGGAAGGAGCCCGCCAGCCGGTTCCGGCCGCGGGTGGCGAGTCCACGGACAACTTCCTCGTGGATCTGCTCGTCGGCAACCATGGCGGGCGTGGCCGACGGGTCCGAGAAGTAAGGGGAGCGGCCCTCGGCGCGCTGGGCCAGCGCCAGGACGAACACGGAACCGAAATGCCGGGCCAGGAATCCCAGCAGCTGGCTGCGGAGGGATGCCGGGCGGGGCTTCCCGGCGTGATCGCCGAGGAGCCGGAGCCAGTGCGCTTCGTGGCGGCCCTCGGCCTCGGCCAAGGCCAGCAGGATGTCCCGCTCCTCGCCACGGCGGTTCTGGGCCAGGTCGCGATAGACGGCGGCCTCGGCACGTTCGTCGGCAAGGTACTGGCGCCAGCGCTTGATGTCGGCGTGGCCGGGGGTGGCGGCGGGGGTGGTTGCTGCGTTGACTTCCGGGGCGCTTGCGGCCGGGGTGCCGGCGGGGCAGGGCTGGTTTCGGTCAGATTTAGCGTGCTGAGACACGAACACTCCTGGGCTTGATAGGGCATGGTTCGGCCCCATTGCAGGTCCAGCCTACCGCGGTTTCGCGCCAATTTTCGGCCGGTAGTCCTCACCGGGAAGTTTAGGCGGACCGTAAAAACCGCAGTGGTTTGCGGGCTTTCGGAGGGTGCAAAGCACCGGCTCTTGACCCCGCGTAATGCCGGTGCTGTGATGATTGCCAGGGCAGGTGCTTCCACAGCCCGGCCGCTGGCCGCACAACCAGACACGGAGGTTTGCACCATGGACACCACCGGATCACGGCCCATCCAGCCGGAACGCGACACCATCGAATCCGATCCCGCCTATGACTTCGCCGAGGACGCGCCTATCGATGACGCAGTGGAGACCGAGGAAGAGGAACTGCTCGAGGAGGCCGGCAGGCGTGTTCCCCTGGTCGAGGAGGATTTCCTCGGCGACGAGAAGCCCGTGGTGCCTCTAAACGGTGAAGAATTCCCTGAGCCCGCGGACGAGGAGTGAGCCATCCCAAGCTGTAAACGCACGACGGCGGTGCCTCCCGCGCAGGGGAGGCACCGCCGTCGTGCGTTGTTTGTGCAGTTCTACTTGGCCAGTTCTACTTGGCGAGCGTCGGAACTGCCTCTTCTTCGGAAGCGTTGCCGGCAACGCGCCTGTACCAGTTCTTCATAACGTGAGCGTCCGTGGGCTTGGTCAGTAGCGAGACCACTACGTAGACAGCGGCCGAGGCGAGCAGGCCGTAGTAGATCGGCTCGTTCGCGTAAATGCCGTCCAAGGGGGCGGCGGCATTGATCTCCAGGTAGATCATGGTGCCGAGGGTGACCACGGAACCCACGGCCATGGAGGCTGCGGCGGCAACACCGGTTCCGCGCTTCCACACCAGGCCACCCAGGATGGCGACCAGGAGTCCGCCAACCAGGATGTCGTACGCGATGGTCAGTGCGGCCACTACGTCCTTGGTGATGATGGCGATGACAATGGCTATAACGCCCAGGCCAAGGACCCACATACGGTTGGCTTTGACGTCGTGCTCAGGGTTGTCGGAGTCATCGGTGTTGATGTCCTTGCCGAACCAGCTGGCCACGAAGGGGAGGACGTCGGCGCGGGCCACCGTTGCGGCTGCGATGAGTGCACCGGAGGCGGTGGACATCATGGCGGCCACTGCGGCTGCGAGCACCAGGCCGCCGATGCCGATGGGCAGCAGATTCTGCGCCACCTCGGCGTAGACCACGTCCTTGCCCTGCGTGGCGACGTCGATCTCCGGGAGCGCCACCCGTGCGCCCAGGCCGATCAGGGCACCTGCCGCGCCGTAGAGGATGCAGTAGACGCCGGCCGTTGCGCCGCCCCAGCGGGCAACAGTGGGGGTTTTGGCCGTGAACACGCGCTGCCAGATGTCCTGGCCGATCAGGAGGCCCAGGGTGTAGACCACGAAGTAGGTGATGATGGTCTGGATCCCGATGCCATCGATCTGGAAGAAGCTGTCCTCAACGCGGCTGCGGATGCCGTCCAGGCCGCCCGCTGCGTTGAGCGTGAAGGGCAGCATCAGGAAGAAGATTCCGACGGTCTTGATGACGAACTGGACCTGGTCCGCAAGGGTGATGGACCACATGCCGCCGATGGTCGAGTACACCAGGACGATTGCGCCGCCGATGGCGATGGCCAGGGCACGGTCCCAGCCGAACAGCACCACGAAGATGGTGGCGTAGGCGCCGGTGGAGGTGGCACACAGCATCAGCGTGTAGGCCAGCATCACGATGCCCGAGGTCTGCGTGGCCCGGCTGCCGTAGCGGAGCGTCAGCATCTGCGACACCGTGTAGATCTTCAACTTCTGGATGGTGCCGGCAAACAGGAGGCTCAGCAGCAGCACGCCGCTGCCGATGGCCACCACGAGCCACATGCCGGAGATGCCGAACTTGTAGCCGAGGCCCACGCCGCCCACCGTTGAGGCGCCGCCAAGGACCACGGCGGCCATGGTGCCGGTGTAAAGGAACGGGCCAAGCCTGCGGCCGGCCACCAGGAAATCGCTGTTGTTCTTGGTGCGGGACTTACCCCACCACCCGAAGGCCAGCATGGCGACCAGGTACACCACCACAATGGCGATGTTGACGAAATTTGCGTCCATGAAAATGCTCCTTGGAGCTGATTGGCAGCAGGGCGGGAATTCGCGGGAGCGTCAGCGCAGTGCCGGAAATCCGCTGCTATGTTGCGGTTGATGCAGGGGGAGATCCCTGATGGTGACTCGGTGATTCTCGTGTGATTGTCTAATAGACAACACTTGTTGCCTAAAAGAGTAGTTGTGACGGCGGTAACAGTCAAGGTGCATCTGACACCAACGGCCCGTTCCCGCGTCACAAGGTGGGTATCCAGCTAGTATGGCTCCAGCGATGGGGCCGTGCGGCCGGCTGCGAAAGGTTCGTTAATGAAGGCTCTACCAGTTGAACCGAGCAACATTCCAGTTGCCATCGGTTCGCGCATCCGTGCCGCCCGCCAGTCCCAGCGGCTCACTATCGAGCAGGTGGCAGACGCCACTGGCCTCACCAAGGGATTCCTGAGCCGGGTTGAACGCGACCTGACGTCGCCGTCGGTGGCTTCGCTGGTGACGCTGTGCCAGGTGCTCTCCATCTCCATCGGCGACCTGTTTGCCGCGCCGGAAACCCACCTCACCAAGAAGGACGAGGGACCGCGCATTTCACTGGGCGGCGAAGGCATCATCGAGCGCCTGCTGACGGCGCGCTCGGAACGGCGCGTCCAGATCATCCAGGCTGTGATCGAGCCCCGCGGCCGCGGCGAATCCGAGCTCTACGCCGTGGACTGCGACGTCGATGTGCTCCACGTGATCAACGGCCGGATCCGGCTGATCCTCACGAATGAGGAATACGAGCTCAGCTCCGGCGACACTGTGACGTTCCCCGGCCGGGAGCCGCACACCTGGATCAACCCCACGGACGACGCCGTCGAGGTGCTCTGGGTGCTGGTCCCGGCCGCCAGCCGCTGACCCGGCGGGGCGAGGCTCAGCCCACGTGGACCCAGGGCCGGCGGGTGACGTCAGGCTCGGCCTCGCGCAGCACCTCCCGGGTGACGGGGGCGATCTCGCCCTCGCCGAACAGCAGGAACCGGGTCAGGTTGGTCAGCGGGTTCCCCTCGGTCCAACGGAAGTAGATGTGCGGCATCAGGCCCGTGACATCGCGAAGGTGCAGCAGCACGGCCGCCAGCGTGTTGGGCACGTTATTGCTGTGGACTTCCAGGATGCGGAAGCCGTGCCGGACCTTCCCGGTGACCATCAGTTCCTGCTCGAAGTCCGAACAGTCATCAACGAGGATCTCAATGAAGATCGCGTCGCTGTCCGCCGGCAAATGGTTGGCCAGTTCTGCGTGCTCCAGCTTGGCCCGGTACCGCGCGGCGCTGAGGCGTTTGGGCTCGTGCGCGATCAGCCGGATGGGGCCCTCCTCGCTGGCGGCCATGAACTCCAGGGCCTGTTCGTCCAGCCGGATGTGGGTGGCGCGGAGTTCGAAGGACCGCCTGACGCGCGACGCGAAGCTCACCACCACGATGCCGAGGATGAACATCGCCGCGATCTTCAGGCCGTCGGGGCGTTCCACCACGTTCGCCACGGTGGTGTAGAGGAAGACGACGGCGATCGCCCCGAACGCGACCGTACGGCCGCGTTGCTGCTTGCGCCGGGCGGACAACGTGACGGCGATGGAGGCTGATGTCATCAGCACGAGGACGCCGGTGGCGTATGCACCGCCCTGGGCTTCCACATTGGCCTCAAAGACCAGCGTGATGAGGAAAGCTACAGCGGTAAACACCAGCACCAGGGGCCGCACGGCCCGGGTCCAGGCGGGTGCCATGCCAAAGCGCGGGAGGTAGCGGGGTACCAGGTTGAGGAGCCCCGCCATGGCCGAGGCTCCGGCGAACCAGAGAATGGCGATAGTGCTCAGGTCGTAGACGGTTCCGAAACCGTCGCCCAGGTACTGGTGGGCCAGGAAGGCCAGCGCCCGGCCGTTGGCCTTGCCGCCCGGTTCGAACTCGGCTGCCGGGATAAGGAACGTGGTGATGAAACTGGAGGCGATGAGGAACCCGCTCATGATCAGGGCGGCCGTGGTCAGGAGCTTGTGCGCGCCGCGGATCCGGCCGGTCGGCTTCGCCTCGGTGTCGTCCGGGCTGCCCTGGATCTGCGGCATGACTGCCACTCCCGTTTCGAAGCCGGAGAGCCCCAGCGCGAGTTTGGGGAAAACCAGCAGGGCGATGCCGATCATCACGAGGGGGTTTCCGTGCTGCTGGTTGAGGGCAGCCCACCAGTCCGTGACCACGTGGGCTTCGCTGAAGACATGGGCGAGGCCTACCAAAACCACAACCGCATTGAGCAGCAGGAACACCGCCACCAGGACAACTGCCACGTTGATGGCTTCCTTGAAGCCGCGGAGGAAGACCACGCCCAGGCCTGCGATCAATGCCAGCGTTATCGCCACTTCCTGGCCATGCAGGAAGTCGGGGGCGAACGGGTTTTCGATGGCGTGCGCACTGGCGTCCGCCGCCGAGAGGGTCATGGTGATCATGAAGTCCGTGGCGGCGAAACCCAGGAGTGCCAGGACGAACAGCTTGCCGCCCCAGCGGGGCAGCAGCCGCTCCAGCATGGCGATCGATCCCTCGCCGCGGGGGCTCTCCGAGGCCACCCGCCGGTACACCGGCAGGGCGCCCAGGAGCGTGACGGCCACCAGCACCACGGTCGCCAGCGGAGAGACCATTCCGGCGGCAAGCGCGGCAATGGCGGGCTGGTAGCCAAGGGTGGAGAAGTAGTCCACGCCGGTGAGGCACATGACCTTCCACCAGGGCTGGGGTGTGTGGTTCGCCTGCGGCTGGCCGTGGGGACCCTGCCGTTTGCCGGATCCTTCGGGCATGCCCTCCAGCAGCCAGCCCCTCAGCCGATGGGGCTTGCGTTTGAACCTGTCGGAGGGGTCGGCGGGCGGCCGGGTGAGCGTGGTCACGGTATCCTTTCGCGCAGCGTGGCTTTCGGTCGTCTGAGGACCGTGGTGCTGCTCCTGATTGGAGCGTAGGCCCGGGAACGTGCGCAGGATGCAGGCCTTAACGAAACCTTTACGCCCGGTGTGACCGTCGTTACTTTCTGCTCAGAAGCGCGTGGCCAGTGACCTTCGCGGCTGGATGGCGCGTCGGCGCAACGATGGTGAGATGTACGTCACATTCTGGAAACCTGCCGGAAACGCAGGGTTCATGCCCGGCCCTGCTGTTTAACGTCCCGGAAAAACTACGTGGCTATTGCGGAAACACCGCGGTTGTAGCGTCGGACTCGGGGAACCCATAGTTGCACCGTCGTTTTGAATGGTCTCGCCGTAGCTGGCGCCCAGGAGCGCCACTTCTTGAGGAAGGCTCCCGAAATGAACATCTCTCTAGTCAATGTGGGCATGGCAGTGGATCCCGCGGTGCTCGATCCCGGCGCCACGGCCTGGATGCTGGCAGCGTCCGCACTCGTCCTGCTGATGACCCCCGGCCTGGCATTCTTCTACGGGGGCCTCGTCCGGATGAAATCCGTCCTGAACATCATGATGATGAGCTTTGGCGCCATGGGCGTTGTTGCCGTGGTCTGGGCGCTGTGGGGCTATGGACTGGCCTTCGGGCCTGACACCATGGCCGGGCTCGTCGGCGATCCCTTCGCCAACCCCGGCCTGAGCGGACTGACCAGCATCATCGGGGGCAAGGCGCCCGGGCTCCCGGACATGGTGTTCATCGGCTTCCAGGCAACGTTCGCCATCATCACCGTCGCACTGATCAGCGGAGCGGTGGCGGAACGGGTCCGGTTCGGGCCGTGGCTGCTATTCGCGGCGCTGTGGGTCACGCTCGTTTACGCCCCCATCGCCCACTGGGTCTGGGGTGGCGGACTGTTCGGCCCCACGGGCGTCGTCGGCAGCAAGATCTCCGCCCTCGACTTCGCCGGTGGAACTGTGGTCCACATGAACGCGGGCATAGCGGGACTGATGCTCGCCGTCGTGCTCGGAAAACGCCTCGGATTCATGAAGGATCCCAACATCCGTCCGCACAACCTGCCTTTCGTGATGCTCGGCGCAGGGCTCCTGTGGTTCGGCTGGTTTGGCTTCAATGCCGGCTCTGAACTCGCGGCCGACGCCATCGCCGGCCTGGCCTGGACCAACACCCTGCTGGCCACGAGTGCGGCACTCCTGGGCTGGCTGCTGATCGAAAGGCTCCGGGACGGTCACGCCACATCCCTCGGCGCCGCATCGGGAGCCGTCGCCGGCCTGGTCGCCGTCACGCCGGCCTGCGGGTTCGTGGACCCGATCGGTGCCATCCTGATCGGGGTCGTGGCCGGGGCGGTCTGCGCGCTCGCGGTCGGACTCAAATTCAAGATCGGCCTGGATGATTCGCTGGACGTGGTGGCCGTGCACTTTGTCGGCGGCCTGTGGGGGACGCTCTCACTGGGATTCTTCGCTGTCCCGTCGGTCAAGACCGAGGGCGGGCTCTTCTACGGCGGCGGCCTGACACAGTTCTGGCCCCAGGTCCTCACCGCGCTGATCGTCACCGCCTGGAGCGCCCTTATGACCACGCTGATCGGATTCGCCATCCACAAGATGATGGGCATGCGGGTGTCCGAAGCCAACGAGCGGTCCGGCATCGACGTTACCGAACACGCCGAAACCGCCTACGAGCTGCTGATGGTTGGCGGCGCGTTCCATCCGGGCGAACACCACAGCAAGACCGTTCCTCCGGAGGGTGAGGCGGGCACGCCTGAGGGTGCTTCCGCGGAAACGCCTGCGGAAGTAGCGGCGGCGGGCCAGTTCGGCCGGCAGTCAGAGAACAGCAGGGTGCGGACGTGAAACTCATCACGGCCATCGTCCGTCCGGAAAAGGTCGAGACTGTCCGGGCGGCTTTGGAAGGGTTTGGCGTCAGCGGACTGACCGTAAGCCAGGCCAGCGGCTACGGTCAGCAGCGGGGCCATGTGGAGGTGTACCGCGGAACCGAATACAACTCCGACCTTCTGCCGAAGGCGCGCGTGGAGGTGCTGGTGACCGAGGAGGCCATGGACGGTGTGATGGCGGCCATCGAATCGGGCGCCAGCACCGGTCGGTTTGGGGACGGGAAGATCTGGACCCTCTCCATCTGCGACGCCGTCAGGGTCAGGACGGGGGAGCGGGGGGCGTCCGCCATCGACTAAGGGATACGCGCAGGCGTGAGGGAACGCTCGCCCAGATGGATTGGTAAACACTTGATGCACAACGGGAAACTTGAGTGTATGATGGGTGTCACACTACCGATCCATCCTCGAAGGAGAGGCGTTCCTTTGGAAGAGCTGCGCATCGAGGCCAACGGCAACCTTGGCCCTATCGATTCATCCCGTATTCCCCGCTACGCAGGGGCTGCTACGTACGCCCGACTGCCCAGGCTGGACCAGGTGGCCAAGGCCGACATCACTGTGGTGGGGGTGCCCTTCGACTCCGGCGTCTCCTACCGCCCGGGTGCACGCTTCGGCGCCAACCACGTCCGCGAGGCCAGCCGGCTGCTGCGCCCCTATAACCCGGCGTGGGACGTCAGCCCGTTCGAGAACGTCCAGGTGGCGGACGCCGGCGACATGGCCGTGAACCCGTTCAACATCAACGAAGCCATCGAGACGATCCAGCAGAACGCGCTGGACCTGACTGCCGGTGGCAGCAAGCTGGTCACCCTTGGCGGGGACCACACCATTGCCCTGCCGCTCCTCCGTGCCGCCGCCGAGCGCGCCGGGGAGCCTGTGGCCATGCTGCACTTCGATGCGCACCTGGACACCTGGGACACGTATTTCGGGGCCGAATACACGCACGGCACGCCGTTCCGCCGCGCTGTCGAGGAGGGCATCCTGGACACCGAGGCCATCAGCCACATCGGAACCCGCGGCCCGCTGTACGGCAAGAAGGACCTCGACGACGACCATCGCTTCGGCTTCGGCATCGTCACCTCGGCCGACGTCTACTACCAGGGCGTCCTGGAGACCGTGGCCAAGGTCAGGGACCGGATCGGCAACCGCCCGCTGTACATCTCCGTAGACATCGACGTCCTGGACCCCGCGCACGCGCCGGGCACCGGAACCCCGGAGGCCGGCGGCATCACCAGCCGGGAACTGCTGGAGATCATCCGCGGCTTCCGCGGCATGAACCTGGTCGGTGCGGACATTGTTGAGGTGGCTCCGGCCTACGACCACGCTGAAATCACCGGCGTCGCGGCCAGCCATGTCGCTTACGAACTCGTCACCCTCATGGCGGACTCCGCGGTTGAGGGGAACAGGTTCGGTGCCGCCAACGGCTATGCCGCGCAGGCGCTCGGGCAGGAGAAGCGGCACCAGGCAGGGTTTGCCGCCGCTGCCCAGCCCGGAGGAATCATCCGTCCGGCCGTCGAGGAGTTCTCCAAGTGATCGATTTCGATCCGGGCGCGGCAGCTCCGACGAAGGGTACCAGCGTCCGCAACGGCGGGGATCTCGTCGTCGAGACCCTTGAAGCGCTGGGTGCGAAGACGGTTTTTGGCATTCCGGGCCAGCACGCGCTGGGCCTGTTCGATGCGATGGGCCGGGGCAACCTGCACTTCGTGTCCTCGCGGGTGGAGAACAATTCAGCGTTCGCGGCGGACGGGTATTCACGGGCCACGGGCGAGGTGGGCGTGCTGTTCCTGTCCACCGGCCCGGGTGCGCTGACGTCCCTGGCCGGGCTGCAGGAAGCCTACGCCACGGGTGTGCCCATGGTGGTGGTGGCCAGCCAGATTCCGCTGGACGGGCTCGGTGCCCGCCGCAAGGGCATGCTCCACCAGCTCGATGACCAGAAGGCCTCGGCCGCGAACGTCACCAAGAGCCAGCGGCTGATCCAGCACGCCTCCGGGATTCCCTCGGCCATCCAGGACGCCTGGACCGAGGCGATTTCCTCCCCGCAGGGCCCCGTCTGGCTGGAGATCCCGCAGAACGTCCTGCTGGATCCCATCATGGTCCCGCCAGTGGAGGACGCCCTCGCCGAAGCGGCGGACAACCCGCCCCGGGTGGAGCTGGTCCGCGAGGCAGTGAAATGGCTGTCGACGGCGGAACGTCCAGCGATCATCGCCGGCGGCGGCACGCGCCGCGGCCGGGCCGAGAAGTCCCTGCTGTCCATCGCGGAGAAGCTGCGGGCACCGGTGATCTGCACTCCCGGCGGCAACGGTGCGTTCCCGTGGAACCACGAGCTTTCGCTGCAGTCCTGGATCGAGGACCGGTACATGACGGACCTGCTCGAGGACGCGGACGTGCTGATCGTCATCGGCTCCTCCCTCGGGGAAGTCACGTCCAACTACTTCACGTTCGAGCCGCGCGGCCGGATCATCCAGATCGACGCCGAACCCCGGGTCCTGGAGTCCAACCGGCCCGGCCTGGGCATCCGTGCCGACGCCGGCCAGGCCCTCGCGGCCCTGGACGCGGCTCTGACCGAACCGCACGGTGAGCGGGCCGACTGGCACGGCACTTCACCAGAGGCGCTGGTCAAGGAATCCCTGGCCAAGGTCAAGGCCCGGCTGGAGTCCCAGGACCTCGGCAAGGAACTGACGTTCATGGCCGACATCCGCGAAGCCGTGCCCGCGGAGATGCAGACCTTCTGGGACATGACCATCTCCGCATACTGGGGCTGGAGCTGCTGGGACGCCCGCGAGGGACAGTTCCACTCCGCCCAGGGCGCCGGCGGGCTGGGCTTCGGCTTCCCCGCCGCCATCGGCGGGGCAGTGGGGCTGGAAACCACGGGAAACTCCGGCCGATCAGCCCGGGTCCTCGCGGTCTCCGGCGACGGTTCGGCCATGTATTCCATCTCCGAACTGGCCACCGCCAAGCAGCACAACGTCCCGGTCACCTGGCTGATCGTGGACGACGGCGGCTACGGCATCCTGCGCGAGTACATGGTGGGCGCCTTTGGCCAGGCCACAGCCACCGAACTCGCCCGCCCCGACTTCGTCAAACTCGCCGAAGCCTTCGGCGTCCCGGCCGTCCGGGTGACCCCGGAGAACGTGGGGGACGCGCTCAAGGCGGGCTTCGCCGCCGACGGGCCTAACGTCGTCGTCGTCGAAACCTTGCTCAAGATGTTCGGCCCCACCCACCTGGGCGTCTGAGCGTTCCTCAAGCCAACAGCCACCACATAGCGCGAACGGACAGTTGAGGCCCCAACAGCGGGGGCCTCAACTGTCCGTTCGCGCTTGGCGTTTAAGGGACTACCCACCCAGCCTGTCCCTTCTTAGTTTCCCAAAGCAACCATTTTCCCGTATAGTTGCCCTAGGCAAGCAAAGGGGTTATTCAGCATGGCAGTTGCACCGGAAACCGCGGCCGATCTCGTTTACCAGATCTTCGACCTCCAGCGGGCGGTCCGCTGCGTCGCGGTCTCAAGCCTGCGCGGGCAGGAAACCGGGGTGGCGCTCCAGGGCGTCCTGCGGTTCGTGGGGGAGGGGGAGTCCCGGGCCACGCATCTCGCCGCGCGCCTGGGGGTCAGCGCTCCCGTCCTGAGCCGGCATATTGCCGATCTGGAAGAACACGGCCTGGTGGTCCGCAGGCCTGATCCGGAGGACGGGCGGGCCCAGCTTGTGGCGCTGTCCGAGGCCGGAGCGGGGAAGCTGCGCGAGATAGAGCAGCAGCGCACTGCGACGCTCCAGGGTTACCTGCAGGACTGGAGCGAGGACGACGCCGAAGAGACCGCGAAAGTCCTGAAGAAACTTGCCGAATCCCTCAGGGATTCAGCCCGGGCAAAGACGGCCGGATCCATCGAAAACATTCCAACCGCTTAGGAGCTGCACATGGCGAGCCACGCTACAGCCACCGGTCCGTCCCGGATCCTGTCAACAACACCACCGCATACATCACTGCAACCATCCGCACCGGCGCCGCAGCCCGCGATGAGCCACCGCCAGATCATGGAGGCCCTCACCGGGCTGCTGGCCGCGTTCTTCACGGCGATCATCAGCAGTACCATCGTGGCCAACGCGCTGCCCACCATCATGTCCGAGCTCAAGGGCACCCAGACGGACTTCGCCTGGGTCATCACGGCTGCCCTGCTGGCCAACGCTGCCACCACCCCGATCTGGGGCAAGCTCGCCGATCTCTTCGACAAGAAGGTGCTTGTCCAGCTGAGCATCGTGATCTTCGTGGCCGGTTCCGTCATGGCGGGCCTGTCCGAGACGATCCCGCTGCTGCTGACCGCACGCGTTATCCAGGGCGTCGCCATGGGCGGCCTGACCGCGCTGGCGCAGGCCATCATCGGCTCCATCATCCCGCCCCGGGACCGCGGCAAGTACTCCGGCTACATGGGCGGCGTCATGGCTGTGGGCACCGCAGGCGGCCCGCTGCTCGGCGGATTTATAGTGGACAGCCCGCTGGGCTGGCGCTGGACCTTCTTCGTCTGTGTCCCGCTCGCCGTCATCGCCCTCATCCTGCTGCAGATCACGCTGAAGCTTCCCCACGTCAAGCGCCACGCGAAGATCGACTGGCTCGGTTCCATCCTCCTCACCTCCGGCGTCAGCCTGCTGCTGATCTGGGTGTCTTTCGCCGGCAACCCGGAATACTACGACTGGTGGTCCTGGCAGACTGCGGCCATGGTGGGCGGCGGCGTGCTGCTCCTGGCCCTCCTCGTGGTGGTGGAGTCCAAAGTGGAGCAGCCCATCATCCCGCTCAAGATCATCAGCGAACGCACCACAGCGCTGGCCATCCTCGCCTCCGTGGCCGTGGGCGTCGGCATGTTCGGCTCCTCCGCCTTCCTGGGCCAGTACTTCCAGGTGGCCCGCGGTGCCACTCCCACCGAAGCGGGGCTGCTGACGCTGCCCATGATCGCCGGTAACCTCATCGGCTCGGTCCTGTCGGGCCAGCTCATCAGCCGGACCGGCAAATGGAAGCGCTACCTCGTAGCCGGCTCCATCCTCCTGATCGGCGGCCTGGGGCTGGCCGGAACCATCGACCACACCACCGAACTCTGGCTGACAGGCCTCTACACCGCGGTCCTCGGCCTGGGGCTCGGCCTCCTGATGCAGAACCTCGTGCTGGCAGTCCAGAACACCGTCCGGGCCACAGACATCGGTACGGCGAGCGCCTCCGTGGCATTCTTCCGTTCCGTGGGCGGTGCGATCGGAGTGTCCGTGCTGGGCGCCGTCCTGGCCAACCGCGTCAAGGAGCTGGCCACCGAGGGCCTGGCCGCAGCCGGGATCCCGACCGCAGGCGGCTCCGCCGGAGCCAGCATGGACCTCCAGGACATGCCGGCCCCGATCCGGGACATCATGAGGGCGGCCTACGGTGACGCGACAGCCGAAATTTTCCTGATCTCCGCGGTGATCGGCATCATCGCCCTCGTAGCGGTCCTGTGCATCAAGGAACAGCCCCTGCGCCGCACCGTTGACATCGTCCCGGCACCTGCCGATTCAAACAACGGCAACGCCGCTCCGGCCTCAGCGCCGACGGCCGCGGCCGACGCCGGCATCGTGGACCTCGACCGGGAGTTCATCGAGGTCCTGAGCAGGCAGCGCGCCCACGAGTCCCGCTTTCCCGACGCGGCACGCCAGGATCGGAGCACCACCCGCGAAGGGCGCGGACACCTCGACGGCGACGCCCCGTCTGCCGAACGGGAAGGTTCCCGGGTGCGTTCCCGGACCTTGGTGGCCGACCCGCAGCCGGAAGCCGCCGACGTCGTGCCCCTGCTGCTGCAGACGCAGCAGCTGCTGGCCGAACAGCAGCTCCACTTGGCCGAAGCGCTGCGTGCCGTCCACGAACAGACTGCGGAGCAGCGGGAGATCGCTGCCGAACAGGCGCGCATCAGCGGGGAGATCACCACCATCCGGCGGCAGCTCGCCAAGGAACGGAAACTGCAGCGCGCCGCGGCGGACTACATCGCCACGCACGGGCGGCACCGGGGCGAATAGTCGCCCACAACACCGTAGCGGCGGCGGCGGCACAGCGCCGCCGTCGCCGTTGTCAGGGTGAGGGGACCGGAGACGCAACGACCACCACGTTCTTCCCCCAGGGATCTTCCGTATAGCAACTGATCAGCACAATCCGGTTGGGAACTGCGGTCCAGATCGGGCTGTCCTTCAGGCTGGCCTTCACGTAGGTATCCACCGAATCCACCCTGTAGCGCATGGTTCCCGATGCGGTTGTGGCTTCGAAGATGTCACCGGGGACGCTCAAGGCGCTGAGCCGGTTGAAGGGAGCGTCGCGGCCTTCCCAACTGTGGCCAAGGATGTACGTCGTGTTGGTGGACCCGGCGCCGGGCATGCCGAAGTCTGACACCCAGTAGCCATCCACGGTGATCGGCGGCACGATCGCCTGGGACTCCAGTTCCTCGCGCGTCGGGGTCAGCGGATGAATCACGACGTCCAGCCCGGCCGCCGGATAGACGATCCTGGTGGGGGCTGCGGCCGGCGGATAGCTGGGCAGGCTCGGCGGCGGTTCCTGCGCCGCGGGCGAAGTTGTCGGGGTCTCCTTGCCGCTCCAGGGGAAAGTGTCCGGCGGGACGGCATAGCCAGGCAGAGCCAGCTCGGCCGACTGCGTATACGGGGCAGCCGCCGGGTGGGACCCGGCCCTGCCGGACGTGTCCCCGGGAGCGACGATGCCGGGGAGGAACGTCAACACAAAGAAGGCCACGACGCCGGCGAGGAGCAGCAGCAGATCGCCGCGGTTCAGCGACAGGCGGCTCAGCGACAGGCCTTTTGGCGGCCGCCAGCTTCGCGAAGACCAGTTCCCGGGCGCCCAGTTCCCAGACGCCCAGTTGCGGACGGACCAGTCCTTCGAGGACCAGACCTGCAGGGACCGGACTACTAAGGCCCTGATCTTCGGCGGCAGGCTCGCCAGCAGAAAACGGCTCAGGCTTAAAGGGTCACTGCGCCACCGCTCCAACAGCCGTTGATGGTGGGCCCCGTTTCCGGCTACCGCCTCCTTCTCCGGCGTCCTGCCCCCTGGAGCCCTGTCATCTGAAGCGCCGTCCTCCGGAACCCTGTCCTCGGCGGGTCCGGCGTCCAGGGCTCCGCCCCGCCCGCCCGCACCAGGCGCGGCGATATCGCGGTCCAGGGGCCGGCTGTCTACGTGATGGCGGTTGGGGAAGGACATCGGACTCCTCCATAGATATAGGTGTGGACGGGCACCGCACCGTGACGGTGGATGCCCGTCCTGACCACAGGAACTGCCCTACTTCGACGCCCCGAAGTTCTGCAGGCGTCCCCTGTGCCGCAGGGCGACCAGTCCCGTCGCGCCAAGCAGTGCAGCCAACCCACCGAACCAAGCGGGCATGCCGGCATCTGTCTGGCTTCCCGCCGCTGTCTGGGCGTTGAATCCGCGGTTGACCACCGGGGCGGCAGCCGGGGCCGCTGCGGCTCCAGCAGGCACGGCGACAACTGCCGGCGGAGCAACCACCGGCGGGACCACGACAGGCGGTGTTACGACCGGCGGGACCACGACAGGCGGTGTTACGACCGGCGGGACCACAACAGGCGGTGTTACGACCGGCGGGACCACAACGGGCGGCTTCGTCTCTTTCTCTTCTTCTTCTTCACCCTTCACGTCGCAACCGCCCGCCGGGACCGGATAGATGTCGGCCCTGCCGTTATGTCCGTCCTTGTGACCGTTCCACCACGCCTTTTCGGGAATGGTGATGACGACGTACGGGTTCTTGTCGGATCCCGTCGCGTGGCAAATGGTGACCTTCTTGGAGCCGTGGCCCTCGTCGTCGTCGTCCTTGGGGTCGTGGTCACCCTTTGACCCGCCAGGGCAGCCGGCCGCAGGCGCGGGAATCAGGTCGCCACTGTGCGAGGCATGGCCGTTTCCGTTGAGCGCACTTTTGCTGACCGTGATGCTCACGAAGGGGTTCGATTCCGAGCCCGTTGCGTGGCAAATGCTGACTTTGTCGTCGCCGGCATTTGCGGGGGCTGTAACGCCAATTAACGCAATGCCCGCAATACCGGCCGTTGCGAGGATTCTCTTCATGGGATTCTCCATCTGGATCATTTTGGACTGACCAGACTGCGGGAGCGGGAGGCCCCATGGCGGAGGCCGGCCGTTGGCCGTAGGTGCCCAGATCGCCTGCGACTCTCCTGCAGAGTTGTCAATTAACTGACCACTTCACGCTAAGGCTCAGGCACTGGCGTAGTCGCGAGTAGCCGATACTTGACTGGGTACCCGTTTTTCACATTCCCTTCCCTCGGGACCGAGGGATAACACCCGTTTCACCCGTAACAGGACGCACGTGGGGCTCTGCCGCCACCCTGGCACGGATACGCCCTTCGGATGATATTTCCCTACTGTTGTTTCGCATAGGCAACGGATTTCGTAGAGTGGGAAGGCTAAGAGTGTCAGCCCTCGCTGGTTTTACTTCTTCCAATTCACTTCGCGCTCTTCCAAAGGATTACCGGGCATGCTTGTCACCCTCATACGGCGCTACTCCAAGCCGTATTTGCCGTATATCGCGGCAGTCATTGTTTTCCAGTTGGCGTCCACCATTGCGGCCCTCTACCTTCCCAGCCTGAACGCCCAGATCATCGATGAGGGCGTCTCCCGAGGAGACACCGACTACATCTGGCGAACGGGCGGGGTCATGCTCGGCGTGGCACTGATCCAGGTAGCCACCGCCATCGCCGGTGTTTACTTCGGGTCCAAGGCGGCCATGGCCTTCGGCCGGGACCTGCGGCGTGGTGTCTTCCGGAAGGTGACGAGCTTTTCGGCCAAGGACGTCAATGTTTTCGGCGCACCAACCCTGATTACCCGCGGCACCAACGATGTCCAGCAGGTCCAGATGCTGGTTCTCATGGGGCTGAACTTCATGGTGGCCACGCCCATCATGTGCATCGGCGGCATCATCATGGCGTTGCGCGAGGACCTGAGCCTGTCCTGGCTGGTTTGGGTCTCCGTTCCGGTGCTGATTGCCGTGGTGGGGTACCTCGTGGTCCGCCTCATGCCGCTCTTCCGTTCCATGCAGACGAAAATCGACCGCATCAACGGCATCCTCCGCGAGCAGATCATTGGCATCCGCGTGGTCCGCGCCTTCGTCCGGGAACCGCACGAGACGGAGCGTTTTGGCGGGGCCAACCGCGAACTCACCGATGTCTCGCTGAAAATTGGCTCCTTGTTCGTGCTGATGTTCCCGGCCATCGGGATGATCCTCCATGTCTCCACCGCAGCCGTGCTGTGGTTCGGCGGCCAACGGGTGGATGCCGGGGAGATGCAGGTCGGTTCCCTGACGGCCTTCCTGCAGTACCTCCTGCAGATCCTGATGGCGGTCATGATGGGCACGTTCATGGCCATGATGATTCCGCGGGCCTCGGTCTGTGCGGACCGCATCGGCGAGGTGCTCGACGTCGAACCCTCCATCCATGAACCCGAGGCGCCGGTGGCGCCCACCCACAGGACCGGTCGCGTGGAGTACCGCAATGTTTCGTTCGCTTACCCCGGGGCCGAAGAACCCGTCCTAAGCGACATCAGCTTCACCGCAGAGCCCGGCCAGACCGTGGCCATTGTCGGTTCAACCGGCGCCGGCAAGACCAGCCTGCTGTCCCTGCTGCCGCGGCTTTACGACGTCGCGTCGGGCGAGGTGCTGCTCGACGGCGTCCCCATCACCAACCTTGAGCGTTCCGAAATCACCGGCCAGGTGGCCATGGTGCCGCAGCGGCCCTACCTCTTCTCCGGAACCATCGAGCACAACCTGCGCTTCGGGAAGACTGAGGCCACGGACGAGGAGCTGTGGGACGCGCTCACGGTGGCCCAGGCCGCGGACTTCGTTCGGGACAAGAAGAACGGCCTCGGTTCCAGGATCGCCCAGGGCGGCACCAACGTCTCGGGCGGCCAGCGCCAGCGTCTGTGCATCGCCAGGGCCTTGGTAACCCAGCCCAAGGTGTACCTGTTCGATGACTCCTTCTCCGCCCTCGACGTCGCCACGGACGCCCGGCTTCGCCGTGCGCTCAGGGCGAAAACGGCCGATGCCACGGTGATCATCGTGGGCCAGCGCGTGTCCACCATCGCCGATGCCGACCAGATCCTGGTCCTGGACAACGGCCGGATCGTGGACCGGGGAACGCACGATGAGCTGCTGCTAAGTTCCACCACCTATCAGGAAATCGTCGAGTCCCAGCTGACCGCGGAGGAAGTGGCATGAGCACCAACGAGAAACTCCCCGCAGGGCAGGACACACTTCCCGTGGAGGACGACGACTTCTACGAAGAGGAATACAAGCCCACCGAGGCCGACGGCGATATGTTCGGCGGCACGCCGGCGAAGAAGGCCGAGCATTTCTGGCCGTCCGCCAAGCGCCTGATGGGCCTGCTGAAACCCGAGTCCGCCGGCATCGCCCTGGTGCTCGCCATGGTGACGGTCGCCGTGGTCCTCAATGTCATCGCCCCGAAGATCCTGGGTCAGGCCATGGACGTCATCTTCGGGGGAGTGGTGGGAAAGCAACTGCCCGCAGGAGTCAGCAAGGACCAGTTCGTGGACGGGCTGCGCGCCCAGGGCGAAAACAACTTCGCGGACATGATCGCCAAGATGGAACTCATTCCGGGCGTGGGGATCGACTTCCAGAAGCTGTCGTTCCTGATCAGCATTGTGCTGGTGATGTACTTCGTGGCGAACATCTTCACCTGGCTGCAGGGCTATGTCCTGAATGTGCTGGTCATGCGCGTGGTCCGCAAACTGCGAGACGACACGGAGAAGAAGCTCAACCGGCTGCCGCTGAACTACTTCGACACGCGTCAGCGTGGCGACACCCTGTCCCGCGTCACCAACGACGTCGACAACATCCAGCAGGCCCTGCAACAGGCCTTCGCACAACTGATCAGTTCCGCGCTCACGGTGCTCGGCATCGTCATCATGATGTTCATCGTGTCGTGGCAGCTGGCCCTCATCGCCCTGGTGGCACTCCCGCTGTCCGGAGTGGCCGCCGGCATCATCGGCTCACGAAGCCAGAAGCTGTTCGCCGCGCAATGGAAGAACACCGGCCAGCTCAACGGCCAGATCGAGGAATCGTTCTCCGGACACGACCTCGTGCGTGTCTTCGGCCGTGACGCCGACATCCTGGAACGCTTCGACGAGCGGAACGAAGCCCTGTACAAGGCCAGCTTCGGAGCCCAGTTCGTCTCCGGCATGATCATGCCGGTCATGCAGTTCGTCTCCTACCTCAGCTATGTGGGCATCGCTGTGGTCGGCGGGCTGAGGGTGGCTTCCGGCGGTATGAGCCTGGGCGACGCCACCGCTTTCATCCAGTACTCACGCGAGTTCACGCAGCCGCTCGGACAGATGGCCGGCATGGCCAACATGCTGCAGTCCGGCGTTGCCTCGGCTGAGCGGGTCTTCGAATTCCTGGATGCCGAGGAACAGGATGCCGAGACTGCCACAGAGCACCTTCCTGCCAAGACCGACGGCCACGTCGAGTTCAAGCACGTGACCTTCAGCTACTCGGAGGACAAGCCCCTGATCGAGGACCTTTCCTTCAACGCAGAACCGGGACACACCGTGGCCATCGTCGGCCCCACCGGTGCGGGCAAGACCACCCTGGTCAACCTCGTGATGCGCTTCTACGAGCTCACATCGGGAAGCATCACGCTGGACGGTGTGGACATCACGCACCTGAGCCGGTCCGAACTGCGGGCCAAGGTGGGCATGGTGCTGCAGGATGCCTGGCTGTTCGGCGGCAGCATCTACGACAACATCAAATACGGAAACCTCAACGCCACCGAGGACCAGGTCATGGAGGCGGCGCGGGCAACGTTTGTGGACAGGTTCGTCCGGGCACTCCCGGAAGGCTACAACACCGTCATCGATGAAGAAGGCAACAATGTCAGCGCCGGTGAGAAGCAGCTCATCACCATCGCGCGTGCCTTTGTGGCCAACCCGTCCCTGCTCATCCTGGACGAGGCAACCAGCTCGGTGGACACACGCACCGAAGTCCTGGTTCAGAAGGCCATGGCGGCCCTGCGGACGGACCGCACGAGCTTTGTGATCGCGCACCGGCTGTCCACCATCCGCGACGCAGACACCATCCTGGTGATGGAAGCCGGGCGGATCGTGGAGCAGGGGAACCACCACGACCTGCTGGAACTCAAGGGCGCCTACTACCGCCTTTACATGTCCCAGTTCGCCGGCGAGGACGCAGAGCAGTCGCTGGAAGATGACGCGACGGCGGTGCACAGCTGAGCGCCGCCGGCCGGCGCATCGAGGTCCTCATCCCCATGCGGTGGGGCGACATGGATGCCTACGGCCACATCAACAATGTGCAGATCGTACGGATGCTGGAGGAGGCCCGCATCGCGGCCTTCGGACCGCCCCGCGGGGCCGGGCTGCCCGGTATCGAGCCGAAGGTGTCCCTCTTCAACGATGTTGAGGAGGGCACCATGGCCTTGGTGGTGGAACACAGGATCCGCTACGTCAGGACGCTCGAATACCGGAATGTGCCGGCCGTGGTCCAGCTGTGGATCGGCGCCGTGAAAGGTGCCAGCTTCGACATCCACTACCTGGTGCAGGACCCGGTGACCCGGGAGGACTGCGTCAAGGCCACCACGCACCTGGCATTCGTGGATGAGGGTACCGGCAGGGTGCTTCGCTTGACTCCGGAGCAGAAGGAACGGCTCGCGCCGTTCGTGGCCTGAGCCTAAAGCCCCTACCTTCGGGCGGGTCGGAATCCCTATGATCGTCACTACGATGAACCACCCGGCACCATTATCGGAACCAAGGAGCATTGGCCATGGCCACGAAGAAAAAGAAAAAGTCCTGGAAGGAAATGCCGCCATTGGCGCGCTTTGGGACCTTGGTGGCAGCTGCAGTGCAGCTCTCGCTCCTGGTCGCAGCCCAGCGGGACATTTCCCGCCGGCCCGCGGAGCAGATCCGCGGCAGCAAGGCGGTCTGGCGGATGGTCACGCTGATCAACTTCGTGGGTCCGGGAAGCTATTTTGTGTTCGGGCGCAAGAACCTGCCCGCCGCCCCGAAGTAGCCGATCAACCCCGGCCGGTACGTGTCCAGGAGCCCGAAAATAGCGGGAAACCCTGGCCAACGGCCGAGTCAACGTACATAATGGCCCAACACCTACCGATCAGTAGCGGGCGGCGGTCCTTGGTGTTGGCGTTCAGGTTTAGCCTGTAAATTTGAAGGCATGACCCCAACCGCGAAGCCTGCCATGACCCGCGCCCCCGGTATCTCCAAGGAGATCGAGGACGCGGCGTGGTTTGTTCTCGGGGCCGGCCTGCAGGGCAGGCCGTCGGCCCTGGACGGGCGGACTGCCACATGGACCGCCAGCGCCGCTGCAGAGCTCCTGGAGCGCCTGGAACGGGGCGTTGCGGACCCCAAGGCCCCCATGATGACCAACCTGCGCCAGAACCTGACGGGTGCCTCCCGCGGAGCCAAGCAATTGGCCGTTGAGATGCTCTTCCTGCAGTCGCTGCCGCTGGCCCACGAAGTGAAATCGCTCAAGGTCAAGCGCGCCAGGGTGGCAGAAGCGGCCTCATGGCTTGAGCCGCCGCTCGAACTGCCCGGCGAGCTTTACCAGGGCATGACGGACCACGGCGTCATCCGCGACCGCACTGCCGAATTCAACTGGACCATCTGGGACCACCTGAGGTGGCTGTGCCGTTTTGTCCAGCACGTGGACCAGCAGGCCCCGGACACCATGGCGAAGGCACTGAAGGATCCCCTGGCCTTCCATCTGCTCGCGGCCGCGACACCGGATGACCAGCCCGCAATCCGCCGCAGCATCGAATACCTGGCCTGGCCCAGTTACTTTGAGCCGGTGGTGGCTGACGTTGAGCGGCAGGAAATCCGGGATGCCTTTGCTTCCCTGGTGGGCGGCGCCAAGGGCGACAGCGACGAAGAAATCACCGCTGACATCCACCGCATCCGCCTCTACCTCGACAAACAGGCGGGCCAGCGCATCGACTGGTATGCCCGCCAGCTGGTGAGCCAGTGGCGCAAGGTGGGGGACCCGGGCCGCCGTGCATGGCTGCTGCGCACCCACCATGACGCCAAGGACCTGCTGGCGGCGTGGCGCGGGGAAGAGAAGGTGACCCTCGACGTCGAGCACCTGCGCCTCCTGGGCCCCGGCGTCACTGCGGGACTGGTCCAGCACGCCGTGGACGAGGACTACAAGCACCTTGGCTACGTGGAGCGCGAGGACAACAAGACCGCCGTCTTCGCTTTCCTCACGGTCATGAAACCGGGCGACCTCGTCCTGTACCAGCACGCCGGCGCTGTTCGCCTCGGCGTGGTCCTGGGCGAGCCGGAGCACAACGAGGACAACCGCAGGATGCGGCGCAAGGTCCGCTGGTTCGATGAAGCACACACCATGACGGACCTTCCCCGCCACGTCCAGCGCCAGCTGGCCACGCCGGGGGTCATTGTGGACGTCACCCGGGTGGTGCAGGCGCTGCAGGCGCTGTTGCCCGCCGAAGCGGAAGCGGAGGCCGACGACGCCGCCGCGCCGGCCGTCGTCGTCGAACCTGTCCCGGAAGGGTTCCGTCCGCTGACGGAGGAGTTCGCGGCGTCCATGCACATGGACCTGGAACCGCTACAGGAAATCGCGGAGCTCCTGGAGGAGAACCGGCAGCTCGTGCTGTACGGCCCGCCCGGAACGGGCAAGACCTACCTCGCCAAGCACCTGGCGGCCGAGCTCGCCGCTGACAGCACGGACGAACGCGTCAAGCTGGTGCAGTTCCACCCGTCGTACGCCTACGAGGACTTTTTCGAAGGCTTCCGCCCGGACAAGACCGACGAGGGGCAGGTGTCCTTCAAGCTCGTGGCCGGACCGCTGCGTCGGCTGGCGGAGGAAGCTGCGAAGCCCGGCAATGAAAAGAAGCCGTACTTCCTGATCATCGATGAGATGAACCGCGCCAACCTGGCCAAGGTCTTCGGTGAGCTGTACTTCCTGCTGGAGTACCGCGATGACCGCATTTACCTCCAGTACAGCCCCAATGAGCCATTCACGCTCCCGGACAACCTGTACATCATCGGCACCATGAACACCGCGGACCGCTCGATCGCCATGATGGACGCCGCCATCCGCCGGCGCTTCTCCTTCATCGAGCTGCACCCCAAGACCGAACCGGTGAAGGGTTCGCTGCTGCGTTTCCTGCAGGCCCGCGACCTGGACACCACCCCGGCCCTCCTGCTCGACGCCCTCAACGACGCGATCGACGAATGGGACCGGGACCTCATGATCGGGCCGTCCTACTTCATGAAGAAGGCGGCCCAGACTCCTTCCGGCCTGCGCCGGATCTGGAAATACGAGCTGATGCCCCTGCTGGAGGAGCACTACCACGGGCAGCTGAACCGGGCCCAGCTGCAAGAGCGCTTCGGGCTTGAGCAACTGATGGGCCGCCTTGCGTCCCGCTAACGCATTGCAGGTCGCTGTTCCGCCGCTGCCGGCACGGCAGCCCGCCACCCCGGTGCAGGCTGTCCGCCACATCGTTTTGGACGAGCTTTCCGGCGGCGTGGTGGACAAGCTTGACGCCGCCAGCGCCGCCTTCCTGAACTCCAGCGGCCTGGCCAAGGCGTCCCCGATGGGGATGGGACTGTTCCGGATCGAGCCGGTGGGCATGGTGGGGTCCGTGCGCACACCCACGGTGCAGCTGGAGGTCCGGCCGAAGGACCGCCTTGGCCTCAGCCGGCTGCTGTTTCTGCTCAGCTACGCGGGGAACCAGGGCTTCCGCGACGATCCGGTGGCCGCCGTGGAGGACTCGGACCTGTGGAGCGCACTGGCAGAATCGCTCGCGCAGCTGGCGGACCGTGCCCTGAGCCGCGGGGTCCTGCAGGGCTACCTCACAGTTGACGAATCGCTGCGGACGGTCAAGGGCAGGATCCGGATCTCGGACCAGATTTCCCGCCGGCCGGGAATGCTCGTGCCGCTGGAAGTCTCGTACGACGAATTCACCGAGGACATTGCCGAGAACCGCATCCTTCGGGCTGCCCTTGAGCGCATGGCCAGGGTTCCTCGCGTGCGGCCCGATGTCCAGAGCCGCCTGCGGCAGCTGAAGGGAAAGCTCGACGCCGTCACGCGACTTCAGTCCGGAGCGCCGCTGCCGCCGTGGCAGGCAAGCCGGAAAAATACCCGGTACCACGCGGTGCTCCGACTGTCCGAGGTGATCCTTCGCAATGCCTCGGCCGAAGCGGGCGACGGAAAGCAACAGACGGCGTCCTTTGTGGTGGACATGGCGCAGGTGTTCGAGGATTTCGTGGGGGCGGCACTCCGCGAGGCCATGGCTGCCCACCCCGGCGAAATGCGGCTGCAGTACAACGCCCTGCTGAACGAGGCCGTGCGCGACTCGGACCGGCTCACGGTGAGTCCCGACGCAGTGCACCTCCTGGGCGGCCGTCCCGTGGTGGTCTACGACACGAAGTACCGCGCAGCGACGGACCAGGGCGCGTCACTGTCCGCGGACCACTTCCAGATGCTGGCGTTCTGCACGGCCCTACGGGTTCCCACCGCCTGGCTGGTGTATGCAGGCTCGGGAGAAATGAAGCTCCGCCGCATCCTCAATACCGACATCGACGTGGTGGAGTACCCGCTTGATCTGTCCCTGCCGCCGGCGGACATTCTGGCAGCTGTTGCTGACCTGGCACAGCAGTCCTGGGGCGAAGTGGTGCGGCAGGCAGGACTTAACCGACTTAATCAAGGATCGCGGGCTCGGAGCGGCCCGGCATTGACATGAGGTGCATGAGCAATGCCCTCTCAGGGTTGCCTTGGTTCTTGTTGAGGCAACGGCGCAGTTGAGTGCGGATTTCAGATCCCTCCGGATCGGTGTCCGTCAGGATTGCATTGATAATTTCCCACGACTGGTGACGAATCGGCTCAAGATTCACGCGCCCGCTGATGGGCCCCCCAACGGCATGGATCCCGGACCGCGCCTGCCACGAATCGCCCTGGTGGGACTCAACGGCTGACAACATCTTCTTCGGCATCTCTTACCCTCCTGTGGCACGAGCGCCCTGGCTCAACGCCTGGGAATTCGACCGACCGGAATGTAAGAATCCTATCGCAGACAGACAAGTCTGTCTGCCCCTTGCGCTAGACTATTTGTAATGACCCCAACGCCAGATTCTGTATCGGTACAGCCTGCGCCCCAGGGCGCGGCTGTGATGAGTCCTGCCGACGCAAGGCAGCGGATTGTCGATACGGCATACCAGCTTTTCGCACGCCGGGGAATACGCGACGTGGGCGTCAACGAGCTGATCAGCAGTGCCGGGGTGGCCAAGGCAACGTTCTACCGGCACTTTGCATCCAAGGATGAACTGGTGCTCGCCTTCCTCGAGCAACGCGACCGGGTGTGGACCGTGGACTTGATCGTGGCCGATGCCCGACGCCGCGGCAGCACCCCCACCGAGCAGCTGCTGGCGATCTTCGATGTCTTCGGTGACTGGTTCCGCCGGGATGACTTTGAGGCGTGTTCCTTTATCAACATCCTGCTGGAAATGGGCGCCAACCATCCGCTGGGACGTGCGAGCATTGACTACCTCGCCAGGATCCGGGGCCACGTCCAGCAGCTCGCGGAGGAGGCAGGGCTTCGGGACGCCGAGGACTTCTCCCGCTCATGGCACATCCTGATGAAGGGGTCCATCATCTCCGCGACGGAAGGCGACCTGGAAGCCTCCAAGCGTGCCCAGCGTATGGCCCGGACGCTGATCGAGGAGTTCCGGCCACAACCCTAGACCGGCACCTTGACTGTGAAGGTGGTGCCTTCTCCCAGCGCGCTCCGCAGCTGGATGCTGCCGCCGTGTGCCTCAACAATGGCCTTGCTGATGGACAGTCCAAGCCCCACTCCCGGGATGGACGTGTTCCGCACGTTGCCGGTCCGGAAGAACTTCTTAAACACTTCGGCTTGGTCCTTTTCGCTCATGCCCATGCCGGAATCACTGACGTGGCACACCAGCTCTGATCCTTCCGAACCCAAAGACACCACCACGTCGCCGCCATTGGGCGAATACTTGATGGCGTTGGAGACCAGGTTGTCCAGTACCTGTGACATGCGAGCGGAATCCACGTGGGCCTCCAGCCGTTCAGGGGCTTCTGCATGGAGCCGGACCTTGGCTGCCGCGGCGCGGGGGAGTGCGGCGCTGACGCTGGACCGCACAAGTTCGGCCACGTTGACCGCTTGCGGGCTCACGATGAGCTGCCCGCTCCGGCTGGCAAGCAGGTCCGAGACAAGCCCCAGCAGCCGCTCGGAGTTCCGCCGGATGATGTTGAGCGGTTCACGATGGGAATCCTGCAGTTCCTCTCCGTCATCCAACAGCAACTCCACGTAGCCGAGGATGGAGGTCAGCGGGGTCCGGAACTCGTGGGAAACGTTGGCGACGAAGTCGTCTTTGGCCGCCAGCGCGTTCACCAGGTCCGTGACGTCGCTGAACACAATGACGGAGCCGGCGAAGGCGCCGTCGTGGTCCCGCATGGCGCGGGCGCTGGTTGTAATGGCGCGCTGTTCACTGCCGCTGCCAAGCCACACCAGGTTGTCCGTGAAATTCTCGCCCAACACCGCGCGGCGGACAGGCCGCTCTTCCACCGGTACCTTGGTGATCCGGTCAGGCTGGAACACCAGGAGCTGGGATTCGTTCGGGTCGCTGTTTCCCGCCGGGGCGGCGAGCCGGTGGTTTTCCCGCTGTTTCCGGTTCATGAGGATGTCATGCCCGTCCGCGTCCACGGCCAGGACCCCCAGGTGCACCGTTTCCAGCACCGAGTTGAGCAGCCGTTCCTGCCGCTTGCTGTCCTCGAGGGCGATCCGCAGCTGCGCATCCTTCTCCTCAAGATCGCGTTGCTGGCGGACCATGCTGAGGGTCAATACGCTCACTGACACGCCGATGCCCAGCATCATCACGGGCAGCAGCAGGGACTTCGCCAGATCCTGCCCAGTGACGTCGCCGCGAACAAACAAGGGCACCCAGATGATGCACAGGGGAGCGAGGAATGACATGAGCAGGGCAGTGCGCGGATATATCCCCGACGCGCACAGCCAGATAGCGGGAAAGACGGCCAGGAGGCTGATGCCCGTGAGGCTTTCCTGTCCGCCTTCCCGCCCCAACGCGATCGAGACGAAATCGAGGAACGGGATCGCCAGGAAGCTGGCGTACGGCAGCCGGTCCCACGGTGTGAAGTAGCACACGCCCAGAATGAGGACCTGCGTCACCATGAAGGCGATGAAGAGGGGATTGGCCAGGGTGCCGGGGAAAAACATCAGCATCAGGACGGCCGTGAGCCCTGCCGTGATGGCGAGCGGGATCTGGCTCAGCATCACCCGCCCCCGCATCGAGTACTCGTGGAACGGCCGGCGGAAGAACAATATCCGGCCGGATGAGATGTCCCAGGTGAGGTTGCCGCTCATGACAGGGCGAAAAAGGAAGTGCGGTTTAGTGGACGCATACCACCACGATATCCGGCGACCGCTATACTTCTGACGGTATCGAGCGGACTGAGGGGGCTGCGATGAGTGAATCACGTGTGGGTCTGGTAATCGAGGACGACCACGACATCCGTGAACTGGTGCGGGTTGTGCTGGTCCAGGCCGGGTTCGATGTCCAAGTGGCCAGCAGCGGGGCGGCCGGTGTCGTAGCGGCCAAGGAGCTCAATCCCGCGGTCATCACCCTGGACCTGGGGCTGCCGGACATTGACGGCTTCGAAGTCGCCCGCCAGATCAGGGAGTTTTCCGACGCCTACATCGTCATGCTGACGGCGCGTGCCGAGGAACTGGATACCCTCATCGGCCTGGAATCAGGGGCTGACGACTACCTGACAAAGCCCTTCCGTCCCCGGGAATTGCGCGCACGAGTCGCCGCCATGATGCGGCGTCCGCGTTCGACGTCGGACTCCTCTGCCGGTGGCAAGGCACCTGCCGCAGCGGGCGGCACCGGCCACACGCTGACGCACAACGGCCTTGAGTTCAGCTACGAGGCGCGGACCGTGAGCGTGGACGGGCGCGAACTGCACCTGACCCGCACTGAATTCGACCTTCTGCACGCCCTTCTTGAGGCCGGACGGATGGTGCGGACCAAGTCGGAACTGGTGAAGCGCCTGCGGGACGAGCCGTACGACGTCGGCGGCTACATCTCCGAAGCCGACGAACGGTCCGTTGAAGTGCACATGGGAAACCTCCGCAAGAAGCTGGGCGACAGCCCGCAGAATCCGCGGTGGCTCCAGACTGTCCGCGGCGTTGGATACAGGTTGGCCCCGGCCGAACGCTGACTGCCAAGAGTTGCGCCCGTGCTCTGCGGCCGCTAGCTCCGGGCGCGCTGGGCCGCGGGCTTAGGGCGCTGGGCTCAGGCCGCGACGGCGGCGGAGAGCCCGGCCACCGTCTGGCCCGTGCAGGCGTCCATGCTTTCCAGAAGAGCCAACTGGAGTAACGCAGGCTGCTCTCCGGGGATCCCCGGAGAGGTCTCCAGGTGCCTCAGGATGGTCTCGAGTTCGTCAGCGAGCATCCCCAGATACGCCGCCCCGACCATCTGGCTGGACGTCTTGACGCTCAGCACGGCGTCCATGGCCGCATCCAAATCCATGGCTTCCACGGCATGCCGGAGCCGGTCCAGCCGTCGGGGCAATTGCTGGATGTAGCTGTTGACGAACACGACGCAGTAGTCCGGGTCAGGCTCGAGTTCGCAGCGGAGTGTTTGAAGCACGGCGGGGTCAACGTACGGCTGGCTGGCGCCATCCTGTCCATCCATTGGACACCCCTTCCCTTTGCCTCGCACAGCTGGGATAGCGGGTGCGGACATAAACCTTGCCTCTTTTACAGTAGGGCTCCCGCGGCTGCGGAATGCGTTTTCCAAAAAAATTTGCGCCAATCTTGATCGGACTGGCCCGCTTGAGCTTTAGGATCGGGACAAGTGCCTGTCGGCACCGAACTGACCTGTGGTCTTCCGGCCACCAGCCGATTGCGGGGATCGCTTTGTTCAGGACCGTGAAGAGACTTCTTGTCGGCCTTCTCGTCGGGCTGGGACTGACCTTGGCGGCCATCCAGCCCGTCCAGGCAGCGCCGGCGGCCGCACAGATTTCACTCAACCCGAATACAGGACCGGCAGGGTCCTCGGTGACAGTCAGTGGAACAGGGTTCAAGGTGTCCACTACAGGAACCGTCATCGTCGGGTCCTCCACCTTTTCGTTCAACACGGCGGCATCCGGTGCCTTCAGTACTTCCATTACGATCCCGGCCGCCGCCACTGGTTCGCTGACCATCACGGCCAAAACCTCCTCCGTCAAAGCATCGTCCGTGTTCAAGGTTGTTGCTGCCCCCGCGCCCACCGTCCCGCCGGTCAGCACCGCGGCGCTGCGCTTTGGAGTGGCCACGCCCGGCGGCCCGCTGGCGAGTGCTGAACTGGACGAAGTGTCGCAGTTGGCGGGGGAGAGCCCCTCCATCGTGCTCTTCTACAAGGACTTCCTCCAGGCGCCGCCCATCACAGAGATGAACGCCGTACGGGCGCGTGGCGCCGTCCCGCTGGTCACGTGGGAACCCTGGGCCTGGGGCGGCGGCCTGGAACAGCCCGCCTACTCCCTGGACAGGATTGCCGCAGGCGACTTTGACGCCCACATTGCGCAGTGGGGCCAGGCCTTGGCGTCGTGGGGCCAGCCCGTCCAGCTGAGGTTCGCCCATGAGATGAACGGCAACTGGTACCCGTGGGCCGAAGGCGTGAACGGAAACCAGTCCGGGGACTACGTCCAGGCCTGGCGGCATGTTCACGACGTCGTTGCCGCGGCCGGTGCCAGCAACGTGTCCTGGGTATGGAGCCCAAATGTTCCCTACTTCGGGTCCACGGACCTTGCCGGCCTGTTCCCGGGCGCCAGCTACGTGGACGTCGTGGCCCTCGACGGCTACAACTGGGGAACCTCGGCGTCGTGGAGCGGCTGGATTTCCCCGCAGGACCTGTTCGCCCCCGGGATAGCCCAGTTGCGTGCTCTGGCACCCGGAGTGCCCATCCTTATCGCAGAGACGGCTTCGAGTGAGGCCGGCGGCTCCAAAGCGGCCTGGAACACCGATCTGGTCAGCTATCTTGGAGCCCAGCCTGATGTCATGGGCTTCGTCTGGTTCCACCTTCAAAAGGAAACCGACTGGCGCATCAACAGCACCGACGCCTCGGCGGCCGCATTCAAAACTGCGTTGGCGGCCCGCCGGGCGTCGTAGCGGCTGGTGCAGGCCGACGCGCGACCCCTTGGGGACGCCGAGCCGCTTAGGGACGGACCCTGCCGCTGGGGCGGGCCAGTGCCAGGAGTGCTGCGCCGATCAGCATAATACCGAGGGCGGTGAGCAGGCCTGCGCCCAGATTGAGCCCGGTGTAGGCCAAAGTGGCGCCTGCACCAGTCGCGGGCATTGCAGCGTTCATTCCGTACATGTTTAGTTGATTTCCTCTGCTGTGTATTGCGCTTCCCAGCGGTCAATCCGCCGCCGGGTGATCTTGCCTGTAAGCACGGCCCACCAGGAGGCCAGAAACCATCCGGACCGGAGCCACATGAAAATTTCCTGCGGGAAGAAAGAAGCCGCGAGGGCAATGTCCTTCCAGTCGCGGTGCGGAATCCGCCGTGCCCGCTTGATGTCCAGAGCCACGAAAAGGATCGGCACCAGCCACCAGAAGAGGACAAACCGGAAAACCCCGAGCACCAGGGACGCCGCCATCACGGCGAGCCACAGGAGCTTGAGGAACACCCCGAGCAAACCCATGGCCTGCTGGCCCCAGTCGCGCAGGGTCAGCCGGTTGACGCCCAGGTCGAGCAGGTCCTCCACCGTGCCCACCTGCCACTTCATCCGCTGGCCCCACAGCGCCTTCACCGACTTCATCGAGTCCGTGTAGGCGCGGACATCCGGGGAGACCTGGCAGGTATAGCCGAGTTCCCGGATGCGGTAGGTGAGTTCGAAGTCTTCAACCTGGGAGGTATAGACCCAAGGGCCTTCGCGGTCGGCCCGGGCTGCGACCTGCCGGAGGACACTGTTGTTGATGGCGCAGCCGGTTCCTGCCAGCACGCTTGTCCGCCCGCGCCGGAGCGCGACGTCGGTCCACGTGGCAAACTCCGCCTTTTGCAGCCGGCTAAGGATGCCGGGATCCTGCATGGTGAATTTCGACGACGACCCGCCCAGGGGTTTTCCGGAAGGCGTCTCTGACGCGGCGAATTCCTGGGCCCATGCTGCCAATGCGTTGGGCGGCAGCACTGTGTCCGCGTCCAGGCAGATCACCACGTCGGCGTCATACGCGTATTCATTCCACGCGAGGTTCAACGCCTCGGACTTGCGGTGTTCGAGCCGCGGCAGTTCCATGACGGTGACGGGGTACTTCCGGGCCTCCCATGCGGTTGAATCCGAGCAGCCGTTGGGGATCACCACGATCCGGTCCGCCGGGCGCCACTGGACCATCAGACCATCAAGGGTGGCACCGATGGAGTTGGCCTCGTTGTACGCGGGGACGAGGACGACTACCCTCAGTTGCCACGCCGCCTCCCGGGAATCCAGGTTCTCCGGCAAAGACGCCGTGGTGGCCGGTAGAGCTGACTGCAAGATGGCCTCTTTAGACGGAGTTCAAGGCCCTCTTTCCGGGCCACTGGATCCATCCTGTTGGCCCTGTCTCAGTAAATGTCCGGGCATAGCCTCAAGATTGCATCAAGGTCTTCGCAGATTTACCGTCACGGATGTTTTGTGGTGACAGGGCTCACGCCAGGAACCGCTCCAGCTGCAGTTCCAAGGCAGAAATGTCCTTGAGCTCGCATTCCCAGACGGTGAGTACCTGCCAACCTGAGGCTTCGAGCAGCTGGCGCTGCTCGGCGTCGCGGTTCCTTGTGCGCGTCCGTTTGGCTTCCCAGAATTCTGCGTTCGCAGTGGGGGAGTGCTGACCCGCCCTGCAGTCGTGGAAATGCCAGAAGCAGCCGTTGACGAAGATGACTTTGTGCCGTCCCGCGAACACCAGATCAGGGTTGCCGGGTAGCTTGCCGCCGCGCGCACTGCCATGCAGGCGGTAGCGGTAGCCCTTCGCGTGCAACAGGCTCCGAACCAACAATTCCGGCTTCGTGTTCTTGCCCCGGATCCTGGACATGTTCCAGCTGCGCAGTTCTGGAGTCAGCCGGTCAACCATAGTTCAAGTCTAGGCGGGCCACATCCGACGCGGCCGGGGCCGGGGGCAGCGGTAGCCTAGAATTCACGCTCCGGCTGCTCGCCGAACTGGAAGTGCCGGCCGCTGAGTGAGACCGGCTCGATCTCTACATAGAAGTCCTTCAGTGTGGGCACCCATGACTTCAAACCGAGTGATTCTGCCGCCGCGATATCGGCAGAGTTATCCAGGACGCGGGCTGTTCCGCGAAGCACCACAGACCACGCCTCATCGGCCAAGATGCCGTCCGCCTCAAGGAGGACTTTCGAGTTGATCGTCAGCTCCGCAAGCTTGTTTCCCGGAGCAGTCCTGAGGTAGAGCTTCCGGTCGCCCACTGCGTAGTTGACGGGGAAGATGTCCGGTTCTCCGGCGACAGTCACTACCAGCCGGCCGTGTTTTGTGCCCTCGAGAAGCCTCCAAGACTGGTCATCGTCGAGATTCAAAATGGGATTGCCGTCTGCGTGTGTGAACATCATGGGCCCATTGTTCCGCCGTCGGCGGCCAAAGGCCAGCGCCGTACGACTTATTCGGATGCGAATGGGAGTTCACCGGCTTTTGGCTCCCGGGCGAGATATTTGTGACTTCCTAACGAGTGCGCCGAGTGGTAAGAACGGAGTCAATGGCTGTGGATAACTTTGAGCCTCAAAGTGTGACCTCGGTTACCCTTTAATAATCGTCCGGATTTATTGGCGGGCGGCTCGGACGTCTTGAAAACTATCGGGGGAATAGCTGCCCATGACATCTCGCATTTCGCCCTTCACACGGTTGCGCTATTCCGCGGCTGCAGTCTTTGCTGCTTCCGCCCTTGTCCTGGCAGCGTGCAATGGCGGCAGCAATCCGCCGGGCAACGACCCGACGTCTCCGCCGGCTTCCGAGTCAGCGTCGGCCCCAGCCACGCCGAGTCCCACACCTACACCGTCCGCTGCCTACAAACCGGCCGACGCCAAAGGCAAAGCCCAGAATGTGCCGGTCCCGGTGCTGCCGGAGGCGGCGAAAGCGGAGACGAAGGAGGGGCTAGAGGCTTTCGCGAAGTATTGGTATTCATTGCTGAACTACGCCTTCGAAACCGGCGACCTGGAACCAGTCAAAGCAGTAACAGGAACCCCTTGCGCGATGTGCGACAAGATATTTCCCGGCATCGTGAAATGGAACGCAGATGGAAGATGGGTCGCTGGCGCGAGCATCACCGTGCACGCTGCTCAGACAAATTTCGTCGAAACTGGGCAAGGGGAGTTTCAGGTTGCGGTTCAGTCGCAGCAATATCCCGGCACCCTCCACAATGCCGATGCCAGTGTCGGTCAAACGGTTCCTGAATCCGGGATGCTAGGCGACCTTATGGTGGCGAAATACGACGGAGGATCTTGGCGGGCGCTCAATGTCGACAGACTGGGCGGGTAATTCGTGGTCGCCTGGGGGAGGCTATCGATTCTCGCTGTTTCTTGCTTGTGGGCTCTTACCGTTTCGAGCGGATTAGTACATGCGGCGGACGGTGATTCCGATCTTTCCTGGTCTGGTCCCGGCATTGGTGTATGGCGCTACGATCCTGGCATCGGGGGTTGGGTGGACAGCCCTCAATCGCCTCCTGAAGATCCGAATTCTTACAAGGTTGAGTATCTTTGCCTGGACGAAGGTCAGAATAACTTCGATGTGGCCTGCCTTGCTGGCGCAGTGAAGTGCACCGAGGGCGAAGATGGTCGTCCTGTTCGTTGGTTCTCATCCCTCAAGGCATTCCAACCGCCGATCTGGACTCAAATGCGTCCAGACCGTTGCGTCTATTCAGAGAAGCCTGAGGACGTGATGGAAAGAATCGCTCAGGAAATCCAAAGCAAGTTCGAGCAGTTACCTGTCCTGGCTGGTGACTCGGTGGCGCAACCTAATCCTCACACACTTCGGGGGGCCGAGACGAACTTCTACGCAGAAGCGAGCGAGCAGTCTTTCACGGTCGATATGTTCGGCCAGAGCGTCTCCATAATTGCAAAGCCAGTGCAGTACCAATGGAACTACGGCGACGGGACTTCCTTCGGGCCTACGACTGTCATGGGCGGCCCACTCCCGCAGGACCGCTGGGGTGAAAAAACGCGCACCAGCCACGTTTACACCCAGACCGGCGATTTCCAGGTGGTGCTTACGACCCACTTCCAGGGGGCGTACTCGGTCAACAACGGCCCACCGCTGCCCATCCCGGGACAGGGGCATTTCAATTCGCCGCCTCAAACCATCAGCGTGTGGCGTTCCGTCACCCGAAACTACGCCGACGACTGCATCAGGAATCCGCAGGGCCAAGGCTGTCCGGGCGCCGCGCCGCGGGCTCCATAAGAGCGTCGCGGCTCCGTAGGGTGCCGCACGGCTCCGTAGGGAGTCGCACCTCTGGCGCGGCCATCGCCGTAACCACCAGCTACGCCTGCAGCTCCCGGTCCACCCGCTCCATCTGCGCCCGAACCAACTGATAGCGCGGATCGTTAGGCCCAACCAGGCTGGCCATTGCCGAAGCTGCTTCAGTATCAGATGCGCCCATGTCACTCGCGCACCACCGCATCATGAGCTGGGCATTCCCGCTTGCTCGGACGGACGCACCCATCGCTTCGTTGAGCTCGTCCCGCATAAGTTCAACAGACAGGTTGACCGAACGGTTGAGCAGCTTTGCAGGGTAAGCGGCCAGGGCGTCCAGCACCCGGCCCTCGCGCAAGTGGCAGGCAACGACAGACGCGTCCGTAACGACGCGGATGGCCGAAGAGAATCGATAGGGGTTGGGTTCTACCACGTTGCCCAGGACGCTGCGGATTCGGTGCATCTCTGTCCTGATGGCTGTTGCGGCACCGTCCTCGCCGTGAAGCCGATACGCCAGTTCGTCGGCGCTCCACCCCTGGGTCCGGGATGCCAGCAGCGCCAGGATCTCCGCGCGGCGAAGAGTCAGCGGAAGCCGGGCACCGCCGTCGACCTCGGCGCTGGGAGTGTCACCCAGCAACCTCAGCATCAGCGTTGAGCGCACTGCGCTCGCGGGCTGCCGCAGGAGGTGGCCGGCGGCCGGGGTGCCGGCCGTCTTCAGCAGTTCCTCCGCCAGCCGAACACCGCAGCGCACCATGCGGAGGCTGTCCGGCGTCACCGATTCAAACGGGCCGGACACATCGAGCACTCCCACGACTTCGCCCGTGAACGGATCGCGAATCGGCGCTGCCGTGCAGGCCCAGTCGTGGTGCATGCGCACCAGGTGTTCGGCACTGAACAACTGCGCCGGTGCGCCGGTCACCAAGGCCTCGCCGATGGCGTTGGTCCCAACGCCGGATTCGGACCAGTCGGCTCCCTCAACAAACTCCAGGGAATCGGCCAGCCGCAGCGCCTGCCGGCTGCCAACCCGCCACAGCACCTCGCCCTGCCGGTCCGTGACGATCAACAGATGGCGGCCCGCGGCGGACTCGTCGGCCAGCAGCTGCGACAAGGCCGGCATCACGGAGGCCAGCCGGTGCCCGGCGCTGAGCGAGCGCGCCTCCGACACGTCGTGCCGGTGAACGGGGCGGTGTTGATCCGGGTCGATCCCCAGAGCCAGCGATCGCTGCCAGGACTTGAGAATGCCTGGCGAAAGGAACGGATCAGGATTGCCCGAAATCGTGGCTTCATGGGCCTTGCGCAGCGTGCGTGCGTACTCCGCCGGCGCAGTAAACCTCAGGTCAGGAAGATAGGTGGCCGCGCCAGTGCCCGTCCGCATCCACAATCTCCCAACTCGTCATCGAAATCGATCCGGCCATAATCCGGAGGCCAACTCCACAATTCCCACGGCAGACACCTCGAGGAACAGGGGGAGAGGGCCATGTCACTCGATTGTAACCCTCGGCGTCTTTTACTTGTGATGCGGGTCACGGGGCGGTCATGGCGAGGCGGACCGGGAGTGGCTCACTGAAAGCAACGGAAAGAGGAATCATGCCTGAGACACCAAACGGCATCGTGGAGGCCTGGCTGGCGCAGTTCGATGAGGCGCTGCGCAGCACCAACACCGATGCCGCCCTGCAACTGTTCGAGGACGATTCGTACTGGCGCGACTTCGTATCCTTCACCTGGAACCTCAAAACACTGGAGGGCAAAGCGGAAATCCAGCGCATGCTGGACACCACGCTCGGCGACGTCCAGCCCGGCAACTGGAAACTCGCGGAGGATGCCACCGGGGACGCCGCGAACACCGAGGCGTGGGTGAATTTCGAAACTGCCCAGGCGCGGGGCTATGCCCACCTGCGGCTCCGCAACGGCAAATGCTGGACCCTGCTCACCACCATGCAGGAACTCAAAGGATTCGAGGAGAAGAAGGGCCCCAACCGGGAGAAGGGCGTGGCGCACCAGATCAGCAAGGGTCGCAAGTCCTGGCTGGAACTCAAGGAGGAGGAAGCGGCAAAGCTCGGGTATGCGGACCAGCCGTACACCGTGATCATCGGCGGCGGACAGGGCGGGATCGGACTTGGTGCGCGGCTCCGCAGGCTCGGCGTGCCCACCATCATCGTGGAGAAGAACGAGAAACCCGGCGATTCGTGGCGGAACCGCTACAAGTCCCTCCACCTGCACGACCCCGTCTGGTACGACCACCTGCCGTACATGAAGTTCCCGGACGACTGGCCGGTCTTTGCCGCCAAGGACAAGATCGGCGACTGGCTGGAGCACTACACCCGGATCATGGAGCTCAACTACTGGTCCAGGACCGAATGCACCAACGCCCGCTTCGATGAAGCGTCCCAGGAATGGATCGTTGAGGTAGTGCGCGACGGCGAACCGGTCACCTTGCGGCCCAAACAGCTCGTCTTCGCCTTGGGCGTCTCGGGTTACCCGAACGTTCCAGCGTTCGACGGCGCCGAGTCCTTCCTGGGGCAGCAGTACCACTCGTCCAAGCACCCGGGCGGTGGAGACTGGACGGGCAAGAAGGCAGTGGTGATCGGCTCGAACAACTCCGCGCACGATATCTGCGCCGATCTGTGGGAGCACGGCGCGGACGTCACCATGGTCCAGCGGTCCTCCACGCACATTGCCCGAAGCGAGTCGCTGATGGATCTCGCGCTCGGTGACCTGTATTCGGAGAAGGCGCTCGCCAACGGCGTCACCACCGAGAAGGCCGACCTCCTGTTCGCATCCCTGCCGTACCGGATCCTGCCGGAAGCCCAGATCCCCGTCTACCAGGAGATGGCCAAGCGCGACGCCGGGTTCTACTCCCAGCTTGAGGCCGCCGGCTTCGACCTGGACTTCGGAGTCGACGGTTCCGGCCTGTTCCTCAAATACCTGCGGCGGGGCTCCGGCTATTACATCGACGTCGGCGCGTCCCAGCTGATCATTGAAGGACGCGTCAAGCTCGCGAACGGCCAGGTCAGCAAGATCACGGGCAATGCCGTAGTCATGAACAGCGGGGCGGAGCTTGAAGCGGACGTCATCATCTATGCCACAGGCTACGGTTCCATGAACGGGTGGCTGGCCGACCTGGTCTCGCCCGAGGTGGCGGACGCCGTCGGCAAGTGTTGGGGGTACGGTTCGGACACGCCCAAGGACCCGGGCCCATGGGAGGGCGAACTGCGCAACATGTGGAAGCCCACCAATGTTGAGAGTCTCTGGATTCATGGCGGCAACTTGCACCAGAGCCGCCACTACTCCAACTACCTGGCGCTTCAGCTGAAAGCCCGGATGGAGGGACTGCCGACGCCGGTCTACGAACTCCAGCCCACCCACCACGCGCGCTGACCCTGGCGGGCCGTGACAATCCAACGACATGCCGTGGATGCGCCTGGCCGGTGCATCCACGGCCCGCAATGCGAAGGAAAACATCATGAAAGCAGCACGATTCCACGCCCGCGAGGATCTCCGGATCGAAGACATTCCGGAGCCGGGGTTGCGCGCCGGAGCCGTGAAGATCGCCGTCGCCTGGTGCGGGATCTGCGGTACGGACCTCCACGAATTCCTGGAAGGGCCCATCTTCACCCCGCCGCCCGGGCACCCCCACGGGCTGTCCAACGAGGCCGCCCCGGTCACCCTGGGTCATGAGTTCTCCGGCACTGTGGAAGAACTGGGGGAGGGCGTTACCGGGCTCGCCATCGGAGACAGCGTGGTGGTGGAACCCTACTTCGTCTGCGACGAGTGCGGCCCGTGCCGGGAGGGCAACTACAACCTGTGCACTCAGTTGGGCTTCATCGGGCTGGCCGGCGGCGGCGGGGGACTCAGTGAAAAGATCGTGGTCGGCTCACGCTGGGTCCACCCCGTCGGCGATATTCCGCTCGACGAAGCCGCGCTCATCGAACCCCTCGCGGTGGCCTATCACGCCGTCGGCCGGAGCGGCCTCAAAGCCGGGGACGTCGCCGTCGTCGGCGGTGCAGGTCCCATCGGACTGCTCACGGCGGCAGTCCTGAAAGGGATCGGCGTCACCACCGTGGTGACCGAGCTGTCCGCCGCGCGCAAAGGGAAGGCGACGTCGTCCGGCGTCGCGGATCATCTGATCGACCCGAGCAGTGACGACGTCAAGGCTCGGGTGCTCGAGCTGACCGGCGGGACCGGTGCGGACGCAGCGTTTGAGTGTGCGGGGGTGAACGCGGTGCTGGACACCATGCTCGACGTCGTGAAGCCCGCCGGCGTGGTGGTCAACGTGTCCATCTGGGGCCGCCCGGCCGCGGTGGACATGCAGAAGATCGTCCTCAAGGAAATCGACCTGCGGGGCACCATTGCCTACCGGGGCGACCATGCGGCTGCCATCAAGCTGGTCCAGGACGGGAAAGTGGATCTCAAACCCTTCATCACCGGACGAATTGCCCTCGAGGACCTGGTGGACAAGGGCTTCGATACGCTCATCAACCACAACGACACGGCGGTGAAGATCATCGTGCACCCTTAGTGATCCCCGTCTCATGCGGAATAGTTGCACGCGCGCCCCAGTTGATCTCAGTGGACCCCATCCGCTTCGAAAGGAACCGCGCATGTTGTTTTCCCCCATGACTCTCGGCGAGCTCGAACTGCCCAACCGACTGGTAATGGCGCCGCTCACCCGCCTCCGCTCCGGCGAGGAGGGCGTGCCCAGTGCGCTCGTTGTGGAGCACTACCGCCAGCGCGCTTCGCTTGGCCTGATCGTCAGCGAGGGCACCTACCCCAGCCCTGCCGGCCGGTCCTACCCGGGGCAGCCCGGCATCGTCACCACCGAACAGATTGCCGGCTGGAAGAAGGTCACGGACGCTGTCCATGCCGAAGGCGGCCGGATTTTCGCGCAGATCATGCACGGCGGCCGGGTCTCACACGAGGACATCAACGGCGGCCACCAGGTCGTCGCACCGAGCGCCATCGCCCTCGAAGCTGAAACCCGTACGTACAAGGGCAAGCAGGCGCACCCCGTGCCGCACGAGCTCACCGCCGATGAGGTGCCCGTGGTGATCCAGGAAATCGTGACGGCGTCAAGGAACGCCATCGAGGCAGGGTTCGACGGCGTTGAGCTGCACTCGGCCAACGGTTACCTGCTGCACGAATTTCTTGCGCCGGACACCAACGTGCGGACGGACGGCTATGGCGGGTCACCCGAGAACCGGGCCCGGTTCGTCATCGAAACCGTCAACGCCGTGGTCGAAGCGCTCGGCGGAAACCGCGTAGGGATCCGGATCTCACCGGCACACGGCGTCCAGGGGATCGCGGAGAACGACCCCGCCGATGTCCGCGCAACCTACGAGGTGCTCGTGGACACGATCGCGCCGCTCAACCTTGCCTACCTGAGCATCCTGCACAAGGAACCGGCCGGCGAACTGGTCCAGGACCTGAAGGCCCGCTTCAGGGGCACGTTCCTCGTCAACACCGGCTTCGGTGTCGTAACCTCCCGCGATGAAGCCATCTCCCTCGTTGCCGACGGCCATGCCGACGCAGTAGTCGTGGGCCGGCCTGCCATCGCCAACCCGGACCTCGTCCGCCGCTGGCGCGAGGGCCTGCCGGTCAACGAGCCGGACCAGGCCACGTTCTATGGCGACAGCGCGGCAGGATACACCGACTACCCCTTCTACGAGGAGTCCCGGAACTAGCCTCTTAGCTCGCCGCTACACGTAGCAAACGCGGGGTCGCATCGAGTCCTATGGCCTGGGGTTATCGGACACGATGTGACCCTGCGTTGTCGTTCCCACCGGCGTTCATGCGAGCGGCTTCGTGCCAGCCCTATAGGATCTGAACATGCAGCGTCCGTCCCAGATCAACAGTCCCGGCACCCGCAAAAGCAGGCCTGTGAGCCGCCAAGTGCTGGCCGACCACGTCTACGAGGAACTGCTGGAATCACTGATGGATGGCCGGCTCGAGCCGGGCGCCACTGTCAGCATTGACGGAACCGCACGGGATCTCGACGTTTCGCCCACGCCGGTCCGCGAAGCGCTGGCCCGGCTCGAGCACACCGGCATGGTCCGCCGCGTGGCCCTGAAGGGCTACCGCGTGGCGCCGGTTTTCACCCGCGAGGACTTTGCCGAGCTTATGGAGGCCCGGCTCGCCATTGAACCGGTGAACGCCCGCCTCGCGTGTGCACGTCTGACCCCGGAACGGCTCGCCCAGCTGGAACAGGCCGTGACGGATCTGAAGACCGCGCCGCGGGGCCCGTCGTTCGCTGAATACCGTGACTACCTCGAAGCCGACGAACGCTTCCACCGGCTTATCGCCGAACAAACCGGAAACCAGTTCATGGTGGCCGCCTACGCTGCGCTGGGAGGCCAGGTGCAGCGGTTCCGACTGTTCGGCGGCGTCGGCATCACGGATGCTGAAAACGCCATCGCCGAGCACCAGGCTGTCCTGGACGCGCTGTCCACGGGGGAACCCGAAAAGGCCGCCTCCGCCATGGCCGAGCACGTCCGGAAGGTCCGCGGCCGCGCCATCGCTGACGCTCCGGAAGGCTAAACCCGCCCTCCCAACCACCACCTGAAGTGTGACCTTGACAACTCTCTTTCGATAGTAAATCCTATAGGAAACAGGATTCGCATAAGGAGTGAACACCATGGCTTACACAGCTGAGAACTGGCCCATTACCGCGGCCCTGCTGCAGTTCCCGGGCGCCGACGCCCAGGGAACCCCGATCAACGACGCCGACGCTTCGGCCTGGGCCGAGGTCCTCACCGAGGTCAAGGACGCCGGTTTCGCCCACGCGGACCTGACGGACAGCTGGGTTCGCCCGGGGGACCTGAGCAGGGAGCGCCTCGCCGAGTTCAAGCAGACGGCGGCTACCGTCGGTATCGGCATCCCGGTGATCTCCGCGATCCGCCGCAGCGTCATCGAGGAAGGCAACTGGGAATCCAACCTGGCCTACAGCCACCGCACCATCGACGCCGCCGCCGAGCTGGGCTGCGAGGTTGTCTCCTTCGGGCTCCACCAGGCATTGACCGCCGAGCAGCAGAAGCAGCTCTGGTTCTGGACGGTTGAAGGCCACAAGGACCCGGCGGGGAACAAGGAAGCCTGGGGCAACGCCGTCACCCGCCTCCGCGAACTCGGCCGGCACGCCGCCGAGGTGGGCGTCCTGCTCTCGCTCGAAATGTACGAGGACACCTACCTGGGCACCGCGGATTCGTCCGTACAGCTGGTCCAGGACATCGGCCTCTCAAACGTCGGCCTCAACCCGGACCTCGGCAACCTGATCCGGCTCCACCGTCCCATCGAGGACTGGCGCGAGATGGTGGCCAAGACCCTGCCGTACTCGAACTACTGGCACATGAAGAACTACATCCGGGACGAGGACGCAGCCCGCGACATGTACGTGACCATGCCGGCTCCGATGGAAAGCGGCCTCATCAACTACCGCGAAGCCTTCAAACTGGCGCTTTCCGTCGGGTTCCAGGGCATCCTCTGCACCGAGCACTACGGCGGAGACGGCCTGAGCGTAACGGCCAGCAACCAGGACTACCTGCGCCGCCACGTCCTCCCGAAGACCGACGGCTACGCGCTTGGACAGAGCCGGGTGGCCCAGGGACGGCAGCAGCCGTCCGCCGTCGAACTCGCCGGCGTCTAAGCGGAGCCGGCGTCTGACTGAAGCCGGCTTCCAAACCCAGCACCGCTCCCAACACGGATTCAATGAGGAACCATGACCCAGATCTTCGACAACCCCGCTGACTTCGCGGATGAGGCACTGGACGGCTTTGTGGCGGCCAACCGCGGGTACGTTGCCCGGGTAGACGGCGGCGTCGTCCGCTCCACCGAGGTGCCTGCCGGCCAGGTGGCCCTGGTGGTAGGCGGCGGCTCCGGCCACTACCCGGCCTTCGCCGGCCTGGTGGGACCGGGCCTGGCCGCCGGATCGGCCTGCGGCAACATGTTCGCGTCCCCGGCAGCCGGCCAGGTCTACCGAGTGGCCAAAGCGGCCAATGCCGGCGGCGGAGTACTGCTGAGCTACGGCAACTACGCCGGTGACGTGCTCCACTTCGGCCAGGCCCAGCTGCGGCTGAACGCGGAAGGCATCGAAACGCGCACTGTCCTTGTCACGGACGACATCGCCAGCGCGCCGCTTGACCAGATCGAAAAGCGCCGCGGCATCGCCGGAGACCTGACGGTCTTCAAGATCGCCGGCGCCGCAGCCGAAGCGGGGCTGGACCTCGACGCCGTCGAACGGCTCGCCATCCGCACCAACTACCGCACCCGTTCCCTCGGCGTGGCCTTCGACGGCTGCACCCTCCCGGGAGCGGAGGCACCGCTGTTCCATGTGCCCGCCGGCCAGATGTCGCTGGGCCTGGGCATCCACGGCGAACCGGGAATCTCCGAACACCCTATGCCCACCGCCTCCGAACTCGCCGAACTGCTCGTCTCCCGGCTCCTCGCGGACAAGCCCGACGACGCCGGGGACCGCGTGGTGGCCATCGTCAACGGCCTGGGCACGGTCAAGTACGACGAGCTGTTCCTGCTGTTCGGCAAGATCGAAAAGCTCCTGACCGGGGCCGGCCTGACTGTGGTGGAACCGGAATGCGGCGAGCTGGTCACCAGCCTGGACATGTCCGGGCTCTCCCTGACCCTGCTGTGGCTGGACGACGAACTGGAGCAGTTCTGGGCAGCCCCGGCCGACACCCCGGCCTTCCGCAAGGGCAGCCTCGCCCCGCGGGCACGCCGCGAACTGGCCGGACCGGAGGACGCCGTGGCCGCCGCATCGGAGGAAACGACGGCGGCAGCAGCGGACCTGGGCCGGTTCGCAGCCGCCGTGCTCGCCCAGGTGCAGGGCGTCGTCGTCGAACACGAAGAGGAACTGGGCAACCTGGACGCGATCGCGGGCGACGGCGACCACGGCATCGGCATGCGCCGCGGCGTGGACGCGGCAGCCGCCGCAGCACAACAAACCTCTGCGGCGGGGGCATCGGCAGAACGCGTGCTCACCGCTGCCGGGGAGGCCTGGAGCGAACGCGCCGGCGGAACCTCCGGGGCCCTGTGGGGATCCGCGGTGATCGCCGCCGGACTCGCGCTCGGCAACAGGGACGCGTACCGCGGCGAGGATGCTGCGGCCGCCGTCACGGCTTTCGTGAACGCAATCACCGCCCTCGGCAAGGCCGAACCGGGGGACAAGACCATGGTGGACGCGCTGCTTCCCTTCAAGGACACCTTCCTGGCAGCGTTCGACGGCGGCACTCCCGTCGCCGGCGCCCTCGCCGCCGCAGCGACCGCCGCACAGGAGGCGGCGGACGCCACCGCTTCGCTCCGGCCACTCAAGGGCAGGGCACGGCCGCTGGCGGAAAAGAGCCTGGGCCATCCCGATCCCGGCGCTGTGTCCTTCGGGCTGATCGCTACCCGGATCTCGAACTACCTCGATTCCGAACTGACTGATCCACAACCGTCTGATTCCCACCTGGCCGCTGCGGCCGGAAATGGAGCACACCCATGAGCACCAGTACTGCGGCCGGATGGCGCATCGTCATTGGCAACGATGAAGCCGGCGTCGAATACAAGGAAGCGCTGAAGGCGCTCCTCGAAGCGGACAGCCGCGTGGCGTCCGTTCTGGACGTGGGCGTCGGAGCGAACGACCCGACCGCGTACCCGCACGTCGCCGTCGATGCCGCCCGTAAGGTGGCCGACGGCGAAGCGGACCGGGCGCTGCTGATCTGCGGTACCGGGCTGGGGGTGGCCATCGCAGCCAACAAGGTACCCGGGATCCGCGCAGTCACCGCCCACGACGGCTACTCCGTGGAACGCTCCGTGCTGAGCAACAACGCACAGGTCCTCACCATGGGCCAGCGCGTCATCGGCCTGGAACTGGCCAAGAAGCTGGTGGGCGAATGGCTCGACTACCGTTTCGATGAGACCTCATCCTCCGCCGCCAAGGTGGACGCCATCTGCTCCTACGAGCCCGACTACACGAAGGCAATCTGATCATGACCGAAACAGCAAGCACCCCCACCACCGCAGCCGCCGGCGCGGCAAACAGCGCCCGGAAGATCGCCGTCGTCGGCTCCGGCTACATGGGCGGCGGAATCGCGCAGGTCCTGGCCCTCGGCGGTGCCCGCGTGGCGCTCGCCGACGTGTCCGCAGAAGTGGCACAGAGCAACTTCGACAGGCTCCTGGCGGAGTCGGACCAGTTCGTGGCGGACGGCCTCTTCCCCGCCGGTTCCACCGAAATCCTGAAGCAGAACCTCTGGGCCGCCAAGGACATCGAGGAAGCCGTCGCTGACGCCGACTTCATCGAGGAAGCCGTCCCCGAAGTCATCGCCATCAAGCACCAGACGCTGGCCCGCATCAGCGCCGCCGCTAGGCCGGACGCCATCATCGGCTCCAACACCTCCACCATCTCCATCGCCGAACTGTCCGAGCCGGTTACCAACCCGGAGCGGTTCCTCGGCGTGCACTTCTCCAACCCGTCGCCGTTCATCCCCGGCGTCGAGATCATCCCGCACGCCGGCACCTCGGCCGGAACCGTCGGCGCAGTCCGCGACCTGGTGCACGCCGCCGGCAAGCAGACCGCCGTCGTCAAGGACGTCACCGGCTTCGTGCTCAACCGGCTGCAGTACGCGCTGTTCCACGAAGCCGCGCAGCTGGTGGAGCAGGGCATCGCAACCGCGGACGATGTGGACACCCTGGTCCGCACCACCTTCGGCTTCCGGCTGCCGTTCTTCGGACCGTTTGCCATCGCGGACATGGCCGGGCTGGACGTGTACAACTTCTGCTACAAGTCCCTCCAGACCGACTTCCCGGAGCGGTTCGCCACTCCGAAGATCCTCAGCGACCTGGTGGACGCCGGGAAGCTGGGCACCAAGACCGGCGCGGGCTTCCTCAACGTCCCGGCCGAGCGCACTCCCGAACTGATCGCCTACCGCAACAAGGCCTACGTGGCCATGCAGAAGCTGATCGACGAGCTCGGCCCGGCCCCCATCAACTGAGCGCGTCCCTTACTCTTCGCATCTTCCAGGAGCAACCATGAGCATTTTCCCCGCAGAACGCACGGCAATCGTCACCGGAGCCGTCTCCGAGCGCGGCATCGGCCGGGCCACAGTTAACTACCTCGCCGCACAGGGCTGGAACATCGGCATCATCGACCTCGACGACGGCCTGTGCAAGGCCACCGCCAAGGAACTCGTCGCCCAGTACGGCGTCCAGGCCCACGGTGTCGGCGCCAACGTCGGCGACGAAGCGTCCGTCCGCGCCGCGATCGACGAGATCGAAGCGGAACTGCCGCAGGTCGTGGCCCTCGCCAACGTGGCTGGCGTCAGCTCGCCGGTTCCGTACCTGGAACTGGACGCCGCCGAATGGGACCGCGTCCTGAACATCAACCTCAACGGCGTCCATTACGCCACCCGCCGGGTGGCCGAATCCATGGTGAAGCACCGGATCGGGCGCATCGTCAACATCTCCTCCGTGTCCGCCCAGCGCGGCGGCGGCACCTTCTCCAAGACGCCCTACTCGGTGGCCAAGGCCGGCGTGATCGGGCTGACCCGGTCCACCGCCCGCGAACTGGGGGAGTACGACATCACCGTCAACGCCATCTCCCCGGGCCCCATCGACACCGACATCATGGGCGGCACCCTCAGCCAGGAACGCAAGGACGAACTCACCAAGGACCTCGTGGTCAACCGGGTCGGATCCACGCGCGACATCGCAGCAGCCATCGCCTTCCTCATCAGCGAGGACGCCGGGTACATCTCCGGCCAGACGCTGAATGTCGATGGCGGACTCTACATGCATTAGGAACGGACAGCCATGGCACAGCACAGCAAACCCGCCGCACCCGCTGCGGCAGCCGCCGGGCTCAGGTCCTGGAGCCGTGAACGCCGGATCTACCTCGCCGTCGGCATCCTTGCCTGCATCGCCGGCGTCCTCATCATCGCGTTCTCCCGCTAGGACCCGAGGGGCCCACCTTCGTTCGCACCTGATTTACTCAAAGAGGAGTTTTGATGTCCCTAACAGCAACTTCCACCAAGGAGCTCCTGGATTCGCCGATCCTCAAATCGGCGATTTCCAAGGCCTCGTTCCGGCTCATGCCGATGCTCGTCATCCTGTACGTCGTCGCTTTCCTGGACCGCACCAACGTGGGCTTCGCTGAAGCCGCGCTCGGTGTGGACCGCGGTATCACGGCCGGTGCGTACGCCCTTGGCGCGGGCATCTTCTTTATCGGCTACGCACTGTTTGAAATCCCCAGCAACCTGCTGCTGACCAAGTTCGGCGCCAAGATGTGGCTGGCACGCATCGCCATCACCTGGGGCATCGTGTCCGCGTGCTTCGCCTTCGTCCAGGGCGAGACCTCCTTCATCATCCTGCGCTTCCTGCTCGGCGTGACTGAGGCGGGCCTCTTCCCGGGCGTCATCATGTTCCTGGCGGCCTGGTTCCCGAACAAGGTGCGCGTGAAGATGTTCGCCATCTTCTACCTTGCCCAGCCGTTCTCCCAGATGATGGGCGCCCCGCTGTCCGGATGGCTGATCAATATCGGCGACCAGGTACCCGGTGTGGCCGGCTGGCAGGTCATGTTCTTCGTCGAAGGCATGCTTGCGGTCCTGGCCGGCATGGCGGCCTACTTCTTCCTGATCAACAGCCCGCAGGACGCAAAGTTCCTGAACCCGGGCGAAAAGAAGGCGCTGCTGGACGTCATGGCGCTGGAGGACACGGTCAAGGAAGAAACCGGCCCCCGCGGTGTCCTTGCCGCCATGAAGAACCGCAAGGTCTGGTACTTCACGGCCATCTACTTCTGCCTGCAGATAGCGGTCTACGGCGTGACGTTCTACCTGCCGCAGCAGGTGGCCCAGCTGACCGGCCAGAAGGTGGGCATAATGGTGGGCCTGCTGGCAGCCATCCCGTGGTTCTTCGGCATCTTCGCCTGCTACTTCATCGGCAAGGCTGCCAACACCATAGTCCGCCGCCGCGTCTGGGGCACCGGCCTCTTCATTTCCACGGGCCTGTGCATCTTCGGCTCGGCCTGGGCCGGAGCCAACCACATCCCGGCGCTCGGCATCATCTTCATCACCCTGGCCGTCTGCAGCTTCCTGTCGATCGGACCCATCGCGTGGTCCTACCCGACGGCGTTCCTCACCGGAACAGCAGCCGCTGCGGGCATCGGCCTGATCAACTCGCTGGGCAACCTGGGCGGTTTCGTCGCCCCGATCCTGCGCACCACGGTCAACCAGGTCACGGCGTCCGACACCGGAACCATGGGCGTCTACGCCCTCGGCGTCCTGCCGTTCGTGGCCGCCGTCATGATGTACGCCACCAAGCGGTTCCAGAACAAGGCCGACGAACTGCTGGAGAAGTAGGTCCGGAAGGAAGTTTCGGACACAAGCTCCGGACTCCGTCACCAGCCAGGCGGCCGTCAGCCTCCGCCCCAGCGAGAAAGCAAGACACATGCAGCGCGCTTCAGCCAGCCAGTCCCCGGGTTCCATTACCGCACGACCGGATGCCTACGACCGCACCATCTACGTGGGCGTCAGCACCAAGATGTACTTGGGATATCGGGACAGCCTGGACTGGCTGGAGCAGTTGCGGCACCAAGTGGACTCCCGTCCGGCCCTCGCGGCCGGGCGGGTTGTCCCGTTTGTCATCCCGTCCTTCCCGGTGCTCCCGGCAGCTGCAGGAGTGTCGGACGGGTCACCGCTGGTCCTGGGCGCGCAGAACTGCGGCTGGGCCGACGGGCCATGGACCGGTGAGGTGGCACCGTCCATGCTCGCGGAGCTCGGCGTCGGCCTGGTGGAGATCGGCCACGCAGAACGTCGCGCGCACTTCGGCGAAAACGACGCGGTGGTGGCGCTCAAGGTACGCGCCGCGGACGACGCCGGGCTGACGCCGCTGCTCTGCGTCGGTGAAGTATCAGTGGTCGGGGACTCAGCCGGCGAGCCTGCCGCCGGCGGCGCCCTTGCGGCCGACTTCGTGTACCGGCAGATCAAGGCCGCGGTTGGGGGCGACTGGGCGCTGGCCTCGCGCCTGATCGTTGCCTACGAGCCTGTCTGGGCCATCGGCGCCGCCGAGCCGGCTGACGCCGGCTACGTGTCCGACGTCGTGAGTCACCTCCGGGCCCTGCTCGCCGTGCACGGACTTCAGGATCTTTCGGTCATCTACGGCGGTTCTGCCAAGCCCGGCCTGTTGCCCCGGCTCGGCGGGGTGTCCGGGATCTTCCTTGGCCGCTTCGCGCACGACGCCGCGAACTTCGGCAGGGTGCTGGATGAGGCGCTGCTGATCGCCGCCAGGTAGAAGCTACGAAGAAACAGACCGCTGGCAGAGCCCGATAAAACCGCCCAACTGTTCGAGGCCCTCCGGATGAGTGGGCAGATAGTTGGTCAGCTCCGGGGCCCGCACCACCACAGCGCGCCATTTCCCGCGGGACACAGCGACATTGATCCGGTTCCGGGAGAGCAGGAACTCCATGCCGCGCGGAGCCTCGGCCACCGCTGAACAGGCCATGGACACAATCACCACAGCCGCCTCCTGGCCCTGGAACTTGTCCACGGTACCCACGCGGACCGCCGTGTGGCCGGCGGCGTCCAGGGCATCCCGGATCACGTTCACCTGGGCGTTGTAGGCCGCCACCACCAGGATGTCTTCCGGCCCGAGCGGCAGGCTGCCTGCTTCGTCGTGCCACGTCAGTCCCAGGTGCCTGCTGGCCTGCCGCACCACTTCAGCTGCTTCCTCGGCCGAGGACGTGATGTTTCCGCTGTGCGGCACCATCACCGTTTCGATTCCGGCGGGAACGCCGTCCAGGAAGCGCAGGTCCGCCGCGCTGGCGGACTGCAGCCGACCCTCGTACGAGAGCTCCGACACAGCAGCGCACAGGGGAGATGCCATCCGCCACGAGTCGGCCAGGAAATAGCCGAGCTCCGGCGGAAGCGTGGCACGGCCAGCAGAGATCCAGCCCAGGGCGGATTCGTTGACCGGCTCGGGATGCGTGCCCTGGCTGACCTGGGGGAGCTGCTGCGGATCGCCAAGCAGCAGCAGCCGCGGGCTGGCCTGGGCCACAGCCAGGGTGTTGGCGAGCGAGAACTGCCCCGCTTCGTCGATCACGAGGAGATCCAAAGACCCCGCGGGCACCGTGGAACCGGTCATGGTCCAGGCCGTGCCGCCCACCAGGGCCCCGCCCGGGGTACTGAGCAGCCTGTCCACATCCGCGGCATCCCGGTGAAGCCACGGCAGGGAACCGTCGTGTTTGACGTCCTTGGCGACCCTGCGCGGGTCCACTCCGGCCTTGTCCACGGCCGTGCAGAGCAGGTTCTCCACCACCGCGTGCGACTGGGCCACAACGCCCACCTTCCAGCCGCGGGCCACCAGCCGGGCAATGACGTGCGAGCCGACGTGTGTCTTGCCGGTGCCCGGCGGACCCTGGACTGCCAGATACGAATGGTCGAGCGCTTCCACTGCAGCCGTGATGGCGTCGATGAAGCGGTCCGGGCCACCGGCCGGCGCGGGCAGCGGCCCGCCTGTCACTAGCCTCGGCGGAACCCGGCGCACGAGGTCCAGGGCCGGATGCTTCCGAAAGACTGGTTTCCCCGGCGCCGCTGCGGTGCCGTCCGGAAGCCCGGCCGCCACCTGGTCAGCCAGCCGCGCCAGGGCCTCCTCCAGGCTCTTGGTGGGGACAGGCTGGTCCTCGGTGAGTGCGATGGGCAGCCTGTTGTGAGGATCGATCTTCCGGGGCAGCCTGTCGCGGATCACCACGATATCCCTGCCGTCCTCGTGGCCGAGCTCCAGGACCTCCGTCCCGAACAAGCCGTTGCGCCCGGAACCGTCGCTCCCTGTTCCCTCCAGGCCGGCCGGCAACGGACGGTCATACATGCGGAACCACGTGCTGCCCTCGCGGAGGTCCGAACCGGCGCTCACCGTGCCGGTCAGGTGCACCCTGCGCTCCGGGAGCCTGGTGCCGACCTTTTGCCAGTCATCGAGGATGCGGGCCTCCTCCACGAGGAAAACGTTGCGGTCCTGCTGATGGGTGTCGGGTCCGTTCTCGCAGCGGTCGAAGTGGGCCCACCAGAACGCCTTGCGCTCGCGGCGGTGGTAGCTCACGGCCGCGTCCACCATGGCGACGGCCTGAACGTCAGGGTCCGCGCCGCCGTGCCCCACCGCGGCGCCGAGGGACACAGCCGCTGCCCCCGCGGCGCGGGACTCCGCCGCCCGGTGCAGGAAGGCCCTGATGGCGGACTCAGACCGCGGGAGCGCGGCACCGTCCTCGGAGTCAGATGCCGCCTGGCCTAAATTTCCGGCAGTCTTTTTGCTTCCCGGAGCGGTCCCGATTCCGCGCTCGCCAGCCAGCCGCAGCAGCCAGTTGCGCAGTTCCAGGGTGGAGAGGCAATCGTATTCGTTGTAGTCGGAGATGCCGGCGAGGATGGCCGCAGCATCCCCGGCCAGGCCGGCGTCGCGCGCCGCGCAGTAATCGGCATACGCCACAACCGAGGCGCCGGCGTCCTTCACGTCCCCGGAGCGGAGGTTGCTGCCCATGTACAGCGGCTCGAGTTTTTTGATGCTGTAGGAGTTTTCGGAGATGCGGATGCTGTTCCGGACGGTCTGGTACAGGTCCACGAGGAACCCGTCCCGCAGCCAGTTGTCCACGGTGTCCTCACCGGCGACGTGCATCACCGACAGCTTGCGGAGCGCGGTCTTCTCGTAGGCGGCGTAGTGGTAGACGTGCATGTCCGGATACTTGCGCCGTCTGTCTTCCACATAGTCCAGGAAATCGAGGAACGCCTGCTTCTCCGCGGCGCGGTTGTGGGCCCAGAAGGGCTTGAACACGGTCCGGCGATCCGGTTCCAGCGGCGCTTCGATAACCCCGAAGAGGTACTCAAGCCCCCAGACTCCGGTGCCGCTGTCCTGCCACAGCGGGTCCCCCTCGAAATCGAAGAAGATGTCTCCGGGGCTGGGCGGGGGAAGTTCCGCCAGTGTGTTCTCGGGGATCACGCGGTAGCCGATGCTGTGCTGTTCACCGTCTTTGACGTAGCTGACGGATCCCTCCGCGGTTCCGGCGTTGCTTTGCATCCTGGCCTGATCCTGCATCCGCAGCAGTGACGCGTTGGCTCCGGGCAACGTGGCGTCGGCCAGCTGCTTGACCGTGAGGATCCCTTGCGCGTGCAGCTTCTTCCGCTGGGCGGAGTTCATCCGTGCCACCAGGAGGAGGTCGTCAGTGGCCTTCACTTGTTCCTGGCAGTAATCGCACCGGCCGCAGGCCACAACACCGGACGCGCCCCAGCTGACGACGTCGGACTGGTTGCGGTGGCCGGTACTGAGCGCCAGGAATCTGTCCCTCCGCTCGCGGAAGACCGGCAGGATGTCCGCCAGTTTGTGGCTGCTCCGGACATAGTCGAAGCCGCCTCCGGGCGTTTCCACCGTGGCCCCCAGAACCAGCGTCACCGCAGGGTCCGGCGCAATGCCGGCGTGGAGCAGTTGGTCGGCGTACGCGGCGAGCTGGAGCAACGCCGTCACCTTGGCGTGGCGGGCCAGCTTGGTGTCGTACACGGCATAGCTGCCATCGGCCTGTTTGACCAGGAAGTCGGAACGGCCGTGGAAGCGGCCGTCAAAGAAAGCCGCCTGGAAGACGACGTCCGCCCCGGCCCGCAGCGCATCGACGGATTCGGCATGCTTGGCCTGCAGGGTGGCGCGGTCCATGGCTGTGGCGGGCGCGACGTCGTACACGCCGCGGCCGGTGGCGGGATCCCACGGGCCGAACTCATCCAGGAACTTGTCCAGGACCTTGTGCTCGTGGGTGTCACCCAGCTTCGCTGTGCGGGCCAACATCTCGTCGGCCTCGAACTCCGCTTTGGGGGACCGGCCCAGTTTTTCGTCCAGCTTGCGCAGCAGCTGGTACTCGCACGTGGCCGCGATGACGAGATCGCTCGCGGAGAAGACCAGATCCTGTTCGAGATCCGGTGCTTGCGGTTCAAGAAGAAACACTGCGCCTCGTTGCCGTAGATGTCGTGTTGCCGTTGATGTCTTATTGCCAAAGTATCAAAGGCCCCTGACAGTATTGGCGGGTTGGGCTGCAAGGGCTGGTCTGGTCCTGGCCCGTGCCGTCGGCGTAGGGTCTGAGGGACGTGCCTGAGACAAAAAAATCAACGGATGCTGCACCGCTGCCGGCGGGGCACGCGACTGAACTGAACCGGGGAATATGACTGAGCAAGATGGCATCACTGCATACGACGAAGCCGCGTTCGAGGCTGCCGTCCGGGCTGCGCAACAGAGCCGCAGCGAAGGCGGCATCCCCATCGGGGCCGCGCTGGCGAGGGGGAGCGAGGTGATCGCCAGCGGCCACAACGAACGCGTGCAGCACGGCGATCCCATTGCCCACGGCGAGATGTCGGCGCTCCGGGCAGCCGGCCGGCAGAAGAGCTACCGCGACACCACTCTGTACACGACCCTTGCGCCGTGCGCGATGTGCACGGGAACCATCATCCAGTTCAAGATTCCGAGAGTTGTGGTGGGTGAGGCCAGGACGTTCCCCGGCGAATTCGACCTCCTGCGCTCGCGGGGTGTGGAGGTGGTGGTGCTGGACGACCAGCGCTGCGTGGACATGATGCTCACGTTCCAACACGACTACCCGGAACTGTGGGCCGAGGACATCGCCGAGTAGGCCGACATCTTCAACTTTGCCTCCAGCGCGGCCCTGTTTGAACTCCAAAAATGGAGCCTAAACCGGCCCGGGTGCGCCGTCCGGTACCGCCGTCCGACGAACCATGATTGAGCCTAGTCAGGGCGTTTGCCCGGGCGTAGGCTGACAGCATCGGCGCCGGAGCCGAGGGCCCCTGCGTCGAACCCCAACCGATGAAGGAGGACTGATGAGCGTCGTACGTGAATTCATGACTACCAACGCCCAGTGCGTCAAGGAAGACCAGACACTGCAGGAAGCGGCCGTAATGATGCGCGACCTTGACTGTGGTTCGCTGCCGATCTGTGGCAGCGAAGGCAAACTCAGGGGACTCATCACGGACCGCGACATCGTACTCAGGTGCGTTGCCGAGGGCTTGGACGCCAGGGAGGTCAGGGCCATCGACCTGGCCCAGGGCAATCTGCGCTGGATCGATGCTGACGCCAACATCGACGAAGCCATTGCACTGATGGAGCAGTACCAGGTCAGGCGCCTGCCGGTCATTTCCGACCACAAGCTGGTGGGCATCATCAGCCAGGGCGACATTGCACGCAACTACTCGGAAGAGCGCGTCGGCGAACTGGTGGAACACATTTCGGCCAAGAAGCCCATGGAGAACATGGCCTAGTGCCGTATGCGAGCAACTGCTGACTGCAACTGACCCAAGCGCCGCGAACTGTTCGCGGCGCTTGTCCCTTGCCTGCCGTCATTCCTTGCGCCGGGTCTCGGCTGACCGCAAAGCTGCTTGACCGCAAAGCTACAGGAAGGCCTCGCGTCCGGTTCCCTCCCGAATCACCAGTTTGCCTTCTGCAATGGACACGAGAAGGCTCTTCGGCCTTCCGCTGAGTTTGACGCCTCCGGCCAGACCCCGGCTGGTGACCTCGACGCCGATGGTGGCCCCGCGCGCCGGAAGCTCGATTGCTACCTCCTCCGCAATGCCCAAAAGGGGGTTGGTGGAGAGATCGGTGTCGCGCCTGGCCTGCTTGCCGTTAACGAAGACCGTGACATTGTCCTCCTCAAAGCCGTCCTGAAGGATGATGAGCAACTCCTGCATGATGGACCGCCTCCGTTGGTTGCTGGCCTTCCTACTGCCACTACATCACTTATGCCCCGGGCCCGGTAGCCCTAATCTCGCGCAGCCCGTGCCATAGTGTCGGTCCGGTAAGGCAAAATGTTCTGGGTGAACCACATCCCGCAGCGTCCTAACCCGTCCCCTGCCACTCCGGCTGCCGTGATGCCCGGAAAACCCGCCGGCGGGACAGCCGGACAGACGGCCGCGCAGCCGGGCGGCACGCCGTCTGGCAAGCCCGCCGGCAGGACCGCCGACGCCGTGGCGGAACAGATCGCGGCCCAGATCGCCGGCGAACTGGGAGTGAAGGCCTGGCAGGTCAAGGCGGCAGTGGACCTCCTCGACGGCGGTTCGACCGTTCCCTTCATCGCCCGGTACCGCAAGGAAGCCACCGGGACCCTTGATGACACGCAGCTCCGCGAGCTCGAGGAACGGCTGCGGTACATCCGTGAACTGGAGGACCGCCGTCGGACCGTCCTGGAGGCGATCGCCTCGCAAGGCAAGCTGACGCCGGAACTGCAGGCCGCCGTCGTCGATGCGGATACCAAATCCCGCCTTGAAGATATTTACCTGCCTTTCAAAACCAAGCGGCGGACCAAGGCGCAGATCGCCCGCGAGGCGGGGCTGGAGCCGCTCGCCGACGCGCTGCTCAAGCGCCCGGAGCTGGATCCGGAGCGCGAGGCCGCCAAGTTCCTGAACGCTGAACACTCCATTGACGACGCCGCCGCGGCGCTGGCGGGTGCCCGGTCCATCCTGGTGGAGCGGGTGGCGCAGGACCCTGACCTCGCCGCAACACTGCGGGAACGGCTCTGGAGCCAGGGCCGCATGGTGTCCCGGGTGAAGAAGGGCCAGGAGACCGAGGGCCAGAAGTTCAAGGACTACTTCGAGTTTTCGCAGGTGCCGTCGGGCATGCCGTCGCACCGCGTCCTGGCGCTGCTTCGCGGGGAAAAGGACGGGGTGCTGGAGCTGGATCTCGCCGAGGCTGAACCGTCCGACGACGACGCCCTGGCCGCCGCCCGCGGCCGCTACGAATCCGCCGTGGCCAGGTTCCTCGGGGTTGCGGACCGCGGCCGTCCCGCCGACGAGTGGCTCCTGCAGACCGCGCAGGTGGCGTGGCGCTCGCGGGTGCTGGCCCGGCTGACGGCCGACCTGCGCGGACGGATGTTCGCAGCCGCCGAAGACGAAGCCGTCCGGGTTTTCGCCGCCAACCTCCGCGACGTGCTGCTGGCTGCCCCGGCCGGAAACAGGGCCACCCTGGGGCTGGATCCCGGGCTCCGCACCGGCGTGAAGGTAGCGGTGGTGGACGGCACCGGCAAAGTGGTGGCCACGGACACTGTCTACCCGCACGCCCCGGCGCGGAAATGGGACGAAGCCCTGGCCACGCTGGTCCGGCTGGCTCGTCAGCACGCCGTCGAACTCGTGGCGATCGGCAACGGGACGGCATCCCGCGAGACGGACAAGCTCGCCCTCGAACTGATCAAGAAACTGTCCGCGGGGTCAGCGGCGGGACAAACGGGCAACGGGGCACCGGGAACCCGGCCGCCGGAAAAGCTGGTGGTGTCGGAAGCCGGAGCCTCCGTGTACTCGGCGTCCGCGCTGGCTGCTGCCGAGCTGCCCGGCATGGATGTTTCCCTGCGCGGTGCCGTGTCCATCGCCCGGCGCCTGCAGGATCCGCTGGCGGAGCTGGTGAAGATCGAGCCGAAGTCGATCGGCGTCGGGCAATACCAGCACGATGTCACAGCTGCGAAGCTGGACCGCAGCCTGGATGCCGTGGTGGAGGACTGCGTCAACGCTGTTGGGGTGGACGTCAACACGGCGTCGCCCGCGCTGCTGAGCCGTGTGGCCGGCGTCGGACCGCTGCTGAGCGAGAACATCGTGGCATACCGGAACGAGCACGGACCGTTTGCCAAGCGGAGCGAGCTGAAGAAGGTGCCGCGGCTGGGCGCCAAAGCGTTCGAACAGTGTGCGGGATTCCTGCGGATCACCGGGGGAGCGGAGCCGCTGGATGCTTCCAGCGTGCACCCCGAGGCCTACCCGGTGGCGCGGAAGATCGTCGCCGCCGCAGGCGGAAGGGCAACTGCCGGCAGGGCAGCCGTAGGAGGGGCAGGTACCGGCAGCCTCGCCGCGCTCAACCCGCAGGACTTCGTTGAGGGTGCCTTCGGCCTGCCCACGGTGCAGGACATTATTTCCGAGCTGGAGAAGCCCGGACGGGATCCGAGGCCGGCATTCGCAGCGGCCAAGTTCTCGGAAGGGATCGAGAAGATTTCCGACCTCCGGCCCGGGATGATCCTGGAGGGAACTGTCACCAACGTGGCCGCGTTCGGGGCGTTCGTGGACGTCGGAGTGCACCAGGACGGGCTCGTGCACGTATCCGCGCTGGCTAACCGCTTCGTGTCCGATCCGCGCGAAGTGGTGAAATCCGGACAAGTGGTGCGGGTGAAGGTCCTCGAGGCGGATCCCGAGCGGAAGCGCATCTCGCTCACGCTGAGGCTCGACGACGAACCGGCACCTCCCGGTGGCCGGTCGGCTGCTGCCGGTGGGCGGCAGGGCAACAATGCGCCGAGGCAGGGCACCAGTGCGCCGCGGCAAGGTAGCGACGCCGGTCAGCCGCGGAAGGATGCCCGTCCGCCGCGGAATGACGGCCGGCCCGCGAGGAACGACCGTACCGACGCCAAGCGGACGCCGCCGCCCAAGCCCGCTCCGGTGAACACCGCCATGGCCGAAGCGCTGCGAAAGGCCGGCCTGGGCAAGTAACCGCACCGCACTCCCGACCCAGGCCGTGGCTACAGTGGACCCCATGACTTTCACGCGGCCCGATCCGTTCACCACGCGCCCCACGCTGCGGGGCACCTTCGGGATGAGCGCCTCCACGCACTGGACTGCGACGGCCACCGCTCAGGCGGTGCTGGAACGCGGCGGGAATGCGTTCGACGCCGCCACCGCAGGGGCGTTCGTGCTCCACGTTGTTGAGCCGCACCTGAACGGTCCGGGCGGGGACATGACCGGTGTGTTCGTCACCGCCGAGGCGCCAGGCAAACCGATGGTCCTGATGGGGCAGGGTCCCGCGCCCGCCGGAGCAATGCCCGGACACTATCGCTCGGAAGGCCTGGAACTTGTCCCCGGCTCGGGTGCCCTCGCGACGGCGGTGCCTGCCGCCGTCGACGCCTGGCTCCTGCTGCTGCGCGACCACGGGACATGGGAGTTGCCGGCTGTGCTGGAGTTTGCAGTCGGGTATGCCCGGGACGGCCATCCGGTGCTGGGCCGCGTTGGAGCGACGGTCGCTGCCGTTTCCGGACTGTTCCGGGAGCACTGGCCCACGTCGGCCGAGCTGTGGATGCCGGAAGGCAGGGTCCCGGCCGACGGCGAGTTGTTCCGCAACCCGGCCTATGCGCGGACCCTTGAGCGGCTTCTGGAAGCGGGTGCAGCAGAGTCCTCCCGCGAGGAGCGTATCGATGCCGCCCGCCGTGAATGGTGCGAGGGCTTCGTCGCAACGGCGATGGTCCGGTCCGTCCAGGTGCCGCACAGGCACTCGTCCGGCACGGACCACCGCGGCGTACTGGCAATGAGCGATCTGGCAGCCTTCGAGGCTGGCTACGAAGACGCCGCCACCATCGAATTCCGCGGCCACACGATCGCCAAGACCGGTCCGTGGGGTCAGGGTCCGGCACTGTTGCAGACTCTTGCGATCCTGGACGGGTTCGCCGACGAATACCTTGACCCGTCCACCGAACTTGGCGCGCACACCATCCTCGAGGCACAGAAACTGGCGCTCGCGGACCGCGAGGCCTACTACGGCGATACGGATGTTCCGCTCGACTACCTGTTGTCCGCCGAGTACGCCGCCGCGCGCCGTGCCTTGATCACGGAGCGGGCGTCGCTCGAGTTCCGGCCCGGCCAAGTTCCGGGACGCGAGCCGTTCCACCCGCCGCTGCGGACGGAGTATGTGCCGTCGTCGCTCGGGAACGACGACGCCGGGCCGGGTCTTCGCGGGAGCCGCTTCAGTGCCGGCGTGGGTGAGCCGACAGTGCTGGCGACCGGGGAGACGCGCGGCGATACCTGCCATATCGACGTTGTGGACCGCTGGGGAAACATGATCTCTGCGACTCCGTCCGGCGGTTGGTTGCAGTCCTCCCCGGCGATTCCCGAACTGGGGTTCTGCCTGGGCACACGGCTGCAGATGACCTGGCTCGAACCCGGAACGCCGTCCACGCTGACCCCGGGAAAGCGCCCCCGGACCACCCTGACGCCAACGCTCGTGCTTCGGAACGGCAGGGCTGTAACTGCGCTGGGCTCGCCCGGCGGGGACCAACAGGATCAGTGGCAGCTGCCTTACCTTCTGCGGACAATCGTGGGCGGCTACTCTCCGCAGCAGGCCATCGATGCGCCCATGTTCCATACGACGTCGATGCCGGGGTCATTCTGGCCCCGAACGTGGGAGCCGGGCGGGGCCGTGGTGGAGGACCGATTAGGCGACGGCGTCATTGCGGGTTTGGAGCGTCGCGGCCACCGGATCACGCGGGCTGGTGACTGGACGCTGGGACGGTTGTCCGCCGTCGTGCGCGATCCTCTGACGGGGGTGCTGCAGGCTGCCGCCAATCCGCGCGGTGGGCAGGGGTACGCGGCGGGTCGCTAGGGGGTGACCCTACTCGTGGGGAGGCCAGCCCATCATCTCGTTCAGTGCAATGACATTTCCCTCGGTGTCCTGGAGGAATGCTGACTTCACGGCGCCGAAATCCATTACCTCGCCCTCAGCTTGGCCTTCGACGCCGGCGAAGCTTCCGGCGCCCGGTGGCTGGAATGTGGCGCCACGCGCTTTTAGCTCCTTCACGAGATTCTCGATGTCTTCGACCATGAAGCTGATCATTGGATAGGCCGGGGGAATCCTGTCCGGGAGCTCGGTGAGGGCGATGCTCGAGCCGGAGGCCGCTCCGAAGACCATGGGATCATCCGTTGGGCCGGTGAGAAGGTCGAGGCCAAGGACATCGCGGTAGAACTTCCGGGCACGGTCGCCGTCCTGTGCTGGAAGGATCGGGTTCACGTAGAAGCGGTTCAGCATGGCGTGTCTCCTTATTCCAAGGTGTGAGCGTCCGCTCTTTGATTCTTGCAGAGCGGACGATCTTCTTCACCAGGTGTGGCTAGCTCGTCCGGCCCGGTGGAAAGAGCTGGGCCGATTTGGGCGCTGCTCAGCATCGGAAGTATCTGTTGCGTTGTGGTTTTTGGCGTGGGTCGATGTGGGGTGGCGGGATGAACCAGGGAATCCCGGTTTTGACCTGGATGGTCCATTGTTCTTTGTGGATGAGGTGGTGGTGATGGGAGCACAGCAGGTTCCGTTGTCCGTGCTGGTGCTCCCGCCGTGCGACCAGTAATTGATGTGGTGCGCTTCGCACCAGGGGGCCGGGATCGTGCAGCCGGGGAACGCGCAGCCCTGGTCGCGGGCGGTGATGGCTTTGCGGATGTGCGGCGGGAAAATCCGGGTGGTGCGGCCGATGTCCAGGATGCGTCCCTGGCTGCCGAGCAGGACCGGGATGACGTCGGCATCGCAGGCGATCTTCCGGATCGTGGAGGCGGTGACCGGGCCGGTGAACGTGAACGACCCCGTGCCGGGGATGCCGGGGATGCTGGTGGCTTCGGTGGTGTGTTCGAGGCGGTCCAGGAGGTTCCGGTAGTCGATGGTAACCATCACCTGGGGCCGGAGCCCTCCCGCGGCGGGGAGTGCATCGGTGGTGAGGGACGCTTTGCAGGCGCCGACGAGGCCGTCCAGGAGCCGCTGCGGACGGGTCCGCCGGTCCAGGCCGGCATCAGGTGCGCCGCCTGTCCCGCTGGTGTCGGTTCCGTCGCCGCCGCCGCATCCGCTTTTGTCTGCGTCGCTGTCAGCAACCGCCCCGGCCTGGGTGCGGGGGTTGGTGGCGGTGTTCATGACGGTCAGGAGGGGTTCGCATTGGTCCGGGGTCGCGAAGATTTCGATGTGCTGCAGGCCACGGCGGGCCTGCCGGAGGAAGACACCCTGGCGGCGGCGGAGTTCTTCCTCGGACGGTTCGGATCCGTTCTGGTCGATCGCGTCGGTCCAGCGGCGGGCGACCCGGGTCAGGAAATCCGTGTCGTATTGTGCTGCGGTGCGGGTCAGGGCGTGTTCCATCCGGGCGGTGGTGTCCGCGGTGGCGTGATGCCGGACCCGGTCCAGGGCCAGAGTGATGATGGTCGCCGGGCGGGACGCGACGCTCCCGGCGGCAACGGCGGCGGCAAGTTCGGGCCGCTCCGGCGGCTCGATGTGACCCGTGAACCCCGTCCTGGGCAGCATCGCGGACGCGAGAGCGAGACGGCGGCGGGCTTCGGAGACGCTGATCCGCAGCCGGGCCCGAAGGAATTCGGTGGCGTTCCGGCACCCGTCATCAGCCGGGTCCGAATTGGTGGGGTTCGGCGCCGGGGGCACCTGATGATCCGCTGCGGCGGTTTCTGTGCCCCATCCCGTGACCCAGCCGACCGCCGCGCCCGAGCCTGAGCCCGAGCCGACTGCGGCCGAGCGCGCAGCTATTGCGGCTTCACGACGGGTCCGGTCCACGGCGCCGGCCGCGACGATCTGCAGGTATTCCGCGGCCCGGGAGATTTCCTCGACCTTGTCGGCGAAGGCCGCGGCCTCGCGGAAGCTCAGCAGCGCCGTTTCGACGACCGCCGTCGAACTCAAGGTCCTGAGCAGCTCAAGACACCGCGCCAGATCACCGGACCCGCCACCGTCGTCCGCTAAAGCATCCGGATGGTGGAGTCCTGCGGGGACAGTGCGCAGGCCGCGGACGCGCGCGGCTCGCGCTTGAACAGGAGGAGGCTGGACAGCAGACGCGGTTGCGGGCAGCTCGGCCCACTGCAACGCCCCTTCTGCTGCAAGATCCCCCATGGCTTCCATGGGATAACTCTGCCAAAGGGGTCAGACATTTTAGGCCTGCGGACAGTCAGGACGCTCTAATCCAGTGAAGAGTTCGAACGACTAGATCCGTACGCGCCCAGCCTCAGCCCCGAGCACGCGCGGCTTGCCGAACCGCGTCCGGACCCCGGGGGAGTACAGCACGGAGTCGGGCGGCCCTGTCACGTTGAGGCCGGCGGCGCTGACCAACCCGTCGTCCAGTACCGTCAGCTCAGCCCGGTACAGCGGCCACGCCGGATGGGTGTTCGGAATGTAGAGCGTACGGCCGCGGAAGCGGGAGTGCAGCCCGAACCTGGCCGTGAGGTGGATGGACAGGGGATCCGCCGCGATGTCGTCGAACGCCGGAATAACCGCGAAACCGCTCGTCGCGCCGCGGCGGAACCTACGCACGGAATAGCCGGTGGCCGGTCTGCCGGGTTGGGCCGGGCGGAAGCGGGCGTGCGACCACACGTAGGGGATCCCGGCCGCGCGGGCGGCCAGGACAACGGCCAGCCGGTCGGCGTCCAGGCTCAGGAACACCACACCCCGGGTGCCATCCGGTTCGCGCGAGTACAGGCGGACGTTGATCTCGTTGAAGTCCCCGAAAAACGGCACAGCGGGCCCACGGCCAAAGCCCGCCTTCTGCATGCGGAACCCGATCAGCCCCACCCAGGCGGACCCGTCGAACACGTCCGGCACCACTCCGGACGGCATGAATGCCGCCGACTCCGCCTCGGGGATGCGCCAGTGCAGGAACACTGCATCGGTCCATCGTTGCTCCATGAGGACAGGGGCGGGCAGCTCAGGTGGCTTAGGCCATGGGTCAGGCAGGCTCGCAGCTTGCATCTCCGGCCCAGTCATCCTGTGAGCCTAGCCGAGCCGCCTGACAGCCGAGAAGGGTGTTAGCCGGCGGCCGAGCTCGCGGAGCCGGCCGAGGCCGCCTCGCCTGCGGGCTGTTTCTGCCACGGCCAGCGGCCGGTGATTTCCAGCTCCAGCGAGAAGCTCAGGAACGTCCGGATGAGCACAATGATCGCCAGCACACCCACGCTTTCGAACGTGGGTGTGACCGCGACCGTCCGGATGATGTCCGCTGCCACCAGGAGCTCAAGTCCCAGCAGGATGGAGCGTCCCAGCAGCTGCCGGTACGAACGGTAGACGGAGAGCGGTTCGGCGCCTTCCGGCAGGCGCTTCGGCTGGAATCCACGCACGGCCATGGGGATGGAGACGACGGCGCCGATCACCATTACGGCGACGCCGGCAAAGTCCATGAACCTGCCGACCGTCTCAATGATGTGCTGAAAATCCACTGTTCCCCTTAGAAGAAAGTTTCGGCTACAACGTCGGACACGGAAAGGCGCGCATCACGGGTGCCGGAAGCCTTCGCCGGCCAGCATGGCGCGGTACCCCTCACGGAAAGTGGGGTATACGAACTCGAACCCGGTGCTGCGGAGCAGGGCGTTGCTGCACCTCTTGTTCCCGCCGCGGGACGGTTCGCCAGCAATGGCCGACGCCGGCTGGGGGAGTCCCAGTTCGGCGGCCAGGAAGCGCTGGACCTCGCCGAGCTCGGCGGGGTCGTTGTCCACCCCGAGGTACACGGGACCGGGGTCTGCGGCCATGGTACAAAGGTGCACAATGGCCGCCGCGGCGTCATCGCGGTGGATCCGGTTCGTGTAGCGGGGTTCCGCCGGGGCCTCAGCCGTGCCTGCCCGCACCTGGTCGATGAGCCGCGTCCGCCCCGGGCCGTAAATGCCGCCCAGCCGGAGCACGACGGGGGCGATTCCGGTGCCGATCAACCGCCTGTGCAACAGTTCCTCCGCCTCGCGGATGATGCGGCCGGAGAATCCGCCGGGTGCCGGCGTCGTGCTTTCATCCACCCAGCCGCCCTCCGCATCGCCGTAAACGGCGGTAGAGGAGACGAACAACACGCGTCGAAGCGGCGAAGGTGACGCCCCGCCGTCGTGCCCGCGTCCGCGCTCCAGCGCATCGAGGACGTTCCCAAGCCCGTCCACGTAGGCGGCCCGGTAGGCGTCCTCGGTGGGAGAGTCGGCCGCAATGGCCACAACGACGGCGGTGGTGTCCGCCGGGATGGGCGGCAGCGCCGCCGTGGTCAGGTCCGCCGCGACACCTTCGATGGCGGCCGGAAGCTTGTCAGGCGACCGGCGCCAGCCCACCACGCGGTGGCCGGCGGCAGCGAACCGCAGCCCGGCCTCGGTACCAAGATCGCCGCAGCCGGCCATAAGAACAGTCATACGGACCAGTCTGCCAGAGCTGCCCCAACGGCTCGGCTAGGCGCCGCTGACCACGCCTACGGCGCAGGAATCGGGAAGAACAGCCGCGGGTCCTGGAGCAGTGCCGGGTAGTCGAACGATGAGCGTTCCACAACCTCGGTTACCTGGAAGTTCCGGGCGAAGCGGCCGTCCACCGTGATGGGGCGGCCCTGGACCTTGCCCACCGCAAACGTGGCGCCGCCGTCGAACGGTACGGCGATTGCCGAGTTGCCGGGGAGGGTGCGGAAGGCCTCTTCCTGCAGCTGGCGCTTGCGGGTGGGCTTCTTGACCAGTTGCTTGGGAGGCCGCTTCTTGGGGTTCTTGGGCGGGCGGCGTGAGCCGGAGTCGGCGTAGACGAACTCGTATTCGTCGGACTGGGCAGCGGCCTTCGCGGCGCGGCCAACCTCCGGCAGGCTGATGGTGTCCAGCTTTTTCGGGTCTGTGTCTCCCACCAGGGCGCGCAGGATCCAGAGCCGGTCGCCTACCGGATCTTCCGGGAGGAACTCGTGCCGCGGTTCGGGCCAGACGTACTCCAGGTCCGCCGGCGTTCCCGGGAAAAGTTCAGTGTAGAAACGCGGTTCCTTCTGCAGCAGCCGGGAGCGGTGGCTGAGGTGGAGGTCCGGCTCGCCGAGCCACGGCGGCATGGCGATCTTGGCCGCGTACGCCGGGTGATCTGCCTGCGGCGCGAATTCGACGATCTTGCCGCGGGTGGTGTCTTCGCCGCCGCGGGCGATCCATTCATCCGCCATGGCCAGGCCGTACATCGTCAGGGCGGGGACGTAGCCCATCCACATGCGGACGGCCGGGTGCGACTGCCAGCCGTACTCCGGGATCACCAGCGCACGCAGGGTCTGCAGCGCCTCGACACGCTGCTTGCCGAGCCGAACGCGGTCCAGGGCCGCGGCGCTCTGCTGGAAATCTGGATAGGGAAGGAAAGTCTGCATTCTTCAAGTGTGGAGGTGCCGGGGTCCCAGACCAAATGCCGCTGGCGGCACTGGCCCCGGCGCTGCAGCCGCACACATGGGGTAGGCTGTCAGCGGTTGGCAAGGGGGCGCGGCGTAGTCTACTGGACCGTATGGTGAGACGACGGCGACAACACGGTCACAATTTCACTAAGATGACCCCAAGCAGTTCCCCCCTCAGCCCACCCTCCGGAAGATACGACATGACACTGACCCAAGCAGTTCCGTTCGCTCCGAAGTTCGGACAAATGCTGAGCCCGGAAGCCAACGGCATCCTGGTGCTTGATGAGTTCACCCTGGACCCGGTAGCGGCCCGCAAAGAGCAGCACGGTTTCCGCGCCGCCATCAGCTCTGTCGCCCTCACTCTTCGGCGCATCGTGGCCCTCCGCCTGTTCATCGCAGTGGTGGCCATCGCCAACCTTCCCCTGTTCCTCCTGTCCACCGGCTGGTGGATCTACGCCGTATCCCTGGCCGTTGTGATCGGCGTGCATGCAGGCGTTTCGTGGCTGAACAAGCACGAACCGAAGGTCCGCCAGCGCCACTCGCTGGAACTGCACCTGCACCGCGAACGCAGTGACAACTACCGCAAGGTGCGCGACGCAGTCAAGTTCGTGATCGATTCGCCGGCGCGCATGAACGAGCACCTTTACCTGGAGCTCCTGGCAGCCAAGCGCGTGGCCCTGCACCTGCACATCGGCACGGTGGCCGTCCTGGACACCAGCGACGACTCCGCCTGGAAAGTCCGGATCGTCCGGGAACTGCCGCAGGCTACGTACCCGCACGCCAGCCTGAACTGACTGCTTCTGAACTGACTTAAGAAACAATGACGCCGGAGCTCCCCACCATGGGAGGCTCCGGCGTCGTGGTTAACGGCTACCGCTGAACCAGGCGTCCTGAGTCAGGACGGTTGCTGCCTTAGGCAGGCAGCTGCAGAACCTGTCCTTCAAACACCAGGTCGGGATCCGCGATGGTGTCAACGTTGGCGTCGGCAAGGGTCTGCCAGCCGCCCGTGATGTTCAGCTTTTCTGCGATGGTGCTCAGGGTGTCGCCAGCCTCCACCGTGTAGGTTTCGCCGCTCAGCGGCACCTCGGCGGCGTGGCGCGGTTCAGCCTGGACGGGCGCCTGGGCAGGCGCAACTGCAGCGGAGGCCGCTTGGACAGGAGCCTGCGCGGCCTGCACCGGAGCCTCGGTGGGAGCCGGGGTGACGGGAACGCTCGGTGCAGGTGCACCGCCGCCGCCGCTCAGTCCTAGCTTGGCTGCACAGGCGGGCCAGGCGCCCCAGCCCTGGCTGGCCTGGACGTTTTCGGCGACGGCGATCTGCTGCTCGCGGGTGGCGTCCGCCGGTGACCCGGTGCCGCCGTAGGCGGACCAGGTGCTGGCCGTGAACTGCAGACCGCCGCTGAAGCCGTTGCCGGTGTTGGTGCTCCAGTTGCCGCCGCTTTCGCACTGGGCAAGGGAGTCCCAGGTGCTGGCGCTCGTGGCGGTGGGGGCGGCCGCACTGGCGGCGGTCGCGGAGAGTGCGAGGCCCGCGGCCGAAACGGCAGCCAAGGTGACTCCGCGGCGCGCAACGGTTCCCAATTTGGATTTGTTCATGCGAGTGGAAGTGTTCATGGGGGTGGATGCTCCGAAAGGGCCACCTGCGCTCGGTCCGTCCCCGGACGTTGTCGCGCCACTGCCCGCCCCTGACAAACTAGAGGTCATTTACGGTGTCTGCCGGCCGGGCAGTTACTGGTGGTGGCAGCACCGGGCATTCGATGTCCCGCTCGGCGGGATCACGTCCCACGCTAGGACAGTGCCGCCGCGTTATCAAATCGAAATAGTTACCGCGCGTGGCGTGATGGCTGCGGGCCCGGGATCACACGCCCAGCGCGGTTGCCAGGTACGGCGCCGTCCGGCTCTGCTTGGAACGCGCGACGGCGGCGGGTGTCCCGGACGCCACAATCTCGCCGCCGGCGTCACCACCGGCCGGGCCGAGATCGATCACCCAGTCCGCTGCGGCCACCACGTCCATCTCGTGTTCCACCACGATGACCGTGTTGCCGGCGTCCACCAGGCCGTGCAGCTGGGCCATGAGCAGCTGGACGTCCGCGGGGTGCAGGCCAGTGGTGGGCTCGTCCAGAAGATACAGGGTGTGTCCGCGGCGGGCGCGCTGGAGTTCGGTGGCCAGCTTGATCCGCTGTGCCTCGCCGCCGGAAAGTTCGGTGGCGGGCTGGCCCAGCCGGAGGTAGCCCAGGCCCACGTCGCGCAGCGTCTGCAGGCTGCGGGCGGCGGCCGGGACGTCGCCAAGGAATTCCGCGGCGGCATCCACTGTCATGGCCAGCACCTCGGCCACGTTCTTGCCGTTGTACGTGACCTCAAGGGTTTCCGGGTTGTAGCGCGAGCCCTGGCATTCGGGGCAGGGGCCGTAGCTGCCCGGGAGGAACAGGAGCTCCACGGCCACGAACCCTTCGCCCAGGCAGGTCTCGCAGCGGCCGCCGGCAACGTTGAAGGAGAACCGTCCCGCACCGAAACCCCGGGCACGGGCCTCCTCCGTGGCGGCGAACTCCTTGCGCACGGCGTCGAAGAGCCCGGTGTAGGTGGCCAGGTTCGACCGCGGCGTGCGGCCGATCGGTTTCTGGTCCACCCGCACCAGCCGGTCAATCCGGTCCATGCCGCTGGTTTCGCCCACAGCCTCGGCAACATTCAGCGGCCCGTTTGATTCAGTGTCCTCGGATCCCAGGTCACCGGGTCCGGCAGCCGCCTCCGCCCCGGGTTCAGGGTGCAGCCGTGCCCCCACCACCTCGGCCAGGACCTGGCTCACCAGTGTGGACTTGCCCGAGCCCGAAACACCGGTGACCGCGGTCAGGATGCCCAGCGGGAAATCCGCGTCGAGATCCCTGAGGTTGTGCCGGCTGATGCCCTTCAGCCCCAGCCAGCCGTCCGCCTCCCTGACATCAGGTTTTCTGGCAGCAGGTTTACCGGTCGCAGGCTTACCGGGCGCAGCGCCGCCGCGGCGCGTCCCGCCGTCGTGCGTCCCGTCGTTTCCGTCGGGGAACAGGAAGGGCCGCGTGACCGACGACTCGACCTCGGCGAGTCCGGCAACGGGGCCGCTGTACAGGATCTCGCCGCCGCCTTCACCGGCGCGGGGACCCACATCAACAAGCCAGTCGGCACGGCGGACCACGTCCATGTTGTGTTCAACCACGAATACCGAGTTCCCGGAGGATTTGAGCGCTTCGAGCACGGCCTGGAGCGGTTCGGCGTCGGCGGGGTGGAGCCCGGCGGACGGTTCGTCCAGCACGTACACCACGCCAAACAGGCCGGAGCGCAGCTGGGTGGCGATCCGCAGCCGCTGCATTTCGCCGGGGGAGAGCGTGGGGGTGGCGCGGCCCAGGGCGAGGTAGCCCAGGCCCAGCTCCAGCAGGACGGTGATCCGCAGCAGGAGGTCGCGGGTGATGGCGACGGCCACTTCGTTGGTCTCGCCCGAGGCCGCCGCACGGCTTGCCGTCCCGGCGTCCTTGAGTTTGCTCGTGGGCCGGATGATCTCGGCCAGTTCGGCCATGGGCACGGCGTTGAGCTCCGCGATGGTCCGGCCGGCGAACGTCACCGCCAGGGCGTCCGGGGTCAGTCCGCTTCCGCTGCAGCGTTCGCACGGTCCTGTTTCCATAAAGCGGAGGACGCGCTGGCGCATGGTGTCGCTCTTGGAGTCGGCCAGGGTGTGCAGCACGTAGCTCTTGGCGCTCCAGAAACGGCCCTTGTACGGTTTGGCCACGCGGTCACGCTTCGGTGTCACTTCCACGACGGGCTGTTCCTCGGTGAAGAGGATCCAGTCACGGTCCTTTTTGGGGAGCCTCCGCCACGGCGTGTGGACGTCGTAGTCCAGGTGACTGAGGATATCGCGGAGGTTCTTGCCCTGCCATGCGCCGGGCCACGCGGCGATGGCGCCGTCGGCGATGCTCAGCGAGGTGTCCGGAACCAGCGAAGATTCACTGACGGTGTGGGCAATGCCCAGGCCGTGGCAGACGGGGCAGGCGCCAGCGGCCGTGTTGGGCGAGAAGGCGTCCGAATCCAGCTGCGCCATGCCGGCAGGGTACGTGCCGGCCCGGGAGAACAGCATGCGCAGCGAGTTGGACAGCGTGGTCACCGTGCCTACGGTGGAGCGGCTGCTCGGCGTACCGCGCCGCTGTTGGAGCGCGACGGCGGGAGGCAGCCCGGTGATCATCTCCACCTTGGGGTTGTGCCCCTGCTGGATGAGGCGCCGCGCGTACGGCGCCACGGACTCGAAGTAGCGGCGCTGGGCCTCGGCATAGATGGTGCCGAAGGCGAGCGATGACTTGCCGGAACCGGAAACACCGGTGAACGCGACGATGGCATCCCGGGGCACGTCCACGTCCACGTTGCGAAGGTTGTTTTCCCGGGCTCCGCGGACCCGCACAAATCCATCCGTGGCGTGGTCCGAAACCAGGAACGGCAAATCGGAAGCATGCTGTTCAGTGTGCATTCATTCGACTCTATCGGTGCCGGAGCGATGCGGGCATATCCTTACCGGATGGAAACTTACGACGGTGCGCCAGCACTCAGCGATGCTCCCGTACCCGCCCCGGAACAACCCGAGGCCGAGCTCCCGGAAGCCGAGCGCACGCACGCCGAACAAACCGAAGCCGAAGAACCCGTTGCCGGAGAACCGATTGCCGAAGAACCGAGCAAGCTGTTGCCGGTGGCGGAGCTGCACCTCCACATCGAAGGGACGCTGGAACCGGAGCTGATCTTCGCCCTGGCGGAACGGAACGGAATCCAGCTTCCCTATGCGGACCTGGACGAGCTGCGCTCACGATATGAGTTCACCGACCTGCAGTCCTTCCTGGACCTGTACTACGCCAACATGGCCGTGCTGCAGACGGAGCAGGACTTCGCCGACATGACCCGTGCCTACCTCGCCAGGGCTGCTGTTGCGGGCGTCCGGCACGCCGAAATCATGCTGGATCCGCAGGCCCACCTGTCCCGCGGGGTGGCGCTGGAAACCTGCGTGAACGGCGTGGCCTCCGTGCTGGCCAACTCCCTGGAGGAGTTCGGCATATCTACACTGCTCATCGCCGCGTTCCTGCGGGACCTGTCCGAGGAATCAGCGCTCGAAGTCCTGGGGCAGCTGCTGGCCATGGACGCGCCGATCGCCGGCATCGGCCTGGACTCGGCCGAGGTGGGCAACCCGCCGGCCAAGTTCGAACGGCTCTTTGCCCGGGCGAAGGAGGCGGGGCTGCACCGGATTGCGCACGCCGGCGAGGAGGGACCGCCGTCGTACATCATTGATGCGCTGGAACTGCTGGACGTGGAGCGGATCGACCACGGCATCCGCTGCATGGAGGACCCGGAGCTGGTGGAACACCTCGTGGCGGAGCGGGTGCCGCTGACGGTGTGCCCGCTGTCCAATGTCCGGCTCCGTGCCGTGGACACGCTGGCCGACCATCCGCTGCCGGCCATGCTCGCCGCGGGACTGAACGTCAGCGTGAATTCGGACGATCCCGCGTACTTCGGCGGGTACGTGGACGACAACTTCGTGCAGCTGGAGACCATGCTGGGGTTGTCCGAGTTCGACCGGGTGCGGCTGGCTTCCAACTCCATCCGGTCCTCGTTTGCGGAGGAAGAGCGCAAAACAGAGCTGCTCGCGGAGCTGGGCTACTCCTAGGCAGCCGCTTCGTCGCGGCGGGCAGCGCTACGGGCGCCCTGGGTGCTGCTGGTGATCCACCACCCCAGCGCCGCCATGGCCAGGCCGATCGGTATTCCGTAGGGCGGCAGGCCCGCGTTGTAGCCGAGGATACCGGCCACTACGAAGGCCGCGCCCAGCCAGGCCGGGAACATGCGTGCCCGCCATCCGGCGATCCCAAAGACCATCCAGCCGAGGGCAAAGAGGACATAGCTCGAGAGCCCACCGATGACCAGCATTCCCGAGCCGCCCGCCAGGATGGCCTCGGGTGCGACGTCGGCGATCCATGGACCGGCGAAGCCGTCGAACCACATGTTGCCGGCCATGTCCATGGTGCCCACCAGGGCGAAACAGAAGGCGACGGCGCCGAGCGCTCCGGCGTCTGCGTGGTGCCTCAGGTACACGGAGACCAGCGCCAGGAGCAGGCCGATGAAGACCACGAAGTAGAGCGCGTTGGTCACCTGGAACGGGGTTTCGCGCATCATCGCAATCCGTTCCTTGCTGGTGTCGGCCGCGAGCAGCCTCGAGACATCGACGGCGGCGAAGGTGAGGCCTGCAACTAGGGCGATCGGTCCGGCGGTGGAAGCGAGTGGTGAGGACATCACTCCTCCTAACGGGGTTGGGTTGGGGATTAGTCAGGCCGGGGGCCCGGATGCGGTGCGGTTGAAGCGCCGGGAGAGAGGGCCGACGTCGGTTGCTTCCTTGGGTGCGGAGCGCCAGGCCGGTCGGTCCAACAGGATAGTGGCGAGGGCTGCGGCGGCAACCACGACAAAATAGATCAGCTCCGCGCGCGGTTCGTCGGGACCGGTGAAACCGTACGATCCCACGGTGAAGGTGCCTTGGCTGTTGTGGAAGAGCAGTGTCATCAGCACGCTGCCGCCGGTGCGGTTGAACAGCCACACGTATAGGAACGTGATGACGAACGTCGTGGGCAGGCCGATCAGGCTGAGCCCCCCGAAGATGATCAGCGGCAGGTGCCAGAAGGCCACGACGACCCCAAGGAGCGCCGCTGACTGCAGCGGCGACCGTCCGGCCTGGAGTAACGGTACGGCGTAGCCGCGGAATCCCGGTTCCTCACCCAGCGGCCCGTCCATGGGGTTGACCAGGCGCACGGCGAAGACCACGAGCAGCCCGGTCCAGGTCAGCTGGGACAGACCAGGTGCGGCAGCGCCCAGCAGTATATTGACTGTGCCCGTGACCAGCACCAGCACGGCCGGGAGGAGCAGGGCCACGGCGTACCAGACCCAGCCCACCCGCCAGCGGATGATCCGGCGGCCCCACGCCCTGTAGCCGGACCGCCCTTCGGCGAGGCCTATCACAACGACCGCGGCTGCCAGCGGACCGATCGGCAGGAACTCCATCGTCGGCATCATGCCCAGCGCATACACCGGCCAGGACAGCCAGGAAATCACATACGAGAGAACAAAGAAGGCAGCCAGGCGGTGGTGCTGAAGCCAGTTGTGGAAGCGCGGCATGACGGCTCCGGACATTCAGGACGGGTGGGTCCTATTGTCCGCCCCTCGGCACCTGAACAACACCCCGGAGGATAACCCGGGAAGCCGGGCCAAATGCTTGCCCGGGCACTCCAGAACTGCTAATCCTGATGAAAGGGCAGCACCGAACGGTGCGTTCCACGCAGGGCGTTCCAAGCCAGGGAGGGTGCAGCATGCCGCGCAAGAACCCGCACGTCGAGGAAGCCGACGAAAACAACCTTGAAGTGGCGAAGCCGAAGGACTGGGCCGCGGGCATCCCCGGGGTGTATCACTCCATGCAGCCGGCCCTGAAACACATGGGCGTCGGACGGGCCGGCAAGACGCTGCTGGGGCTGAACCAAAAGGACGGCTTCGACTGCATGAGCTGCGCATGGCCGGACCCCGGGCACCGCAAGACGTTCGAGTTCTGTGAACAGGGTGCCAAGGCGGTCACCTGGGAGGCAACGCCCGTCGTCGTCCCGTCCGGGTTCTGGGCCGAAAATCCGGTCAGCGAACTGCGGGGGAGGTCCGAATACTGGCTCGGGATGCAGGGCCGCCTCACCGAACCGGTGTACAAACCGGCGGGGGAGGACCACTACCGGCCGGTCAGCTGGGACGAGGCATTTTCCATCGTCGGGAGCAAGCTCCAAGGCCTGGACAGCCCGGACCAAGCCGCGTTCTACACCAGCGGCCGGACGTCGAACGAGGCCGCGTTCCTGTACCAGCTGTTCGTGCGGGCGTACGGGACCAACAACCTGCCGGACTGCTCCAACATGTGCCACGAATCCTCCGGCTGGGCCATGGGCCAGACCATCGGCGTCGGCAAGGCCACCATCTCCTATGACGACTTCGCCAAGGCGGACCTGATCATCATCATGGGACAGAACCCGGGCAGCAACCATCCCCGGATGCTGACCGCCCTGGAGGAGGCCAAGGAAGCCGGCTGCGAGATCGTTGCCATCAACCCGCTCCCGGAGGCAGGGCTCATGCGGTACAAGAATCCGCAGAAGGTCAACGGGATTCTGGGGCGCGGAACGGAGTTGGCGGACCAGTACCTGCAGATCCGGCTGGGCGGGGACATGGCCCTGATGCAGGCATTGTCGAAACGTGTGCTCGACGCCGAAACGAAGCGGCCCGGCAAAGTCCTGGACCATGAGTTCCTCCGGGAGCACTGCCAGGGCCTGGACGAACTCAGGGCCCACCTGGCAGGGCTGCGGGAAGAGACGGTCCTGCGCGCCACGGGGCTGAGCAGCATGGAAATCGACGAACTCGCCGAGCGGTATCTGCGGGCGGGAAAGGTGATCATCACCTGGGCCATGGGCATCACCCAGCACAAGAAGGCCGTGCCCACCATCAAGGAGATCATCAACCTTCTGCTGCTTCGCGGAAACATCGGCAAGCCCGGTGCCGGGGCGTCCCCGATCCGCGGCCACAGCAACGTGCAGGGCGACCGGACCATGGGCATCTGGGAGCAGATGCCTCCCGCCTTCCTGGACTCGCTCGCCAAGGAATTCAGTTTCGAACCGCCGCGCGAACCCGGCGCCGACGCCGTGGAAACCATCCGCAGAATGCGCGACGGCGGGATCAGGGTTTTCGTCGCGATGGGAGGCAACTTCGTGGCTGCCATCTCGGACACCCACGCGGCCGAGGCCGCCGTGGCGAACACCGAGATGACCGTGCAGATTTCCACCAAGCTCAACCGCTCGCACACTGTCACCGGCCAGGAAGCGCTGATCCTGCCCACCTTGGGACGGACTGAAATCGACGTGCAGGAATCCGGTCCGCAGTTTGTGTCCGTGGAGGACACCGTTTCGGCTGTGCACGCCTCCGAGGGAAAGGTGCAGCCGGTGGCGCCCGGGCTGTTGTCCGAGGTGGCGATTGTCAGCCGGCTGGCCCGGGCCACCGTGGGCAGCCGGATCGACGCGGACTGGGCGGGTTTCGAACGGAACTACGACCTCATCCGGGACCACATCTCGCACGTGGTGGCCGGCTGTGAGGACTACAACCGGCGGATCCGGGAATGGGGCGGATTCGTGCTGCCCAACGGCCCGCGTGATTCGCGGACGTTCCGCACGCCCACCGGGAAGGCCATGCTCACGGTCAATGATTTGGAGTATGTGGAGCGGCCGGCAGGGACCCTGATCCTGCAGACCATGCGTTCGCACGACCAGTTCAACACCACCATCTACGGGCACAATGACCGGTACCGCGGGATCAAGAAAGGCAGGGACGTTGTTTTTGTCAGCCCCGAGGACATCGCCGAGCTCGGCCTGGCCGACGGGCAGCACGTGGACATCCGCGGCGTGTACGGGGACGGTGCCGAACGGGTGATCAGGAACTTCCGGGTGGTGTCCTACCCCACGGCGCGGGGATGCGCTGCGGCGTACTACCCGGAGGCGAATGTCCTGGTGCCCCTGGAGACCGTCGCCGAGGGCAGCCACACGCCGGTGTCCAAGGCAGTGATCGTCCGGTTGGAGCCGAGTTTGGTGTGAGTGCGGGCAGCACCATAAGAAGGGCATCATGAGTGATTTCATCGTCTATCTTGATACGTCCGAGGTTCGGCCCGGGAAGCTTGGCGAGCTGAAGGCCGCGATGCAGGACCTTGCCCGCTTTGTCGAAGTAAATGAGCCACGGATCATCGCCTACGACGTCTACTTTTCGGCCGACGGCACACGCATGAGCGTCCTCCACGTCCACACGGACGTGCCATCGCTGGAGTTTCACCTGAAGGTCGCCGGCCCGCGGTTTCCTCCGATTGCGCCCCTCGTCCAGCTTCGGACCATCGAAATCTTCGGGGCTGTCACCGAAGAGCTGGCGAAACAGCTCGAGGCGAAGACTCAACTGCTGGGCGGCACCGTGATTATCCACGACCTCCACGCAGGGTTCGCCCGCGTCCCGGCGGCCTGACATGCACGCCAGTGGGTGTCGGTGGCAGTCCTTCCGGCTTCTGTCAACGGGCCAAAAGTCCCATGTTTCCCCCAGTAAGCTGAGACTCTAAGATCACTTGCGCCGCATTCTGCGTCATAGACGGTCACGACACACGTTGTTAACGCGCATAGTCGCCTCTATTTACAGTTCACTGGCAAAATGCTGAGTGATCACATGCTCGAAAGGACAAACATGCCCACGGCTATTGCAGACACCACCACGGTTCGACTCAAGTCAGTGCTTGACATTCTCGCGGAAAGCGTCCTGTCAGGTGAGACCCTCGGCGCAGGCGCCGTCCTGGCCCAGGCCACGGTTCGCGTCCCGCTGAACGAGAAGGAAAGTGAACTGCTCAGCGGAGGCATCCCCCGGGGACACAAGGCCCTGACCACTGCCACCGGCAAGCTGGTCAAGGCCGGCTGGCTCGTCAAGGGTCGCAGCGGCTGGACCATCACGGACGACGGCCTCCGTGCCACCGTGGCGTTCCCGGATGCTGACACGTTTGCAACCGCGCTCGCCGATGGCACTCCGGTGCCGGCTGACGTGCCTGTTCCCACGGAGCTCCCCGCCAAGCCCGCCGCTGCGAAGGTTGCTGCCGCGAAGGCTCCCAAGGCCGCTCCGAAGAAGAAGGCGCCGTCCAAGGCCGCCAAGGTGGTCGAAAAGGCCGCCGAGCTGATCGAGGACGCAGTGGCACCCGTGACGAAGGCCGTGCGCACGCGCAAGACCGCCGCCAAGCCGGCCAAGGCCAGCACGGAGCAGCCCGCAGAGGCCGCCAGCGTTGAGACGATCGACCAGCCGGAAGCCGTGGCAATCGCGGGCGACTTCAACGTGCTGCTGGGCGCCCCGGCGAACTGGGCACCCCAGTACGACGAAGCCCAGATGCAGCTCGATGCAGTGGACCAGCTGTGGAAGCTCACCACGGACCTTCCCGCCGGGCACTACACCTTCAAGATCGCGCTCAACCGTTCCTGGGACGAGAACTACGGTGCATTCGGTGCGTTCGATGGCGCCAACCACGAACTGCACCACCCCGGCGGCCGGATCACGTTCAACTACGATCACCGGACCCGGGACATCACCCTGGTCTAATCCCGCGACAGCGGTCTCCGCGCAAGCGGTGTAGTTCCTGTAGGCAGCTGACCCTGATCGTCCTAGAATCAGAGCATTCAGGGTCAGCTCCCCAAAGGACCGGTGTGGCGTGGACACCGTTGAGATTTCAGGATTGCGCATCGGCTATCAGCGCGCGGGCCAAGGGCCGCCGCTGGTCCTGCTCCACGGCGCCTACGAGGACAGCCGCGTTTGGCGTCCGCAGCTGGAGGGGCTGTCCAACGATTTCACCGTCATTGCCTGGGATGCCCCGGGCTGCGGCCGTTCCGACGATCCTCCTCCGGACTTCTCCGGCGCGGACCTCGGCGATGCCCTGGCGGGTTTCCTCCGGGAAGTAGCGCCGCGGAAACCCCATGTCCTCGGGCTGTCCTGGGGCTCAGTGGTCGCCTTGGAGCTGTACCGGAACCACTCGCACATGGCGGCGTCCTTGGTGCTGGCCTCCGCCTATGCGGGCTGGGCCGGCTCGCTGTCCGCGGAAGAGGTGGAGCGGCGGTACGCGCAGATCCTGGCTGAGCTCGACCAGCCACCCGAACAGTTCATCCCCGCATGGCTGCCCACGCTCTTCACCGAGCGGGCAGACCCCGGGATCGTCGAAGAGATCAGCGCCATCATGGCAGACTTCCACCCTGCCGGCATGCGGGCGCTGCTGAGCGCGAGCGGACACGCCGATTATCGTGACGTGCTGCCCACTATCAGCGTTCCCACGCTGCTGCTTTACGGCGAAGAGGACGTGCGGTCGCCGCTGGCCGTCGCCCGGGAGATGCACCGCCAGATTCCGGGTTCACAGCTCGTGGTGATTCCCGACGTCGGACACCTGACTGCCGCTGAAACGCCGGAGGCGTTCAACGCCGAAGTCCGCCGCTTCGTGCACAGCATTGGTGACTGACACAGCATTGGTGACTGAGGCTTTTAACCCCGTCGCCGAGAGCCGGAATCAGAACCGCGTGGGGTCCGGGTGCGGCGGGGGAGGCGTTGGCGGGACCGGTCCGGGGTCCGGAATCGGCAGCGGCCCCGGCGAAGGCGCCGGCTCGGGTCCGGGCCCTGGCGGACGCGGCTCCGTGGGATCAGGCCTGCTGGGCGGAAACGGATTGTCCGGGTCCGGCGGACCGGTGGGGCCCGGCTCCGGCGGGAACGGATCCGGCTCTGGCAGCGGTGGAATGGTCATCGTGAACTCCTTCTTCGCTGGTGTGGTGCCTTGGTTGGGAGACGCTCAGGTGTTGTGTTGCCGGCGGAAAACCTTCAGTTCCCACGGACGGAGCGCAATTTCGGCGTGTGTCCCCGTGGCCTCCAGGGGATAGTTTCCCAGAATCAGTTCAGCCGGGTAGTGGCCCAGTTCCGGCTCGTCTGCGCCGGCTTCGGCATCGCCCCAGCCGCCGCCGTCGAGGGCGACAGTCCTGTCCTGCCCGGAGAAGTTGCCCAGCACCAGCAGCTGGACGCCCGGCGCCGCCGCCGAACCGGGTCCCGTGGCCGGAGCCGCAAGGGACCGCCGGAACGCGTACACGTGGTCGTCGTCGGGGAGAAGCATGGTGAAGTCACCCTCCGCCACCACCGGCTCGGCATGCCGCAGCGCGATGACCTGGCGGTAGAAGCTGAACACCGAGTCCGGGTTGTCCTCCTGCTCCGCGGCGTTGATGTGGCTGGTGTTTGGGTTGACGGCGATCCACGGAGCGCCGGTGGTGAAGCCGCCATGCCTGCTGGCATCCCACTGCACCGGCGTGCGGGCATTGTCCCGGTTCAGGGGTGCCAGCGCGGCCAGGACATCGGCGTCGGTGTGGCCCAGGTGGGTGGTGGCCTCGCGGTGGTGGTTGAGCACCTCGATGTCGCGGTAGTCGCTGATCGTCCCGAAGCTCATGTTGGTCATGCCCAGTTCCTCGCCCTGATACACGTAGGGCGTGCCCCGGTGCAGGTGCAGGATCCCGGCCAGCATCTTGGCGGAGAGCTCGCGGTACGGCCCGTCATTGCCGAAGCGGGACACAGCCCGGGCCTGGTCGTGGTTGCCCCAGTAGAGGCTGTTCCAGCCGCGCTCCGCCAGCGCCTCCTGCCACCGGCCCAGGGACTGTTTCAGGTCCGTAAGCCGCAGCTTCCTGGGCCGCCATTTGTTGCCGTCCTCCTGGTCCAGCGCCACGTGCTCGAACTGGAACACCATGTCCACTTCGCGCCGCGCAGGGTTGGTGAACAGGACGGCGTCCTCCACCGTGACACCGGGCATCTCGCCCACGGTCAGCAGCGGCTTGTCCCTCCCTGCGAAGACTTCCAGGTGCATCTCGTGCAGGAACTCGTGGATTCGCGGCCCGGACATAAAGTGCGGGCTGCCGTCCCCGAACAGCATCCCGTCGGCCCGGGGTCCATTGGGCAGCCCGGTGTCCTTGGAAATGAAGTTGATGACGTCCATCCGGAAACCGTCCACTCCGCGGTCCAGCCACCAGTTCATCATCTCGTAGACGGCGGCGCGGACCTCGGGGTTTTCCCAGTTCAGGTCCGGCTGCTTCCGGGAGAACAGATGGAGGTAGTACTCGCCGGTGACCTGGTCGAACTCCCAGGCCGGGCCGGAAAACGCGGAACCCCAGTTGTTCGGTTCCGCGCCGCTTCCCGGTTCGGCGCCGTTTGCCGCAACCTCCTTGGGCGGCCGCCACCAGTACCAGTCACGCTTGGGATTGTCCTTGGAGGAGCGGGATTCGACGAACCACGGGTGCTCGTCCGACGTGTGGTTCACCACGAGGTCCATCACCAGCTTCATGCCACGTGAGTGCAGCCCGTCGGTCAGCTTCTTCAGGTCCGCCAGGGTGCCGAAGATGGGGTCCACATCGCGGTAGTTGCTGATGTCGTAGCCGTTGTCGTCCTGCGGTGACGTGTAGATGGGGGAGAGCCAGACGACGTCGACCCCCAGCTTCTGCAGGTAGTCCAGCTTGCTGATGATGCCGGGCAGGTCGCCTATGCCGTCGCCGTCTGAGTCCGCGAAGCTGCGCGGATAGATCTGGTAGACCACCGCCTTCCGGAACCAGCCGGGATCCGTGGTCACCTCGTCATCGGTGTCCGCCTCATCTCTGACAGGGGGTTCCGTTGCGGGGTCCGCGTGCGTGGTCATGGCCTGGTCTCCTCAGTTGCTTTCGGCTGGTCTGATGATTGGGCTCGGTTCGATTATTGTTCAGATCCTACGGGCAGGAAAGGGCTGCAGGGACGCACGACGGCGGCGCGGCCCCTTCCCGTGGAAGGGAGCCGGAGTGCGGTTCGCTTCACCAGTAACATTTGGACATCGATTGGATTTAATGCTGGAGCGTTCGTTGTCGGAGGTTCACAATTGAGGAATTATTCGCGGTCTCATGAGATTCAGGAGAACAGATGCACCGCTCTGCACCCTCGGCCATCGCAGTCTCAGGGGCCCTATGCCTCTCCTTCCTGCTCGTAGCCTGCGGCCCGCCGGCATCGTCACCGTCGACGAACTCCCCGGGCACCACATCCGCCGCTTCGGTAACCCCCACCACCGCCTCCGCTTCCCCAAGTGCCACCGCCTCCCCCTCAGCGCCCTCGGATCCCGAAGCAGGCTGGAAGTCCTACACCACCGCAGACGGCCTGATCTTCGACTACCCGGCCGAGTGGAAGATCACTGATCCTGGCGGCGAAGCTGCTCCCGGGGGCGTGTTCGTGAACATCACCAACGCGAACGGCAAGGACCTGGCGACGCTCAGGACGAACATGGTCACCGGCTCCGAATGCACCGGGAAACAGCCGTTCGGAGTGTACGAATCCGAGCCCGTTCCGGCACTGGAGCAGGACGGCAGGGTGCCCCGGTACACCTTCGAATCACGGACGGACACCACCGCGACGGATCCGAAGCTGATGACCCTGTTCGCGTACGGCATCACCACGGCTCCCGAACCCAGCGGTACCGAAGCGTGCCCCATCTTCCACTTCTTCACCTGGCCGCCCAGCGGCGCCATGTTCGGCGGCGTCTACGACCCCTTCGACACCACTCCCGGCAACGAGATGCATGTGGACACCCCGGAGGCGTACATGGGCACCCAGGAGTATAAGGACATCCAGAAGATGATCACGTCGCTGCGGCCCGCCTCCTAGGCGGACCCGGCCGCGCAGGAACCGTTGCGCACGCAGGAACCGTTGCGCACCGCGGAGCAACCCGCGGTGCGCAACGTTTTGGCGGCAAATTGCCCCCGTCCCGGTCACAGCGAGAACGGCAGGGCCACAATTAATCCCTCAGCTTGTTTGAGGAGGATTGCATGCGCCGATCAAAGAAGCCCGGCTATGGATCATCTGGACCGGCACGCACAGTGGCCGCAATTGCTGCCGGGACCTGTGTCGCGGCACTTCTTGCAGCCTGCGGACCGTCTGCCGCCCCGCCTGACACGGGATCCGCGACGGCCACCCCACCCAGCGCGTCGGCGAGCGGGACCACGAACGGTACTACAAGCGAAACCGCCACTGGCGCGCCCACCGGGACCGCTGTCCGGCCAAGTGCGACGGCTGGCGTAACACCGACTGAACCGGCGCCGTCGGCAACGTCCCCGAGCCGGTTGCCGTCACCGACGGCGTCCGGCTGGAAGACGTTTACGACGTCGGACCGTGACCTGACGTTCGACTATCCGGGCGACTGGACCGTCAAGGATCCCGCCGGAACATCACCGCTCGGCGGGATGTTCGTGGAGGTTTTGAATGCCGCAGGGAAGCCGATGGCTGTCCTGCAGACCAAGGTGGTCACCGGTTTGGAGTGCGTGCAGCAATACCCGTTTACGGTGCTGGATTCTGAACCGATGACGGTGCTCGCCGAGAAGGGCGTGCCAAACGAAAACGTGCCCCGGTTCATGTTTGAAACCAGGGGAGACGCGTCCGCTCCGGCCAGGACACCTGAAACCATTGCGGCTTACGGCATCACCATGATTCCGGAGAAGGTAGGGACGCTGGAGTGTCCCATCTTCCTGCTTTTCAGGTGGCCGCCCAGCGGCGCCATGTTCGGCGCGGTCTACGACCCCGCAAACAATGCCACCCCCGTGGATCCGGCGCTCCCGTACTTGGAAAAGGCCAAGCGGTACGCGGACACCGGCGAGTACCGGAATATCCGGCGGATGATCACCTCGCTGCGGCCCGCAGGATAGCTGCGGCGCTCCTTGACTCGCCCAATGCGCCCGCGCAGACTCGAATCAGGACGCAGTCCGATAAGTCGGAGTTCTGATGTACGCACTGGGGAAGCAGCGGCTCGTGGGCGGTGCGAAGGCAATTGCATCCGCCCTGGTAGCCCTGTGCGTCGCCGCGGGCCTGGCCGCGTGCACGCCGGGGCCGAACGCCGGACCGTCGCCGTCGGCCTCAGCCACGCGACCCACGCCTGGCGACGGCGGCCCTTCCGACACGAAGCCCGGTGCGGGACCATTCCCTACAACGCGCCCCACCGCGACGGTCACCGGGCCCTTGCCCGAAGAGACCGCAAGTCGTCCGCCGGGTCCCACCTCTACTGCCTTCGTACGGGCCCGGCGGGCCAAGGAAATCCTGGACACGTGCTTGGAGGGCGAGCTGACGTTCAGGCCGCCGTCGCCGATGCGCCAGGGCGAGACCCGGGAGTTCGTCCTGCACGTCACCATGGGCGATCCCGGGGCGGGCCATGAAGAGAAGATCCCCGGCAACAACCCGGTGCAAACGCGTGCGCCCATTGTCTGCGAAGAGATGCGTGCGGACCTGTCCGGCCCGGGCATGGCCATTGAGCGGGCCGGAAATCCAAGTGGCGAGATGCTGGTTCCCGTGGAGGGCGTCGCGGAATGGCGCTGGTGGATCACGCCCAAGGAGTCGGGCCGGAAAACCATGACCCTGCAGCTGTTCGCCACGGCGGAGGACGGGCCGGACCTGAGCCTGGAGACGTTCCGGGAAAATATCCAGGTGGAGATTGAACTCGGCTATGTGCTGAATGCGCTCGTGAAGGACTGGGCCCAGCCCCTGGGCGTGACCATCCCGGTGCTCATCGGAGCCATGGGTGCCCTCCTTGTCTGGTCGCGCTCCAGGCGCCGCAAGGCCAAGCACGCCGCCAACACAACGCCGGAAGCCTGAGGGAGCGAAACCCCCGGTCCCGGCATTACATTTGAACCATGGCTCATGCTGCAGATCAGGACTCTGGCACGGACGTCCGCTTGCAGGCCCGCGTGGAGGGCATCGTCCAGGCGGTCGGATTCCGTTACTGGACCGTGCGGAAGGCGGAGGAACTCTCGCTGACCGGAACGGTGAGGAACGACGACGACGGTACCGTCGCCGTCGTCGTCGAAGGTCCCCAGGCGGTGGTTCTGGAGTTCCGCCGCTGGCTGAGGTCCGAGGACGCGCCGGGGCGCGTGGACCACGTGGCCGAGTCGGTATCGGCGGCAACGGGGGAGTTCAGCAGCTTCGAGGTCGTGTACTGAGCCGGTGTACTGAGCCCGTGTACTGGGCGAACGCTGTTAGTCGCGCGCCGCCACGAAGCGACGGACGAACTCAAGTACGGCCGGATGCGCCGGGTTGATCAGGTGGCCACCGCTGACCAGCACGCTCTCGGAGTGGGGGAGTGCCTCCGCCAGGCGCGAGTTGACCAGACGCAGGACCTCCGGCGAATCTTCGGCGGAAACGAGCAGCGTCGGCTGGCGCAGCTGGCTGAGTTCCTCGGCGCCCAGCTCTGCCTGCTTGTCGCTGAGGTCCAGGCCTTCACCCCTGATCTCCGCGAGGACGGCCGGGCTGGTGGCGGCGAACATGTCCCTGAAAGTGGCCGGAAAAGCCTCCCAGCCCTGATCGCCAAGGGCCGCACGAACGACGCTTTCCGCGGCCCGCCACGGATCCTTGGCGGCGGCGTGGAGCACTGACTTCCGCAGCTCCATTGCCCACGCCAGGGCCTTGGGGTCCATCCAGAAGACCGCCGGCTCAAGCAGCACGAGGGCCTGCACGAGTTCGGGAAAACGGTGGGCCAGGTAGAGGGCGATCCCACCGCCGGTGCTGCGGCCGATGACCACCGCCGGCGCCGCATGAAGGATTTCCAGGAGGGCGGCGGCATCGTCCACGTGCTCGGTCAGGCCGACGGCGTCGAACGGTTCGGGGCGGCCGCTGCGGTAGAAGCCCCTGCGGTCGTAGATGATGCACCGGCCGATCCTGCCCAGTTCCACGGCGGCGTCTTCCCACAGGAGAGCGGAGCTGGGTGTCCCGTGTATGCCCAGGACGGGTACGCCTTCGCCGTGCTCTTCGTAGTAGAGGTCTATGCCGTTGACGCTCAAGCGGGGCATGTTTCAAGCGTAGAACAGGGGACACCGCCGGTCGAGATCCGGTGGGTTGCTTCGGGCCGGCTGACCCGGTGCTACGCGCGTCCTTCCCGGTGCAGGGCTTCGTCGTGCTCAGCGTGGGCTTGCTTGATCAGGTCCATGAACTCGGTCTGGTTCCGGATGAGCCGCTTGTACTTCTCCGGCAGCTTCCTGAGTTCTTGCTCTTCGTGGACCATCTTGTTGAAGATCGCCTCGCGCTCGGCAATGTCCGTCTCGTAATTGAGGTCCACGTAATCGGTGGCGTGCCGTTTAGCGCGGGAGACCATGTTCTTGGCCTTGCCCTTGGGGCTGTAGATCGAGGCCAGGACCGTGATCACCAGCACGCCGATAATGATGATCAGCGAGAGGCCGGTGCTGATCTCCAAAACATTCACGTGCTGCCCGTCGTTGATGAACGGCAGGTTGTTCTCGTGGAGCGCGTGCAGGATGAGCTTGACGCCGATGAAGCCGAGGATCGCGGCGAGGCCGTACGACAGGTAAATGAGGCGGTCCAGCAGTTCGTCGATGAGGAAGAACAGCTGCCGCAGGCCCATGAGTGAGAAGGCCGTGGCCGTGAACACGACGAAGACGTTCTGCGTGAGGCCGAAGATGGCGGGGATGGAGTCCAGAGCGAAGAGGATGTCCGTTCCGCCGATGGCCACCATGACCAGGAGCATGGGGGTGAGCACTCGCTTGCCGTTCTCCACGGTAAAGAGCTTGTCGCCGTCGTAGTGCTCCGAAGCCGGGAGTAGCTTCCGGGCGAGCCGGACCACGAAGCCCTCACTTTCCTCCTCGTGCGAATCGGGCTTGAGCAGGTTGCCGGCGGTGATCAGCAGGATGAGGCCGAAGATGTAGAACACCCAGGCGAAGCTGTTGATGAGGGCCGCGCCGAGGAAGATGAAGCCGGTGCGGGCGATCAGCGAGAACACGATGCCGAACAGGAGCACTTTCTGCTGGTCCGCCCGAGGGACCCTGAAGCTGGACATGATGATGAGGAAGACGAAAAGGTTGTCCACGGACAGGGCCTTTTCGGTGACATAGCCGGCGAAGTATTCGGTGCCCATGGTGGTGCCGCCGAACATCAGGACGCCAAGGCCGAAGAGGAGGGCAAGGCCCACGTAAATGGCGGACCACGTGGCCGACTCCTTGAGCTTGGGGGAGTGCGCCTTGCGGACGTGGAAGAAAAAGTCGAAGGCCAGCAGGCCCAAAATGCCGACAATGGTCAGAATCCATACATAGAGGGGAACCTGCATACTTGGGTGCCTTCCTGTCGGTGCGGTGTTATCGCCCTACCGGCCGGGTGCTACTGGGCGGTGTCGGCCCAGCCGCTGCCCGTCGGGCCGCCGTCGGCTCCGTGCTCGCACAGCTGCAAGGCCACCCCGGCTGCCTGGGCGATCGCCGCGGCTGACGATTCCTTGGAGCCGGCACTTCCGGTGCCGGCGGCGAGCCCGGCCGCGTAGCCCACCATCAGCGCGGTGATTGGCGCGGCTGCGTGGGTCACCGAGCGCGCGGACTCCCCGGCCAGGTCCAGGATTTGTTCCCGGTCAAAGTCGAGGTCCAGGAGCTGAAGCGCCTGGGCCAGCCGGTGGCTCCATTGGTCCAGGATCTGCGCTTCGTTGTCGTTGACGGCCATGGTTGCTCCTCAGTCAGAAATAGCAGCTGTCAGAAATAACAGCAGTTCCCCTGAGGTTAGGCTGTAGCAGAAGCCCCGATCAAGGAGATCCCGATGACTGAAGCCACCATCCGCCATAATCCGGAGCGCGAACGCTTTGAGGTGCTTGTTTCCGGCAACGTGATCGGCAAGGCCGTGTACAAGACGTACGACGCCGGTGACGCACCGCAGCGGATTTTTTACCACACCGTGATTAATGAGGAATACGGCGGCCAGGGGCTGGCCGGCCAGCTGGCGACAGCGGCCCTGGATGAGACGGTGGCGGCCGGGATCAACATTGTGCCAGTGTGCCCGTACATCAAGAAGTTCCTCACCAAGCACCCGGAGTACGCCGCCAGCACCACCGCCCCAAAGCCGGCGCACCTCGAGTTCCTGAGCGAGGCCCTGGCCCCGCACGCCCGGGCGTAGGTTGCGTGGACGTGGTCCTGGACCTGGACGTGGGCGCCGTCAGCAGCAGCGTGGGGAGTAGCTAGGCCGCGATCCACGTCTCCCATTCCGGCAGCGGATCAACAGGCAGGGGCAATTGATCAGGTGGCAACTGGTCAAGGGACAACGGGTCAACTGGCAGATCTGCTCCACGGGCCTGGTGCGTTCCTTGGGGCAGGTCTGCATCCGTGACGTGTTCCGTCCCTTCGGCATGGTGAGGCAAGCCCGGTGGCCCTGTTATGGGGTAGGGCATCCAGGGTGGTTCCCAGTCGTAGCTTTCGCTGGCGTAGCGGCGCCCTGACGGTGCCACCCAGCCTGGCGGTGCGTCGCGGCTGGCGCCAGTGGGTGTCCACCCGGTGGTGTGCCTGAGCCGGTGATGCTTCCGGCAGGGCTGGCCGAGGTTGGAGATCCCCGTGGCACCGCCATCGCGCCAGGCCAGGACGTGATCCGCCTCAGTGTCGAGGGATTGGTTATTGCACCCGGGGAAGGGGCATTTTCCGTCCCTGAGGCGTAACCATTGGCGCATGGCCGCCGGGATGCGGTAGCTGGTGCGTCCGATCTCCAGCGGTGCACCGGTGCCGGGGTCGGTCAGGACGCGGTGGAACGAGGAGGCGCCATCTGCGACGAGCCGGCGGGCCATACTGGGCGGAATCGGTCCGTAGGCATCCAGGACGGCGGGCTCTTCGGTGACGCCCAGGAGCGAAAGCACGGGCACGGTGACCAGGACCTGCGCTTTCGGTGACGGGACACCCTCGGCGACGCCGGCGAGCAGCCAGGAAGCGGCGGTGTCGGCCCGGAGTTGGGCGAGGTTTCGCGGCTCGGACGGGCTTTGGAGTGCCCTGGCCGCGTCAGTGGCACGGTTCCAGATGGAGGCAGCGGCGTCGGCGGGCAGGTACGCGGAGAGCCATGCCATGCCGTCGCGGTCCGGGGTGAATTCCAGTCGCCGGTCCTGGACACTCGTGTCGTGGCGCCTTTCGATGCTGACAGGGTGGTGACGCTCCCGCCAGCTTCTGGCTTTTGCCCGGAACCGGGAGGGCACCAGATCCCCGGCCGGACAGCCTCGCGCAGGATTCTCGGCGTCAGGGTCCAGGAAATGAGCTTCCAGTGCAGCAGCCGCGGCCTGGGGTACATCAGTGGTTTCGTCGACCATGACCCGGGCGTGTTGCCATGAAATGGTCCCGGCCTGCAGGGCTGCGAGGGTCAGTGGCAGGGCCGTGGTGAGCTGGCGGGCGTCCTCCACGAATGCTCCTGCAGTCCTTTCGCTGACGGTCAGGGCGCACGCCAATTCGGCGACCAGGCCCATCTCAGCTGCTGATTGCTCTTGGGGTGACGCCGACGGGGACGCCATGGCCCTGGTCGCCTCGACAAACGTGTCAGTCAGCCGGACCTTGAGGGCCGCGCTCCGGGCGTCCAGACGGGCCAGTTCAGTGAGCCCGTCCAGGCAGTCGTCGGCCAGCTGCCGCAAAGGATCCGAGCAGGACTCGTCGCTGGGGCGTCTACTATCGACAACGCGGTACAGCGCAGCAACGGACGTCGTGATGGCGTCCAAGGCGTCACTTACGGCGGTGCTTCCCATACCCACGAGTCTGGCTCGAGGGTCTGACATTTTAGCGGTCTCCACCAATGCTTCATCTGATGCCGGATTCTATCGGGTGATGGTCGCCAGTCAGCAGGCAGATAGAAGGGCGTGAGGCTAGAGGTGCTCCGGACCTTGCGGGCTGTTGGATTATTCGGGGTAGCGACCGCTTGCTACCTATCGAGCTTGATCTGATCCGGGACGCGCGCCGCCAGGCTCCCGAGAAGGCGGAGAGCATGGTCAGAGGCGGATCCTGGTTCGGCTGTGAATCCAACGAATTGCAGGCCCGGGTCGGTCATGAGCTGCATGGCCTCGTAGCCAAGGTCGAGGTCGCCCACGTCGGGGTGGTGGAAGAGCTTGTTGCCGGCGAGGTGAATCCGTACATCGTGGGCCTCCCAGAGCGCTGCGAACTCGCTGCTGCCGTTTGAGAGTTCCTCGATGAGGGCGCGGAGGGCGCGGTCTGCGGGCACGCGCCCTGATTCAGCGCGGAGCAGGGCGACGATTTGTTCGGCCGGGTCGTTCCAGCGGCGGTAGGCGGTCTTGCCGCGCGGGTCCAGGAAGAGGAAACGGGCGAAGTTCACGGGCTCATAAGGCTGAACATACATCTCGGAGAACAGAGCACGCCCGAGGGTGTTGGTGGCAACGACGTCCATCCGACCGTTCTGGATGATTGCCGGGAAGGTCATCGCGTCGAGGAGTCGCTGGGTGCCGGGCCGGATCTGCTGGGTACGGGAGGCGGGCTTTCGTTGCGGCGTCCTCGATCCCTGGTTTGCGGCACGGACCAGGTCGTACAAGTGGGCGTGCTCGGCATCGTCGAGCTTGAGCGCGCGGCTGATGCCGTCGAGGATGGCGTCCGAGATGCCGAATGCGTTGCCCCGTTCAAGGCGAACGTAGTACTCAACACTCATTCCGGCGAGCAGCGCGACTTCTTCGCGGCGAAGCCCTGGCACGCGACGGCGGCCTCCGAAGTCGGGCAGCCCCGCGTCGGCAGGGGTAAGCCGCGACCGGCGCGTAATAAGGAACTCGCGGATGTTGGCGGCGGTGGTCATGCTTCAAATCTACGTCAGCCCTCCCCTTTGAGGGGGGCCCGCTTATTAACCCTATAGAGCGGGTCTGCCTCCGGCCCGCGGGTTCTCCTTTACTGGAAATGTCACGTCAACGGACAGGCACCAGCCGATCCGCGCAACAGGAGGACACCCAGTCATGGCAGAAAAGAACGTTTGGTTCATCACCGGAGCGAGCCGCGGTATGGGCATCGACATCGCCCAGGCCGCTCTCGCCGCCGGGCACTCCGTCGTCGCCACCGGCCGCGACGCGTCACGGGTCGCGACAGCAATCGGAGAGCATAAGAATTTGCTCAGTCTCGCGCTCGACGTCACCGACGCAGCCGCGGCAGAAGCCGCCGTCAGCACCGCGGTGGACCGCTTCGGCCGCATCGACGTGCTCGTCAACAACGCGGGCAACTTTTACGCCGGCTTCTTTGAGACAGTCAGCCCCGAGCAGATCCGGGCACAGATGGAGACGAACTTCTTCGGTCCCCTGAATGTGACCCGCGCCGTCCTGCCAGTCCTGCGCGGTCAACGCTCAGGCCAGATCATCACGGTGACTTCGACCGCCGGCTTTGTCGGGGGTCCGTTCACATCAGCCTACGCAGCGTCGAAATTCGCGCTCGAAGGGTGGATGGAGTCGTTGAGTCTGGAGGTTGCGCCATTCGGCATTGAAACGATGGCCGTCCAGCCGGGCTTCTTCCGCACCGAACTGCTGGTCGAAGGCTCGTCAACGATATGGCCGGAAGTGCATATCGAGGACTATGCCGAGGAAGCAGCTTCCACCATCGCGGCCTGGAAGAGCATGAACGGACAACAGGGCGGCGACCCGGCGAAACTGGCCGCGGCACTCGTCACCCTTTCCGACGGCGGCAGCCTGCCCGCACGCTTTGTCGCGGGCGCCGACGCCATGGGCGCCATCGAGCAGAAGCAGGCCGCAGTCCAGGAGCAGATTGAAGCGAACCGCGATCTCTCCGCGGCACTGTCCTACGACTCTTAAGGAAGAACTTATGCCAATTCTGACCGATCCACTGACTCTCAGCGCGGGTTCCGTGCTGCAGAACCGGTTCGCTCTGGCCCCGCTAACGAACCAGCAGAGCAACGAAGACGGCACAGCGTCCGAGCACGATCTGAACTGGTTTGGGCGACTCGCCGCTGGCGGGTACTCGATGCTCACCACCGCCGCTGCCAACGTGCAGTCCAACGGCAAGTCGTTCACCGGCCAGCTTGGCATCTACGACGACCACCAGCAACTGGACCGAGGCGAGTGCTCCATGGCCGAATCGGCGCACTGATCATTACGGCGGAAACCGCGACGGACGTGCACGCCTGCTCCGGGAGATCATTCGCGGAGTCAGGGCCACCTGCGGCCCTGACTTCCACATCGGACTGCGCCTCGCTCTCAGCGGCCAGGACCCTCACCTGCCCGAACTTCGGGACATGGTCGCCGTCTTCCTCGAACGCGACCTGGTCGACTACCTCGATCTGGTCGTCCGCAGCCTCGACACCCGGGTAGAGGTAGGCCTTTACGCCGGTAAGGTGCTCGTCGATCTCTTCACCGATCTCCCGAGGGGAAAAACCCGGGTGGGGATCTCTGGCGACGTCATGAGCACCGCGGGCGCCCAACGGGCCCTCGATCACGGCAGCGATTTCGTCTTCGTAGCCAGCGGTGCCGTCATCCACCACGACTTCCCACAGCGGGCCCTGTCGGACCAAGCCTACGAAACCCCCCGCCCACCGCTCCCGGCTGCATTCTTCCGCGCCCAGGGACGAAGCCCGGCCTTCATCGAATACCTCGAAGAATCCCTGGGCTTCGTCGCGACGCATTAGCCCACCCCAAAGCAGGCCGATGCGAGAAGCTTCAGACCCCACCCTGCCCCAAGAGCTCACCAAGAAGCCCGTCCGCGTCGGCGGGCTCAAGCAACAGAAAGGAAACACGCCATGAAGAACGCACACCTCGGAGGCATGGAAGTCTCTGCCATCGGCCTCGGTGCCATGACCATGGCTGGCACCTACACCAGCGAGGGCGGCCTGGATAATGCGGAGTCGATCCGCACGATCCACCGCGCGCTTGATCTCGGGGTGACCCACATCGACACTGCGGAGATCTACGGGCCCTTCCTGAGCGAGGAGATCGTCGGCCAGGCCATCAAGGGACGCCGCAACCACGTCAAGATCGCAACCAAGTTCGGCCTGGTCTCCCATTCCGGCGGCGGCCCCGGCGTGATCGACAGCAGTGCGGCGAACGTGAAGGCCGCCGTCGAGGGCTCCCTCAAGCGCCTCGGCACCGACCACATCGACCTGTACTACCAGCACCGGGTCGACCCGAACACCCCGATCGAGGAAACCGCCGGCGCCGTCGCGGACCTGATCGCCGAGGGCAAGGTGCTGCACTTCGGGCTGTCCGAGGCCTCCCCGGAGACCATTAGCCGGGCACACGCCGTGCAGCCGGTCTCGGCCCTGCAGACGGAGTACTCGCTCTGGACCCGCGACGTGGAGGCTGAGATCCTGCCGCTGCTGCGGGAACTCGGCATCGGCTTCGTCCCGTACTCACCGCTCGGACACGGCCTGCTGACCGGGCAAATCCGCTCCGTCGACGATTTCCCTGACGACGACTGGCGCAAGACCAACCCGCGCTTCACTGGAGAGAACTTCCGCCGGAACCTCGCGATCGTCGACGAAGTGAAGGCCATCGGCGCCGAGATCGGCGCGACCCCCGCACAGACCGCCCTCGCCTGGCTGCTGACCCGCGGGAACGACATTGCGCCGATCCCCGGCACCCGCCGGGTCTCCCGGGTCGAGGAGAACACCGCGGCAGACGGCATCGAACTCACCGGCGACCAGCTGGACCGGCTGAACGCGCTCCGGCCCGCCGCGGGAGAACGCCACAATGAAGCCAACATGGCCTCCATCGACCGCTGATCCGAAGGGACAGGACACGGAATATCCCCGACTCGGGTCTTCGGGCCTGAAGGTTAGCCCACCGTCCACGGGATGACCGGCAGGCCCAGCTGATGGGCTTCGGCGATCATCGCGGGGGTGAACGGAGCGGAACGTGGCGGAGACGACGTTGTACCCGTGGACTGCCGCCTGCCGGGAGCTGGACGAGAGGTAAACACCCCGGCGGGCAGCAGCACTGTCCGGGGGAGCGGCCAGATGAGGGCCAGCGCGAGCCCCACGACACGTCGTGGACGAATGCCTACGCTCAGAGCCCGTTGCGGACTATGGCTCCTTGGGCAACAACGACGCTGACTTTTTCAAGGGCGGAGGCGTCCGCCAGGGGATCGGCGTCCACCACGATGGCGTCGGCGAAGGAACCGCGCACCAGCCGGCCGGCAGTTTCGCTCCAGCCCAGCAGCCGGGCGGCGTGGACCGTCGCGGACCGCAATGCCTCCAGCGGGGAGAGCCCGGCCTCGGCGAGGAGGCGCGCTTCCGTGCCGATCGGCGTTACGTCGGTTCCGAAGGAATCGGTGCCGGCCACAATCGTCACGCCGGCGTCCTGCGCGGCACGGACGGCAGCCTGGAGAATCGGCGTGTACTCCTTGCCGCGGGCGGCGAGGATCGGGTTGGTGGAAGCCGCCATGCTGGTGATGGCATCCATGGTGGGCGTGAAGTAGGTGCCGCGGCGGGCCATCTCGGCGATGGTCCGCTCGGTGACGAAGACGCCGTGTTCGATGCTGCGCACGCCGGCCCGGACGGCGCCGTCGATCCCCTCTGCACTGTAGGCGTGGCACAGGACGCCCGCGCCCTTGGCGGCCTTGACCACGGCGGAAAGCTGCTCGTAGTTGTAGACCAGTTCGCGGGGATCCTGCTCAGGCAGCCCGGCGCGCGGATTGGCGCGGGTTTTGATGACTTCGGCGCCGCGTTTGAGGTTGACCCGGGTCAGGTAGGCGAGGTCCGTTACCTCCTTGACGCCCCCGGAGAGGGTGGCCAGCGGCGCGAGGTCGGGGTCCGCGAGGAGGGAGTCACCCAGCTCCGGGGAGATGAACAGTCCTGCTGGCAGCATGCGCGGCGAGACGCCCGGTGCCCAGTCGGGGAGTGCCGCCAGCGCGACGTCCTGGTAGTAGCTGCTCGAACCGCTCCTGACGCTGGTCGCGCCACCCTGCAGGATGGCGCGGGCATCGGCGAACGCGTTTGCGTGGACATGTACGTCGATGAGTCCGGGGAGCACCCAGCGGCCCGAAGCGTTGAGGACTTGGGCGCGGCCGGCGACGGCGGCGACTGCCTTCCGTGTGGCGTCCCGGCTTCCGACGGCGGCGACCTTGACGCCGTCGAGCACCAGCACGCCGTCTTCGACGGCGTCACCGGTCTTGGGATCCACGATGGTGCCGCCCTCGATGATCAGGGGCGGGTGCGCGATGGGGCTGCCCGGGTAGTTGGGCCCGGACGGACGCTCCGCGGCGAGTGCTGCCGGGGCTCCGCCGAGCTGGGCGGCGATGCTCGCGACGGAGACCCCGGCGAGGGCGGCGGCACCGGCCAGGATGCCGCGGCGCGGGACGTCGGCTGACAGCTGTGGGGCGGAAGTGTGGTCGTGAAGGCACATCATTGTCTCCTTGGGGAAAGCCGCCCTTAGGGCGAAGGCGCGTACTTAAACGGTACTTGGTATTCCAAAATCCGGCCAGAGGGTTGCCAGAGGTTTCGGTGCTGGACGCCGAATCTGTCTGAAATACCGTTCACTATCAACGGATTCGGCTCGATCGGGCCCCGGCTGAGGTGGCAGGCCCTTCCGATGTTTGGTATTCCAAAGCTCACTCCGCACTGTGCGCCCGAAAAAGCCGCCTTCACGCCTGGCGCCAGTCCGGGCCAGCTCGGTGGCATGCTTAAGACGTCCACGTTTACCTCACACCGAGGGATGAAGCCATGGCTGAAACTGCTGACGCCGTCCTGCACGATGGATCGACCATCGCCGTCTCCATCCACGGAGACGGACCGCCGCTCCTATTGCCGGTTAGCCTCGCGACGCAGACGCCGGCGGAAGCCGAAACGCTCCGGCAGTGGGGCGGCGACCCGGACCTCGGTCCCAACCTGGTGGAGGGGCTGGAAAGCTCGAACCGGGTGATCGTGGCGGACTACGAAGGCCACCGGATGGCCCACCCGGCACCGGACACTCTCACCCCGGAGAACGTCGCGGCCGACTTCCTGGCCATTGCTGATGCCGCTGGTGCCGACGGCTTCGCGTACTACGGCTATTCCTGGCTGGCATTGAGTGGCCTGCAGCTCGCGATCCGCACCGACCGTCTCCGGGCGCTCGCCATGGGCGGATTCCCGCCCCTCGACGGGCCGTACCAGAGCATGCTGGCGGTGACCCGGGCGGCGCATGCCGCGTCAGCCCGGCCTGCAGATCCTGACACGCCGGTGCCTGTGGCGGAGCCGGGCGACTGGGATTCGGCGGCCATTCAGACCAGTGAGTCGCAAACCCGCCAATTCATGACCCTTTACGAGGCCCTCCAGGACTTCGATGATTTTTCAGCCGTGCTGCCGCCTGGCCTGGCGCGCCTCGCCTTCGCCGGCGCCGAGGACCGGATCGACTACGGACCCAAGTGGGGCGGCGTGCAGGTGCGGATCGGTGACCCCCTGGCCGCACACGAGGCGGCACTCATCAAGGCCGGATGGGACGTCGAGCTGCTTCCGGGCCTGGACCACCTGGGGGCGATGAACAGTTCAGTGGTGCTGCCCATCCTGGCCGGCTGGCTCCGGAAGGTGGGGTGGGCGAAGTAGATGTACTACCGGGCGGAGCGCCGGTTGCGGGCCTGCTTCACCAGCCGGGTGAAGGCATAGAGGAAAACGCCCTCGATCAGCATCATCAGCGCGAGCATCAGCCACTCGCCCTGGCTGACGAAAACGACGGCGCCCACGAGGACCAGCACGGTTCCGAGAACCAGGGTGTACACGGCGAAGCCGAGGGCCACCCTTGCGCTACGGACTCCCGTTCGGAAGCCAAAGCCCAAAGGTTCACCTCCGGGGTAGCCCCCGACGCGGTCGGGGGCTCCGGGCTTGAGACTGTCGAACTCGTCCCAGAGGTCCCTGTCCTGATCCTGGTCGGCCATACCTCAATTATCTCGCGAAACAGGCTTCTGCCTGAACAATTGGGAACGGGCAACAAAGGAAGGCACAGGAAGGCACAGCCGCGGAGCGGCGCTAATCGGCAGCGCTAAGGATGAAAAGCTCCCGGCGGTTGCGCTTACTCGTCCGGATTCGGATTCCGCACGTCCTTCTCGCCGATGTCTGCCGCCCCGAGGACGTCTGCGGCCGGCGAATGGGTGGTCTCGTGTTCACGCACCCGAAGCTCCGGGTGGTGGAGGTCAAGGGCAGGGCGCTCCGAACGGATGCGCGGCAGCGACGTGAAGTTGTGGCGCGGCGGCGGGCAGGACGTGGCCCACTCCAGCGAAGCACCAAAGCCCCAGGGATCGTCCACCTGGACCTTTTCGTGGCTGCGCCAGGTGATGTACACGTTCCAGAAGAACGGGATCATCGACGCACCGAGAAGGTAAGAGCTGATGGTGGAGAACTGGTTCATCCAGGCGAAGTTGTCCTGCGGCATGTAGTCGGCGTAGCGGCGGGGCATGCCCTGGACACCGAGCCAGTGCTGGATCAGGAAGGTTCCGTGGAAGCCGAGGAACAGCATCCAGAAGTGGATCTTGCCGAGGCGCTCGTTGAGCATCTTGCCGGTCCACTTCGGCCACCAGAAGTAGAAGCCGGCGAACATGGCGAACACCACGGTGCCAAACACCACGTAGTGGAAGTGGGCCACCACGAAGTAGGAGTCCGAGACGTGGAAGTCCAGCGGCGGGGAGGACAGGATGATGCCGGTCAGGCCGCCGAAAAGGAACGTTGCGAGGAAGCCGATGCTCCACAGCATGGGTGTCTCAAAGGTGAGCGAGCCGCCCCACATGGTGCCGATCCAGTTGAAGAACTTCACGCCGGTCGGGACCGCGATCAGCATCGTCATAAAGGCGAAGAACGGCAGCATGACCGAGCCGGTCACGTACATGTGGTGCGCCCACACGGTCACGGACAGCGCGGCGATGGCGATGGTCGCGTAGACCAGGCCCTTGTAGCCGAAGATCGGCTTGCGGCTGAAGACCGGGAAGATCTCGGAGACGATGCCGAAGAACGGCAGCGCGATGATGTACACCTCGGGGTGGCCGAAGAACCAGAACAGGTGCTGCCAGAGGACGGCACCGCCGTTCTCTGGATCGTAGATGTGGGCACCAAACTTGCGGTCGGCGCCGAGGGCGAACAGCGCTGCTGCCAGCGGCGGGAAGGCCATGATCACCAGGATGGACGTGGCCAGGGCGTTCCACGTGAAGATGGGCATGCGCCACATGGTCATGCCCGGGGCACGCATGCAGACGATCGTCGTGATGAAGTTGACGGCGCCGAGGATGGTGCCGAAGCCGGAGAGCGCGAGGCCGAAGACCCACAGGTCACCGCCCACGCCGGGCGTGAATGTGGTGTTATTCAGCGGGGCGTAGGCAAACCAGCCGAAGGAAGCTGCGCCTTGAGGGGTGATGAAGCCGGAGACGGCGATGGTGGAGCCGAACAGGAAGAACCAGAAGGCCAGCGCGTTCAGTCGCGGGAAGGCGACATCCGGGGCGCCGATCTGCAGCGGCATGATGACGTTGGTGAAGCCCGCGAACAGCGGCGTGGCGAACATGAGGAGCATCACCGTGCCGTGCATGGTGAACAGCTGGTTGTACTGCTCCTTGGTCTGCAGGATCTGCATGCCCGGTTCAAACAGTTCGGCGCGGATCAGCAGGGCCATCACGCCGCCGAAGCAGAAGAATACGAAGGACGCGATCAGGTACAAGTACCCGATGGTCTTGTGGTCTGTGGTGGTGATCCAGTTGACCACCATGCGTCCCTTGCGCTTCGGCACAACTTGGGCGTAGGAGGTAGGCGCCGCAGTTCCGGAAGCGTAATCATAAGTGGCCATGACCGGCTCTTTTCCCGAAGGTCCCGCGGGAGGTGGGATCTATTCTTCGAATTTACTGACGGCGGATCGTGCTGTCCAGAGCTTGTGCTGGCTGGGCTTTTGAGTACCGTGGCCTCATGCAGAAAATTTCGATCGACGCCCTGGCCCGGCAACAGCTGGCCGCGGCCCTTGCAGCGAGCAACGGGCGGGCTGCCGACACCGTCTATGGCGGGCATGAGAAGGTGCTTCGCCAGACGGTCATGGCGCTCAAGGCCGGCACGAAGTTGAGCGAGCACCAGAATCCGGGTGACGCCACAGTCTTTGTCCTGCAAGGGAGTCTCCGGCTTCGGGCCGGCGGCGACTCCTGGGACGGCAAGCCCGGTGACCTGCTGATTGTTCCGGAGGGACTGCACAGCCTGGAAGCGGAGGAGGACTCGACGTTCCTTTTTACCGTGGCAAAGGCTGCGAAGTAGAGCCGCACCTGCCTGTTGCCCAGGCAGATGCGGCCCCGGCGAAATACCGGACTACCGCCTGACGTCCGGGTCGGGTGCGAATTCCTGCAGAGCAGGAAGCGCCCGGCCGTCGAAGTCGAACATGGCCTGGTTCTCCCATGCGTTGCCCGTGGTGGGATCGGCGGGATCCCAGCCATTGCCCGGAACCGCCGTCCAGGCTGGCTCCCAGGAGACCACCCCGATGCCACGGCCGCCGGGTGCGGAGGCCACGACGTCCTGCACGGCCCGGAAGTTGGCGGCCTGTCCGTCCGGGGTTGCCGGGTAGCCGGAAACCAGCTGGCTCTGGCTTCTAATCACGTTTTCCCAGGGGTCAACCGTGTCGTCGTCGAGGGTGAACGGGTAGGAGTTTTCGACGACGATTACGTCGCGGTCGTAGCGGGCGGACAGTGTGGTGATGGCATTCTGCAGATCGGCCATGGAACCGTGCCAGTAGCCGTAGTAGGACAGGCCGATGGTGTCGAACCGGACGCCCCGCTTTGTCACCTCGTCGAACCACCAGGTGAGGCCGCCGATGCCGTTGTTGATGTTGGTCAGGTGCAGGATGACATCCGTCCCGGCGCTGACGTCCTTCGCAGCACGCGAGCCGGCGGAGAGGAACAGTGCGAGGTTATCCCACTGCGCTCCCGTGACGTCATCCGCGGGGTTCACATCCCAGGTCTGGCCAAGGGGCCACAGCATGCCCGGGTTGATCTCGTTGCCCACCTGGACGGAGTCCGCCGTCGCGCCGGCGTCCTTCAGCGCGGTCAGCACCTCGAAGGTATGGGCATACACGGCATCCGCCGTTTCCTGTGGGCTCAGTTCGGCCCAGGCTGCCGGTGTTCCCTGGGCGCCGGGGTCGGTCCAGCGGTCGCTGTAGTGGAAGTCAACAAGGACCTTCATGCCGGCGGCCTTGGCGCGCTTGGCCGTGGCCACCACTTCGTTGGTGGTGTTGTAGCCATCAGCCGGGTTGACCCACACCTTGAGCCGCACCATGTTGGCGCCGGCGTCGGCGAAGGCCTCGACGGCATCCACCGGCTTGCCCCGGGCGTCGAAGTAGACAGCGCCCTTGTCCTCGTTCTTGGCCAGGTTGGAAAGGTCGGCGCCGCGGACGGCCCGCTGGACCGATCCCGGTGTGAGCGTGACGTCGTCGACGACGGCCCAGTCACCAGCCGTGCCGCGGGTTTCGATCACGATCTCGCAGGCGCCCTTCGTGACGTAGGCGTCGGCCGAGATCTGTAGCCAGGCGCCGTCCTGCGCGGCGGACGGCAGGACGGTTTCGCCGTCGACGCCGCAGTTCTTGAGGCCGATCCGTGAGGCACCGAGGGTTCCTTCGGCCTTTACGCGGGCGGAAACCGTCCACCAGCCTTCGGCCAGGCGGCCGGTTTTCTGGCGTGCGGTTGCGGTGCCGTCGGCGTCGAGGCGCTGGCTGAGGTGGGCATTTCCGGCGGCCGCCTCTGTGGTTGTGGAGGCCGTCTTCCCTGAGACTTTCCAGCCGGTCAGCCCATTGGCGAACCCGCCGTTGATGATGGTGCCGTCGCCCGGTGCAGCCGGGTTCTCCGCAGTGGCCGGCGCCATCCCGGCGGGCAGCGCCAGCACCGTGAGGAGCGACGCCGCCACCACCGCTGGTCGACGGTGCCGCTTCGCCTGGGGGTGAATTTCCCTATGGTGCTTTTTCATGTCGTCCTCCCTGACGGTATGAATTGAATCAGCTCACTGAGCTGTGTGCGCTCCCAGTTCTAGCACATGATTATTGGTTGATAATAGAGCAGTTCAAAATCAGGAAAGTCTCTTGTTCTCATGGAATGCTGGGAGCGTTCACGGCAAACTTTCGGCCCTCACCCTGTGGGGGCGGGCTTCCCGACGCAGCACCGGATCGCGGCCAGCGTTGGGCCCTACCGGGATGACGCTGGAAGGCCTATCTTTGACCTGACACAGCCCGAGGGAAAGGAACCACGGTGTTCACCTTGCAGATCAGCTATCCGGTCCGGGACTACGAGGCTTTCAAGAAAGTATTCGACAGCGATCCTGCAGGCCGCGCCGCCTCGGGCGCCCGGTCTGTCCGCCTGTTCCGGGATACAGACGACCAGAACAGCGTGGCCGTGCTCCTTGACTTCGACACCAAGGACGCAGCGACCGCCTTTCTGGAGCGGCTCCGCAGGGACGTGTGGGACAAACCGGAGGTGATAGGGCAGCTGATGTCGGCGTCGCCGACAGCCAGGCTCCTGGAGGAGACGGCCCGCGAGGGGCAGGCCGCGGGCTGACCGCTGAGAATCCGGTCGCCACCACCGCCGGTGGTGGCTCGGCCGGTGCAACTCACGCACGGCCGTAACCAAGTTCGGCCTCCCGCGCAGATGTGGGACAGACTGTTTCCGTGAGCAACAAACCCCGGACAGCCCTCGCCGTGGCCGGCCTCAGCCTGGGCACTTCGCTGAACCCGCTGAATTCGTCCATGATCGCCGTCGCCCTCGTGGTGCTGCGCGCGGATTTCGGGCTCGACGTTGCCACGGTCACCTGGGTGATCACCGCCTTCTACCTCACCTCAGCAGCGGGCCAGCCGCTGATGGGCCGGCTGGCGGACCGCTTCGGCCCGCGGCGCCTGTTCACCTTCGGGATGGTGCTGGTGGCTGCAACCTGCGCGGTGGCACCGTTCGCCCAAAACTTCGCCCTGCTGTGCGTCGCCAGGGCATTCATGGCGCTCGGCACGGCCACCGCGTACCCGAGCGCCGTCGTGATCGTCGGCGCGCTGGCCCGGACAGCCAATGTGAAGTCCACCCGGCCGCTCGGCCGGATCCAGATGGCCAACACGTCCGCGGCGGCGGTCGGCCCCGTGGTGGGCGGGCTGCTGGTGAGCCTTGTGGGCTGGCAGGCGCTGTTCCTGATCAATGTGCCGCTGTCCCTCGCGGCACTGCTGGTCGTCTGGAAGTTTGCCCCGGCGGACGAGGAACGCGAGCGAGGGAGTGCCGCGGAGCTGCTGCGCGACTCGGACATCCCCGGCATCCTGGGTTTCGTCGGATCGCTGATGCTCACCATGATGGCCCTGCTGAACGTGCTGCCGGACGTGCGCTGGTGGCTGCTCGCCGGCGGGACGGTGCTGGCGGCCCTGTTCGTCTGGCGCGAGCTGAAGTTCAGCCCGCCGTTCCTGGACCTGCGGCTGCTAGGCAGGAACCGGCCGCTACTGCTGGTCTACCTCGGCTTCGCCGTGTTCAACGGCATCTATTACTTCGCGTTCTTCGGCCTGCCGCAGCTGCTGCAGGAAGCGGCCGGCTACGATCCCGGCGTCGTGGGTCTCCTGATGCTGCCGCTTGCAGCGATGTCCGTGGTCGCGACGCCGTTCGCGGTCCGCGCGATCGAACGCTTCGGTGTGCGGCGGGTGCTGATTGCCGGGGTGCTGTTCCTGGTGGCCGCCGCGGGAACCATGTGGCTGCTGACTGCCTCGTTCGCCATCCCGCTGGTCCTGGTGCTCACCGCGCTGATGGGCATTCCGTGGAGCGTGGTGAGCATCGCCTCCAGCCAGGGCATGTACGTCTCCACCCAGCCGCACGAACGCGGGGTGGCCGCGGGCATCTTCCAGACCTGCCGCTACCTTGGCGCCATCACGGCCACGGTGATGATCGGCATCTTCTACGGGAGCGGCGTGAACCAGGCCAACTGGGGCCTGATGGTGATCGCCATGCTGGTGCTGGGCGGCGTCGCGTTCGGCGTGACGCTGCTGTGGCGGGAGCGGAAATGAGCCAGCCGGAGCGGGAAACAGGGCACAACTATGGCGCCCCATTTCCTTGTATTCACGGCATATTGACACCCAGATTCCGCGGGAATAGTGTCTGCCTTAACGGGGCCATCCGCCCCGTTCCTGAGTATTTTCGGCGCTGGAGTCTGGGCCGCTTCTGCTAGGCGAGGGCGCCAGCAAGGAGTCCTAATGTCTTGGGAAATTTCCGGAAAGTATGTCGCCAACTGCAATTGCCAGTTAATTTGTCCGTGCCCGGTGGATGGGACGCCCACGGGACCGAACAACGAGTGCCGCGGCGTGGCTGTGTTCAACATCGCGAGTGGAAAACTCGATGATACCGATCTGTCCGGCATCGCCTTCGCCTTCTGCAACTGGTTCCCGTCGAACCTCACCGCAGGTGGCTGGAAAGTGGGAGTGGTTGTCGACGACGGCGCATCGGCTGCGCAGGCCACCGCCTTGGAAAGCATCCTTCATGGTGAGGCTGGCGGCCCGTTCGCGGATTTTGCGGCGTTGTACGGAGAATGGCTAGGAGTCGAGCGTGCGAGCGTCACATTCTCCGATGGCGACAGCCCGTCGGGTTCGGTCGCCGGGCACGCTGACCTCACATTCGAGCCGCTACCGGGGCCGGGCGGCGGTTTCACCACCGAGAAGAACGCGATGTTCGGCTTCGCCCCGGAATTCCGGATTGGAAAGGGACCGGGCCACTCGGACCTGTTTGGCCTGGAATTCGACGGCGTCTACGGCGAGACCGCGGACTTCACCTTCGCCAGTGAGATGGCAGAGGATGCCCCGAAGGGCCGCGGCTAAGCGCGGCCGGCCGATGTATCACAGGAGGCTTTTCAAGAGAGGCCGCGGGCGCGTCTTTGCGCGCGCCGCCATTTCGGGTGCTGCCGTCTCCGGGCTCGCTGCGCAGGGACAGGCGAGAGCGCACACCGCCCCCCGCATTGACCCTCGGGAAGCCAGCCTGATCGCTGTCCTGCTCCTCTTGGCAGCGATGAGTTGGATCTTCACGTCCACCCAGCTGAGCGGGATGGACATGGGCCGCTGGACAGATCCGGGACCGCTGGGATTCTTCGTCACCACGTGGGTGGTGATGCTGGCGGCCATGATGTTCCCCTCCGTGGCACCCATGGTGGTGGCCTATGACAGGATCCAGCACCACCGGCGCACGACGGGGCGGTATGCGCCCGGCGGATCCACCGCCGTGTTCGTTGCCGGCTACCTGATTTCCTGGACGGTGTTCGGGGTGCTGGCCTACGGGCTGTACAACGCGGTGGCGTCACTGCTTCCCGGGCTCTTCGGCTCGGACCAGGGCGGCCGCTACCTGGCGGTGGGAGTGATCATGCTGGCTGCGGTTTATCAGCTGACGCCCGCCAAGAACATCAGCCTGATGAAATGCCGAAACCCCATGGATTTCATCCTGCACCGCATGCGGCCCGGGTACCGGGGCGCGCTGGTGATGGGCGTGGAGCACGGTGCCTGGTGCGTCGCCTGCTGTTGGGCGCTGATGGTGGCCCTGTTTGCGCTTGGGGTGATGAGCCTCGGCTGGATGGCGCTGATTGGGGCCTTCATTGCGGGGGAGAAGATGCTGCCGTGGAGACGGCTGGCCAACCGCTCCGTTGCGGTGGCGCTCGCCGTGATCGCACTCGGTGTGGCCCTCATACCCGCGGCGACGGGCGGTATGGGGATGTAACCGGCCGCCCTGCACAACGCGCGGCGGCCGTGGAAACGGGGGAAATCTGATAGGTCTCATGCACTGGAGGAGTTGGAAATGGCTGACGGGGCTGGACTGATCGAGCGGTTTTATAAGGAAATAATCGAGGGCGGAAATCTGTCCCTCATTGACGAGTTGTCGACGGATGACTACGTCGATCATGAGGAGGCTCTACCAGGGCAGCCGCCCGGCAAGGATGGTGTTCGCTACTTCGTGAATGCGATCCGGACGGCGTTCCCGGATATTAAGGTCAAGACGATCGAAGCATCATTGGCCGACGGAAACCTGGAGGCCTGCCACGTAATTCTCACGGGCACTCATCGCGGGGAAATGGCCGGCATGCCCGCAACGGGCAAGAGCGTCGAATTCGGCACAACCGACATTATCCGCGTCGAGGACGGCAAGGTGGCCGAGCATTGGGGAACCACGGACAACTTGACCCTCATGCAGCAGCTTGGTGCAGTCCCTACCTAGGGCTCGCCGGACGGACGTCCGCAAATCGGGCCACTAGAGTTTCCCGCCGCCACTCCTAGCCGACGGCGGGAGGCACAGCGTGCGGCACCGTCCCGTGGCGGTGCCGCACCCCTATGCCCTAAGCGCGGGCGGACACGTCCGCCGCAGCTGCGGCAGCCACGTTCGCGGCGGGCGCGTCCGGCGTGTGCGCCTGAGCTGGTTTCTGTTCCGCTGCCACATAGCCCGCCTCTTTCGGCCCCGGCGGATAGGCGTGCCTGCGCCCGGTCACCATAATCACGAGGGCGACGACGACGGGTACCGCAGCGGCGACCGGCACCAGCAGCGGGCCTGCTGTAGTGAGGGCGACCGCGCCGTATAGTGCGCCGATGGTGATCCCCAGCTGGATGGTCAGCACGGTGAGGCCGTTGGCGGCTTCCCGGTATTCCTTGCCGGCGCGGAGGATGGCCGACTGGTTGTAGATGCCGATCGCGCCGAAGGCCGCTCCCCAGACCGCCATCAGCACCAGGGCGCCCGGGACGGTTGTGCCGCCCAGCGGCAGGAGGAGGAACGCGGCGGCGATTACCGCCGTCGTGATCAGCAGTGAACGGCGCGGCCGCATGTCCACGGTGATGCCGGCGATCCAGATGCCCACCAGCCCGGCGAATCCCAGGACGGTGAGCGAAAGGGTGATGCTGTAGTCGGGCAGGCCGGCCTCACGGAGGAACGGGGCGATGAAGGTGAACAGCGCGAAGTGCGCCATCAGCATCAGCGGCCAGGCGATGGCCACCGGCTTCACTCCGGGCTGGCCGATCGCCTTGCGCAGCGACGGCCGCGGGGCGTCCGGGATCCTCCGCACGGCGGGCAGCAGCCACATGGCCAGCGCCGCGAGCACGACGCCGGCGCCCGCGAGCAGGAGGAAGGATGCCCGCCAGCCGACCGCCGCGCCCAGGGCGGTTCCCAGCGGGGCGCCGATGGCCAGGCCAAGGCTGTTGCCGCTGAACACGATGGCCATCGCCTTTCCCACCTTGTGGGCCGGAACAATGCGCGCCACGAAGGGGGCCATGGCGGTCCAGAGCAGACCGTGGGCGATGCCGCCCACCAGCCTGGCGGCGAGGGCGGCGCCGAAGTCGGACACCAGCCCCACCAGGGCGTTGCTGATGGCGAAGGTCAGGACCAGCGCCACCAGGAGGATGTGCCGGGGGATGCGGGACAGCAGCATGGCGGCCGGGATCACCGTGGCCACGATGACGGCGGCGTACCCGGCGGTGAGGTAGCCGGCCACGGGCTCGGACACGCTGAGCCCGGCGCTGATCTGGGGGAGCAGGCCGGAGGGCAGCAGTTCGGTGGTGATGGCGGTGAAGCCGATCATCGACAGCACCAGCAGCGCGCCGAAGGGCATGCGGTCGCGTGCGGAAACGGAGGTCGCGGGAGACACGGGTGAGGAGTCCTTTTCAGGGAGTGGGGAAGGAGCGCGGCGCCGGTTGCCGGTGTCCTTTACTCAAATTACCTGATTTATTTGGCCCGAGGCAGGGTCTGTCAGACCCACCCTCACGGACGCGTCCTGACGCTACTGGCTCACGGCCTCCAGGCGGTGACGAAGCCGCCGCGCGACCCGCCGGACGTGCCGGAATCGCCCGTCTCCTCCGGTCCGGGCGCAACGGTTTCCGCGGAGTCAGCCTCGGTGGATTCAGTCAGCGACAGGTTGCGGCCATACATCGAACACAGCTGGGGGACGGTGTGTTCACTGCAGCGCCAGCCGGCCGGTTCGAGCAGGGCCACCGGGTCGGGCGGAACGGCCCGCGCCAGCAGTTCGCTCATGGAAAGCCCCGTCTGGAGGCTGAAATCCCGCAGCTTTGCCTCCAGGTCGTCAGTCTTGGGCAGGGCCACCGCCCGCTCAATCACCACCCGGGATCCCGACGCCGACAATGCCGCCACCTCCACCAGCACCGCCAGCTGGGCGGCGGCATCGAGGTACGGCAGCAGGCCTTCGAGGACCCACGTGGTGGGCTGCTTCGGATCAAAGCCGGCCGCCAGGAGCGGCTCGCGCCACGGCCGGGACAGGTCCGTAGCCACAGTGATCAGCTCGCAGGCCGGCTCGGCGGACAGGCCCGTCAATACGGACGCCTTGAACTCCAGGACGTTGGCGTGGTCGATCTCGATGACCCTGGCGCCGGCCTGCCAGGTGAGCCGGTAGGCGCGGGTGTCCAGCCCCGCGCCGAGGATCACGGTCTGGGCGGTCTGCGGGTCCGACGTCAGGAAGTCGTCGATGAACCGGGTCCGCATCCCGAGGTAGATCGACGCGAGCAGGAGCGGCTGCTGAAATGGAGGGGCGTCTTCGGGGCTGGCGGGCCATGCCGTGGGCAGGTCCACGTGGGAGTGGGCGGCCTCCACAATGGCGGCAGCGAACGGATCCGCGATGAGCTGGTCGGGCCGGGATGTCTCGACGGCACGGCCTGCTGCCACGGCCAGGGCGGTCAGCGGCAGCCCGTGGTCCTCAAGTTCCGTCATGGGATCTCCACTGCTTCACCGCTCACCGCAATCCCGCCGGATGGAGGAGTATCGACTGTGAGGACGCTCGGGCGGCCCACATGGCTGCCTTGGTGGACAACTACGCGGCTTGGCGGCTTCACGAGTGAAAGCAAGCGGAGGTATCCGCCGAAGGCAGCGGCCGCCGAACCGGTCGCCGGATCTTCAGTGATGGTGCCAACCGGGAAGAGATTGCGCGAGTCGTACACGCCCGGTCCAATCTCGTAGAGCGTCGTGACGGTGCCCGCCCAGTTCTGGGCGTCCATCAACGTGCGCATGGAGTCCGGGTCGAAAACGAATGAGTCAAAGGTGCTTCGTTCCGCGAAGACGAGAATGGGATGCCAGTTTCCGGCAAAAGCGATCATCGGAGGGTACTCAGGGTGCAGATCACGCCGGTCCGCGCCGAGCAACCCGAGCAGGGTGGCCAGAACACCGTCGGGGAACTCGGCAACCCGCGGCTCAACGCTGGTGAAGCACGCCGTCACCGCTGCACCCTGGCCTGCAGTCTCGATCGCCACAGGTCCCACGGCCGTGTCGAAGACAAAGGTCCCCGTACCATCACGCCCTGACAGCGCGACGGCCAAAGCAATCGTGGCATGGCCGCAAAACGGCACCTCGGCAATCGGGGAGAAGTACCGGACACGGTTTCGGCGGAAGTCGCCGTCAACCCTCGCTTCGGTGACGAAGACCGTTTCCGCATATCCGATGTCGGCGGCGATGGCCTGCATCCGGGCGTCGTCGAGCCGGGTGGCGTCCAGGACTACTCCCGCCGGATTTCCCCCCTCGGGAGTGGTGGTAAAGGCGGCATAACGCAGAACTTCGGAGGTCGTTTCCATTCCGGTATCCTCGCACGGCGTCCGGCTAATGCCCGTCAACTTTGCCCAAGCACGGCCGGACCGGTCAGAGGGGTTGTTCCCCGATGTCCGGGGAGGGACGATGATTGCATGCTTCCCGAGGAGCGGTTCACCGCGCTGGCGGACGAGTTCAGAGCCAGGCCAGGGGTCGCGGTTCCGGGTGAACCGGGACGCCGAGGGTTCGGATCGTCCGCATTGAAGGTCAACGGCTCGATTTTTGCGATGATCGCCGGAGGCCGGCTCGTAGTGAAGCTGCCGCACGATCGCGTCACCGCGCTGATCGGGTCCGGAGCCGGGGCACCGTTCGACGCCGGCAAGGGCCGTGCGATGAAGGAGTGGCTCACCGTCACGGCGGATGATGAGGGGTCATGGCTGGCCCTGGCCCGTGAAGCCCTGGACTTCGTGGGGTCTGCCCACCGTTCCACCCGTGGATAACGCGACCGGTGCCTGGTCAGTACTCGCCCTTGATCACGAAGTAGGAGCCGCGAATAACGCCCGCCAGCTTCGATTTTTGGCGGGCGAACTTGAAGCGCGGCGCCAGTTCCTCCGGAATTTCCATGCCGTCGGCGAGTTTGAACCCGACCGCTCGCTTCCCGCCGTCCTCGACGCTGTACATGACGTTGACAGACAGCCCCGACTCGTAGAAAACGTAGGCCATCCGCAAACCGTCGACTTCGAAGGCGGTGGCTTCCAGCGGGCGGGATCCGATGACGATGTCACGCTCGTCCCGGAGGATCCGGCTCACCCGGTCCACCACCTCTGGAACCTCGCTTGCAGGGCTCACTGAGAAGACGTGGTGGTACTTGTTCCGGTAATAGCGGGCCTCGTTGGCGCGCAACCCGGCGAGGGTCTCGGCGACCGGAGACGATTCCAAGCCGACAGTAGAAACGTTCTCGAAGTCAACGGTGTACGGCATGTAGCCTCCTGGTAGGGACGTGTTGGGACCATGCTAACGCGACGACGTGCAGCGGCTCCTGGGCCGATTATTGTGGGCCGTTGTCGATGTTGTCCGGGAGGCGGTTGCTGTACATGGTGCCCCACCGCTCGAGGTCCGCTACGAGCGGGGCCAGGGTACTCCCGAGTTCGCTGGGGGAGTACTCCACTTTGGGAGGTACCTGCGGATAGACGGTGCGGATGATGACGCCGTCCGTCTCCAGCTCCCTGAGCTGGCGTGTGAGCATGCGCGGGGTGATGCCGGGCATGAGCCGGTTCAGCTCGCCGTACCGCCGTGTTGATGCGAGCAGGTGTTTAAGGATCGTGAGTTTCCAGGTGCCGCCCAGCACTGCCGTGGCCACTTCAAGGGTGCAGCTGTTGACGGCGTTGGATACCGGTTTGCGCATGTGCTTCCTCCGCTCAGCCTGACTCCACTATACAAGGCGTACGTATGGGTCATATAAGACCGTACTTGCACGAAAGGGCCGTGTGGGATTGGCTGGAACAGGTGGGTCGGTCGAGACGAAAGGACGAGTGCAGATGCGGGTGTTGTGGGTGTTTGCCCATCCTGAGCAACGGTCCCTTAGCGGCGCGCTGCGTGATGCAGGCGTGCGATGGCTGGAGGATGCCGGACATCAGGTCATGGTGTCCGACCTGTACGCCATGGGGTGGAATCCTATTGTCAGCGGTGAGGACTTTGCACACGATGCCCGTGAGCGGCTGATTGTCGGAGACGCTTCGGCGTTGGCTTATGCTTCGGGCCGGCTCAGCGCGGACATCGTGGAGGAGCAAAGGAAGATCGCGTGGGCAGATACGCTGGTTTTCCAGTTTCCGCTCTGGTGGTACGGAATGCCGGCGATACTCAAGGGCTGGTTTGACCGCATCTTCGTCAAGGGATTCGCCTTTGGCGTCAATGATCCGGGCACCGGGCAGACGCTGCGCTACGGGCAAGGGAATCTTTCCGGAAAGACCGCAATGGTCGTCACGTCCGTGGGTGCACGCGAATCGAGCATCGGCCCGCGGGGGATCAACGGCGAGATCAACGAGCTGCTGTTCCCGCTCCAGCACGGCACGCTCTGGTACACCGGCATCTCAGTGGTACCACCGCTGGTGGTTCACGGCGCCGACAGGGCCGCTGTGGAGGACTATGAACTGGCTGTCAAGCAACTTCGCGGACGTCTGCAGGAGCTGCCGGAGACACCGCCGATTCGTTTCCGCTGCCAGAATGGCGGCGACTATGACGGTCGGCTTGAGCTGAGGTCGGATATCGCCCCTGGACAGCGGGGACCCCAGATCCATGTCGACGACAGCGATAGGATCGCCCCTGCCGCCCGTACATCCGGCGGTGACGTCATTGGCTGAGGGACGGCGTGGTGGTGGCGAAGCGCTTCCGGTATTCGGTCGGCGTGATGCCCAAGTGCCGGCCGAAAGCGCGGCGGAGGGTTTCGTCGCTGCCGAACCCGCTGTGCTCGGCTGCTGCGGTGATGCTGTGGCCATCGAGCACCAGTTGCTGCGCCCGGTCGAGGCGGACGCGTTCAACCCAGCGGGCCGGCGTGGTGCCCAGCTCCGCCTGGAACAGGCGGGTCAGGTGCCGGGCACTGACCGCTGCGGCCGCGGACATGGTCGGCAGCGTGTGCTCGGCCGTCGGATCGGCGTGCACTGCTGCGGTCAGCGACCGCAGCAGGCTGCTGCGGGCCTGCGGGATCGCAAGTGCCGTGGAGAACTGGGACTGCCCGCCCGGGCGATGCATGAACACGACCAGCTCGCGGGCTATCTCCCTGGCGGACTGCGCCCCATGGTCGTCCTCCACTAGCGACAGCGCCAGATCGATTCCTGCGGTGATGCCCGCAGAGGTGGTGTACCGGCCGTCCCGGACATGGATGACGTCCGGCTGCACGTGCACTCGGGGGTAGCGGCGGGCCAAAGTTTCGGTATGCCGCCAATGGGTGGTTGCCCGGCGGCCGTCGAGCAGGCCGAGTTCGGCAAGCACGAATGCACCTGTGCACACTGAAGCAACCCGCCCCGCCCGCTCAGCGAGCGTGCTGACGGCGGCCAGCAGCTCGCCGTCGAGGTCCGGTTCGGTGAGCCGGTCGGCGCCGACGACGACAACCGTGTCAAGGGGCCCGGCGTCGGCCACCGCAGTGGTGCCCGCCATCACCAGCCCGGAGGAGGCCGTGACACTGCCACCGCGCGGGGAGACCAAGACCGACGTGTACGGGAGGCCGGCCCGGATTGCCTGGTGCAGCACCTCGCCGGGACCGCTGACGTCCAGCATCGTCACACCGTCGAACACGACAAAGCCCACCCGCTGAGTCATGTCTGAATTTGTGGTTTTCGTGGCTGTACGGACATGGCACCACTCTACCCTTCCGGGCGATGCTGGAAGAGACTACCAACCGATGAGAAAAGGAAAACAAGATGACTGAATCGATCGCTGGCGTGGATATTCCCGACAGCGCTTTGGCGCGGGAAGCGACCGAACTGGTACGCGAGGTTGCATTGCCGCTGCTGTTCGACCACTCCCGCCGGGTCTTCGTGTTCGGGTCGCTGCGCGGCCGGGAGCAGGGCCTGGATTTCGACCCGGAGCTCCTCTACGTAGGGGCAATGTTCCATGACCTCGGCCTGACCGAAAAGTACCGCCGCACCGATCAGCGATTCGAGATCGACGGCGCAGACGAGGCCCGTCGGTTCCTGCACTCCCACGGAATCACCGGCGAGGCGGCCGACAGGGTCTGGACGGGTATCGCGCTGCACACCACCCCGGAGATTCCGCTGCACATGGCCCCCGAGATTGCCCTGGTGACCCGCGGGGTGGAACTGGATGTCCTGGGCATCGGTTACGATGCCATCTCCGACGAACAGCGTGCCGCCGTGGTCGCGGCACACCCCAGGCCGAACTTCAAGGACCGCATCCTTGAAGCATTCACCGAGGGCATCAAGGACCGGCCGGAAACCACGTTCGGCAACGTCAAGGCAGACGTGCTCGCCCATTACGTCCCCGGATTCCAGCGCGGCGACTTCGTGGAAGTCATCCTGGGCTCCGGCTGGCCGGAATAAGCGCAACGGCAGGTGCCTTGCCGGCCTCCCCAACTGGGGACGGGATACCAGGACGTCTGCAGGAACACTCATGACCTGTGCACCGGTGACCTAATCATCGTTCTGATTCCCGGCCGGGTCCTGGCCGACTGATCGCCGGTATGTGCTCGGCGTGAACCCCAGGGTCTTTTGGAAGTCGTTCGTCAGATGGGCATGATCCGTGTAGCCGAGCTCGGCAGCTATCGCCGCGAGGTCAGCTGCCGGGTCGGTCCGGGACCGGTCAGCGGCCTCCTGCAGGCGGCGCCTTCGGATGAGCGCGGACGGGCTCAGGCCGATGTACTTCTTCGCCACCCGTTGAAGGGTTCGCGGCGAAACAAACAGACGCGCCGCAACGTCTTCAAGGCGGGTCACGTCGGTGCATGTTCCGACGAGGTCCATCATCGCGTTGGCAAGAAGGCCCTCCTCGGACACCTCCGGGCCCTCCGTCATCAGCCAGCCAGTGAAGGCCTCCACCGCGCGTTGCCGGCGTGCCAGCGGATCGGTTCCGCTCATCGCCGCCGATACGGAGGCCTGCAGATCCGCGAGCGGCAGCGGCAGCTGGGCATCCCGCAGGCTCCCCGGATCATCCGTGAAACGCGGCACCAGCGCGGGACGCAGGAGGGCCCCGACCGCCCAGCCCCGGCCCGTGAGGTCGCGGTGTGACCGGCGGGTTGTTGGGCCGGCGAACTCGACGAGTTCCTGCTGGACCACCAGGTTGGACGCCGGGAACGCGATGAGGTGCTGGCGTGACGTGTGCCCCGGCTCGATGTCCCATTCGGGGATCCAAAACCACTGCACCAGGTCCGTGACGGACTCCGGTGCGGGCACGCGGTGGAACGTGGGAAGCCGGGCCGGGTAGAGGATTCCCTTGAACGAATCCACCATCGGAGGGCACTCCTTTTCCAGGCTGTCGCAATTCTCCAAGCCGCCGGGCGGACCGCTGCGTACCGTGAGATTTATGACTGATACTACAAGCACCGAACTGACCGCAGCCGCCGACGGCAAGCACACAACATCCGGCATCCCGCACGGCGTCACGAGCCTCACGCCGTTCCTGGCGATCACCTCTGCCAAGGAAGCGATCACCTTCTACCAGGACGTTTTCGGCGCGCGCACCGTCAGTGCCACCGAGATCGGCGGAATCGTGGTCCACGCCGACCTGGACTTCGGTCAGGGGCGGCTCCAAATTGGGGAGCCCAACCCCGACTACCACCTGGTCCCGGCACCGAACGGCGACGACGACTGCTATTCCATAGGTTTCTACTGCGCCGACGCGGACGCCCTCGTGGCGCGCGCCGAGCGGGCAGGTGCCACCATTCGGGAGCCGCTGTCCACCTTTGTCTCCGGAGACCGCTTCGCCAGCATCCGGGACCCGTACGGTGTGCGCTGGTCCATCATGACCCGCGTCGAGGACCTCTCCGAAGAGGAAAGCACACAGCGGGTCGCCGACTGGGCCGCCACGCAAGGCTGAACCCACGCAGCACCCTAGGCCTGCAGCAACTCAGTCCCGCAGCACCCACGCGGCGTTGTCCGGCTGCAGCCAGCCGTCGGTTTCCAGCGGGACCGCGCTGGCAAGCACGGTCCCGGCCGGCAACCGCACCGGCCCGGATCCCATCGCGACGGCCACCAGGAACTTCGGGCTGCGCTCGCAGATCAGCAGGTTCCCGTCCTCCACACGCCAGCTGCCGCCGTCGTCCGCGGTGAACACGCCCTGCTCCGACAACTTGCGTCGGAGTCCGACGGCGGCAGTCACCAGTGCGAGCGTGGAACCGGGATCCTGCTGCTGGGTTTCGATCGCGTGGCTGCCCCAGCCCTCGGGCTGGGGCAGCCACGGCGCCGATGCCTGATTTGCCGCAGGCTCTCCACCGGGACCCAGCGAGAACCCGTGGTTCAGCGCCGCATCCTCGGTCCAGGGCAGCGGGACGCGGGCGCCGTCGCGGGTGATGCCGCCGCGGGCCCACATGGGGTCCACCCGGGCCTCCACCGGAACGTCCACCTCGGGCAGGCCGAGTTCCTGGCCCTGGTAAATGTAGGCCGCGCCGGGGAGTCCGAGCAGTGCCAGCAGGGCGGCCCGGGCCCGGCGGACACCGAGCTCGCCACTGCCCGCCCCGCTGCCGCCGAAGCGGGTCACGGACCGGACGATGTCGTGGTTCTCCAGCGCCCAGCTCGGGGCGGCGCCGTGGAGCTGCCGCGCGGCCTCCAGCTCAGTGCCAACTTCAGCCCAGGCCGCGGGATCCCAGCCGAGCTTCACGAAGGCGAACGCGAACGCCTGGTGCATCTCATCGGCGCGGGTGTAGCGGGCGGCGCGGGCGGGTTCCAGGTTGACCTCGCCCACCAGCAGGCGGTGCGGCTGGTACTTCTCGGCGACGGTGCGCCAGCGGCGGTACACCTCGTGGACTTCCTCCTGGTCCGAGACCAGCGGGTTGGACCGCAGCCCGTCCACAACGGCGGTGGCGGATGCCGCGTCCGGCAGGCCGTCCGCTTTGAAGAGGGCGTGCGCGACGTCGATCCGGAGGCCGTCCACGCCCTTGTCGAACCAGAAGCGGAGCACGCCTTCGAAGTAATCGCCCACCGCGGGGTTCCGCCAGTTCCAGTCCGGCTGGCCGGCCGAGAAGAGGTGCAGGTACCAGTCGGTGTCCGTCTCCGAGTCGGGAGCGGCGCGGCTCCAGGCCTGCCCGCCGAACACGCTCTGCCAGTTGTTGGGCGGCAGGTCGCTGGGGGAGTCCGGGCTGGAACTGCGCCCCTGAACGAAGTGGAACATGTCCCGCCCCGGCGAGCCCGGCCCCGCCGCGAGGGCCTGCTGGAACAGCGGGTGGGCGGAGGAGCAGTGGTTGGGGACGACGTCGAGCAGGATGCGCAGGCCCAGGGAGTGGGCGAGCTCCAGCAGCCGGTCGAACTCGTCCATGGTGCCGAAAAGCGGGTCCACGCCGCAGTAGTCGCTGACGTCGTAGCCCTGGTCCACCTGCGGGGAGGGCTGGAACGGCGTCATCCAGATGCCGTCCACGCCCAGCGAGGCGATGTACGGGAGCCGGGCGATGAGTCCGGCGAGGTCCCCGACGCCGTCGCCGTTCCCGTCCGCGAAGGAGCGCGGGTACACCTGGTAGATGACGGCGGACTCCCACCAGCCGGCGTCGTGCGCTTCTTGTGAAACAGAAATAGTGCTCATTTGCCGGCCCCGGCGGTGAGGCCTTCCACGATCCGGCGCTGGAAGATCAGCACCATGATCACCAGCGGGACGGTGACGATCACGCCGGCGGCCATCTGCTCGCCGAACGGTGCCTGGAATTCGGTGGCGCCGGTGAACTTGGAGATGGCCACGGTGGCGGTCTGGATTTTGGGGTCGTTGATCATCGAGAGGGCGATGATGAACTCGTTCCAGCTGTGGATGAACGTCAGGATGGCGGTGGTGAACACGCCGGGTGCGGCCAGCGGAAGCAGCACCTTCCGGAACGCCTGCCACTTGGTGCAGCCGTCGATCATCGCCGCTTCTTCGAGGTCGAACGGCAGCTGTTTCATGAACGTGGTCAGGTTCCAGACGGCGAGCGGGATGGCGAAGGACAGGTTGGGGATGATCATCGCCTGGTAGGTGTTGATCCAGCCGAGGTCCGTGAAGAACCTCAGCAGCGGGACCACCACCGAGATGCCGGGGAACATCGACGTCGCAATAATAACGCCGAGGATCACGGACTTGAACCGGAACTCCAGCCGGGAGATGGCGTACGCGGCGAAGACTCCCAGCACCAGGGCGAACACCGTGGTGGTGCCGGCCACGATCAGGCTGTTGAGCAGGGCCTGGCCGAACATGGTGGAGCCGTCGAACACCTTCACGTAGTTCTCGAGGGAGAACGGCGCGGGCAGGAAGGTGTTGTCGAAGATGTCCGCGGTGCGGCGGAGGCTGGAGACGATCATCCAGTAGAACGGCGCCAGGCAATAGGCGAAGATCAGCACCAGCCCGGCGTACACGGAGTACGAGCGCCACGTGCGCTTCTTCTTCGCTGGGGCGGGAGTATCCGACGTCGAGCGGTTGCCGCCCTTACCTTCGGTGGCAAGGCTGCGGAGTTCGGTGATGGTCATCGGGTGGCCTCGGCCTTCTGTGAACGGTTTGCCTTGCGCTTCTTTATGCCCAGCTTTTTTGCCCCGGTCACGTCCGCGCCCAGCACCTTCACGAACACAATCGCGACGACGGCGACGTACAGGAACAGCACGACGGCGAACGCGGAGGCGGAGCCGTAGCGGAGCTGGTTGGACTCGTCCCAGGCGAGCATGGAGAGGGTTTCCACGGACTCTTTGCCGGGCCCGATGAGGACGAACGGGAGGTCGAACATCCGCAGGGCGTCGAGCATGCGGAAGAGCACAGCCACCAGGAGCGTGGGCTTGACCAGGGGGAGCGTAATGGAGCCCAGCTGGCGCCACCAGCCGGCGCCGTCGATCTTAGCGGCCTCGTACACTTCCTCCGGGATGATCTGCATACCGGCCAGGACCAGCAGGCCAATGAACGGGGCGGTCTTCCACACTTCGGCGATGATCACGGCCAGCTTGGAGGCGGTGCCTTCGGCGGTCCAGAGGATCTCGCTGCCCAGCAGGCTGTTGGCGATGCCGTCCGACTGGAAGATCCAGCGCCACAGCAGGCCGGAGACAGCGGTGGGGACGGCCCACGGGACCAGGATGCTGGCGCGCAGGAAGGCCCGGCCGCGGAACGCCCGGTTCATGGCCAGCGCCAAGCACAGGCCCAGGACGGTTTCCAGCAGCACGGTGGTGACGGTGAAGAACGTGGTGTTGCAGAAGGCGTTGAGGAAGCGCCGGCCGGATTCGCCCACGAACAGGTCCGCGTAGTTGGCCAGTCCCACGAAGGCCTCGCCCTCGGTGACGAAGCCGTCCGCGTCCAGGCCGGACTCGGCGCTGAAGAGCGACTGGTGGACGGCCGAGATGAGCGGGTACACGATCACCAGGGCCAGGACGAGGAGGGTGGGGGAGAGCAGCATGGCGGCCATGCGGCCTTCGCCGGGCGTGCGGGTGTTCAGCTTCCGGAGTGCGGGAACGGTGGTGGTTGTCATTTCGCCGTGATCTCTTCGAGCTTGGCCTGCATGTCCTTTAGGGCGGTGTCCGTGTCCTTGGCGCCGGTGAGGGCGGCGTACGCCTCTTCCTGGATGGCCTTGGTGGTGGCGCCGTACTGGACCACCTTGGGGCGAGGCTGGGCGACGGTCAGGGATTCGAGCAGGGTGGGGAAGAACGGGCGCTTGGCCACGACGGCGGGGTCTTCATAGAGCGCGGCGTAGGCCGGTGCGCGGGAGCTGAGGGCCAGGCGCTTCTGGGCCTGTTCCTGGCCGGTGAAGAACTTGATGAACTCCAGTGCCGTTGCCTTGTTCTGCGTGAAGGGGGACACGGCCAGGTTGCGGCCGCCCAGGGTGGAGACGCCGGGGCCGTTGGTGCCAGGGATGGAGGTGATGTTGAACTTGCCGGCCACGGAGCTGGAGCCGTCCGTGGCGGTCAGCGACGAGTAGAGGAACGGCCAGTTGCGCAGGAACACCACTTTGCCGTCCTGGAACGCGCGGCGGCCCTGTTCCTCGAGGTAGGTGATGGCGTCGCTGGGGAAGAGGCCGTCCTTGAAGCCGTCCACCAGCTGGGAGAGGCCCTGCCTGGCTTCAGCGGTATTGACGGTGGGCTTGCCCTCGGCGTCCACGATGCTGCCGCCGGCTGAGGCCACGGCTTCGGAGAAGTTGACGGTGAGTCCCTCGTTCTTGTCGAACTGGCCGGCGTAGCAGGACATGCCCGCCGCTTCGGGGAGTGCGAGCACCTTTTCGCAGGCGGCCTTCATCTCGTCCCAGGTCTTGGGCGCGGCGGCCACGCCGGCGACCTTGAGCAGGTCGGCGCGGTAGTAGAACAGCGCGCCGTCGGTGTAGTACGGGGCGCCGTAGAGGGTGTCCCGGTACTTCGCGGCGTTGACGGTGGCGGGGATCATGTCCGCCGTGGGGATGGCGTCCGCGGGGAGCGGGAGGACCCATTTGTTGGCGGCGAACTCGGAGTTCCAGACCACGTCCAGGTTGAGCACGCTGAACGTGTCCGACTTGATCTGCGCGTTCTGGATGAGCTGCTGGCGCTGCTGGTCCGCGGAATCCGGGAGCTCGATGAAGGTGACCTTCTCGTCCGGGTGCGCGGCGTTCCACTCGTCGATGCTCTTCTGCGCGGCACCGGAGGCGTCGCGTGAGGAGACGTAGTTGATGGGGCCCTTGCCTTCGAACGCCGCGGCGGCGTTGGCGGCGGCCTTGGGTTCCTGCGCGGATCCGCCGCAGGCCGTGAGCGAGACGGCGGCGGCCGTCACGAGTGCGGTGGTGGTGAGAAGAGTCTGCCAGGTCCGGCGGCGCTGCCTCATGTGTTGCTCCTTCAGGGGTTCTGTCTGTTTTGCGGCAATTGGTTTAGGGCGCTTGGTCTTAGGGCGCAGGGGAGTACGACGACGGCGGCACACGTCAGTGCCGGCTGTTGCCGTGGGGCTTTGGGTTGGGTGCGGTGTGGCTGGGTTGGGGTGTTGGGTTAGCTGTTGGGGGCGCTAGCTGGTGGGCGGCGCGGTGGAGCCGCGTTCGATCAGCCGGTGCGGCATGCTCTTCGGTCCGAGGTCGCGGGAGCGGAGGAGTTTCCTGACCGCCATCCGTCCCATTTCCTCGAGCGGCTGGGCCATGGTGCTCAGGGGCGGGTGGACGTGCAGGGCGGTGGAGGTGTTGTCGAACCCCAGCACGGAGACGTCTTCCGGGACCCGGCGGCCCCGTTTCTGCAGTTCGTTGACCACGGCGGCCCCCATCTCGTCGCTCATGGCAAAGATGGCAGTGAGGTCCGGTTCCTGGCGGAGGAGTTCGTCCAGGCCGGGGGCGCCGCTTTCGTAGAAGAAGCTGCCGGCGGCGGTGACGGGGGTGCATTTGGCCTCGGCCATGGCGCGGAGGTAACCGCGTTGGCGTGGCTGGGCCACGTAGATGGAGGCGGGGTCGCCGGCGAGCAGGCCGATGCGGCGGTGGCCGAGCTTCAGCAGGTGACGGGTTGCGTCGTAGGCTGCCTGTTCGTCGTCGATGGCCACGCTGGGTGAGCCGGACTTGTCGCTGATGGCCACGGAGATGATGGGGATGTTCGGCCCCAGCAGCTGCCGTGTTTCGGGGGTGATGACGGCGGAGATGAGGATGACGCCGGCCGCCCGGTAAGTGCGGAGCGTCCGCAGATAGCCGGCGATGAACGCCGACTTGGCGCCCGTGCGGCCGAGCATCACGGCGTAGCCGCGCTCCTGGGCTTCCTGCTCAACCCCCAGCATGACCTGCGAGGCGAGGGCATCCGACACCATAGGGGCCAGGAGCCCGATCACGGAGGTCTGCCGGGTTTTCAGGCCGCGGGCAAGGTAGTCCGTTTCGTAGCTGAGGCTCCGGACGGCGTCCTCCACGCGCTCGCGGGTCTCGGTGGAGTACCCCACCAGCCCGTTGACCACCCGCGAAACGGTGGCGGGAGATACGCCGGCGTGCTTGGCGACGTCCCTGATGGTTACCACTGTTTCTCCTTGCGGGTGTTGCTGGACCGTCTTACGCAAACGGTTTACGTAATCGGTTTCGTGATGTGCTGCACCAACACTAAATGGAGGCATTCGGGATTGCTGTACGTTTCGTAAACGCGGGGCCGCCGGAACCATTGACAGCGCTGTCAGCGCCTTGATATCTTTGTGATCGTCGTTACTGACAGCGCTGTCAATCTGAAGGAGTAACCATGGAAACTGCCAACGGCACCCGCCGCACGGCGAGCGTCTCCATGACCGACGTCGCCCGTGCGGCTGGTGTTTCCCTGAAGACGGTCTCCCGGGTGGTCAACCGGGAGCAGCATGTCAGCAGCGGTGTCCGCGACGCCGTCCAGCAGGCCATCGACGAACTCGGCTACCAGCCGAACGGCGCGGCCCGGGCACTCGCCAGCAAGAAGACCCGCCGCATTGGCATGATCGCCGCCAGTACGTCGCTCTCCGGGCCGTCCGCCATTCTGGACGGCGTGGAGAAAGCGGTGCGGCAGCAGGGCTACTCGTTGGCCCTCGTGCGTACCCAGCCCGATGAGGGTTACGAGATCCAGCACGCGATGGCCCAGCTTGTGAGCCAGGGGATCGACGGGCTCATCCTCTCCGAGCCCGTGGACACCTATGACCTGGGCATCCACGCCCCGGCAGGTGTTCCGTTGCTGAGTATCGACTTCCCTGACCACAGGCACAGCGCTGAGGAAATCGTCGTCGGACCTGACGAGGTGGACGGGGCGCGGCAGGCGGTCAAGCACCTCCTGTCCCTGGGCCACCGCACTGTCCACCACATCGCCGGCGATCCCGCCTGGGCTGCAGCCCGGCAGCGGGTGCGCGGCTGGCGGGAAACCCTTGAAGCGGAGGGTGCGCCCGCCGTCGAACCCGTCTTTGGTGACTGGACGCCGGCGTCGGGTTATACCCAAATGCTTCGGCTCCTGGAGGCCGGGCAGGAGGCCGGGCGTCCTACCGCCGTTTTTGTGGCCAATGACCAGATGGCGGTCGGGGCGATCCACGCCTTGGAACGCTCGGGCCTGTCAGTCCCCGGCGATGTCAGCATCATCGGTTTCGATGACGCTGACGATTCCGCCTATCTCCACACCCCACTCACTACCGTGCGCGCGGATTTCCAGGAAACCGCGCGCAGGGGAGTGGACCGCCTCGTCCAGGCCATCGAGGGCCGGGATGAAAGCCCCAGGCACTTCACCCTCCCGGTGGAACTCGTGATCCGCGAGTCCGCCGCACCGCCCGCAGGCAACCCCTAAGCGGGCGAGCGCCAGCATAGTTCCGCCTTCCAGCCCATCATCAACCCTCCGCGCTTTGTTAGCGCTAACAAAGGATCACGATGAACCTACCCAACCACGCCGCCCCCTCACGGCGGTCCCTCCTCAAGCTTGGCCTTGGCCTCGGCACCGCTGCCGTGGCAGGCACGTCACTGGCCGGTTGCGGCAGCGGCACAGCCGGCGCTTTGGTCGCCTCCGGCGCCGTGGACCTGTCCCTGTGGACCCACGACCAGGGCTACATCAACTTCTTCTCCGAGGTGGCCAAGGATCCCGCCAAGGCCGCCCCGTTCAGCTACAACATCCAGGTCACCAAGTCCGGCTCCACGGACCTGATCACCAAAATGATCGCCCAGGCCGTCGCGGACCGCGGAACGCCGGACCTGGTGGGGGTGGAGATCGGCAACTACTCGCGGCTGCGGCGCAAGAACCTGGCTCCGGAGCTATTTGTGGACCTGACACCGGCCACCGCCAAAGTCAGCTCGGACCTCATCACCTCGCGCACCGCCCCGTACAGCTCGGACGGCGCCCTGTACGCCCTCGACTCCGACGCGCCGCTGGTGACCTATTACTACCGGGATGACCTGTTCACGCAGCTGGGAATTCCGGAGGGCTTCCAGACCTGGGAGGAGTTCGCCGAGCTGGGTGCCCGGGTGCGGACCTCCACTGACGTTTCGTTCGGTGCCCTGGCCGTGGGGTCCAACCTGCCCCAGGTCATCCAGGGCTTCGACATGCTCCTGCAGCAGCGCGGCGGCGAGCTGTTTGATGCCCAGGGCGGGCTGGCCATCGAATCCGAGGAGGCCGAGGACGTTCTGGCCTTCATTGCCAAAGGCCTGGCCAGCGGCTTCCTGACCTCCGTCAGCGACTACTACGGGCCCAGCATCCAGGCCGCGCTCAAGAGCGGCAAGCTGGCCGGCCTCTGGATGGCCAGCTGGTACAAGACCTTCGGGCTGCTGCCCAATGTTCCGGACCAGAAGGGGCTGTGGCGGATCCGTCCGCTGCCCCGGTTCAGCGGGGGCGGAAGCCGTGCAGCGTTCGCGGGCGGCACAGGTTTCGCCGTCCTCAAGGACAAACCCAATACCGACGCCGCCACACACCTCCTGGCCGCGGCGTACCTGGACCCGCAGGAGCAGATCCGGCGATACCAGATGCTTGGCTACCTGCCCACCCTGCGGTCCGTCTTCAACGACCCGGCACTGCTGTCCATCACCGACGACTTCTGCGGCGGCCAGCGGCTGTTCGACGTCTACTCCGACGTCATCGGCGAAGCGCCGGCCCAGAACCTGAGCCCCAACAAGGCCATCCTTGACACGGTGCTCAGTGGCTACCTCCTCCAGGCCTACAAGGGCAACATTTCCCCGCGCGAGGCGCTCCTGCAGGCCGCCGCAGCGTTCCGCGGACAGACCCGCGAAGGATAGGACCCCATGACCACCATCGCCCCCGCCGGTACCACGTCCCGGCCCCGCACGCGGCGCAGCGTGCGCAGCACCACCGGCCTCGCGCCGTACGCGTTCATCGCCCCGTTCTACGTCCTTTATGGACTGTTCCTGATCGTCCCGGTCCTGGCCGCCATCTACCTGAGCCTCACCGAATGGGTGGGCCTGGGCACACCGGACTTCGTCGGGTTGCGGAACTACACCAGCCTGGCCATGGACACCAGCTTCCATACGGCGCTGGGCAACTCCCTGCTCTATGTGCTGGTCAGCGTCTTCATCGCCGTCCCCGCCGCCCTGCTGATTGCCCAGGCCCTCAACACCCGCGGGCTGCGTGCCCGGGACCTCTTCCGCGTCGCGTTCTTTGTCCCCATGGTGCTCTCGCCCATCGTCATCGCCCTGGTCTACAGCCTGCTGCTGGACCAGAACTTCGGGCTCCTCAACGCCACCCTGAAGGCACTGTTCGGCGCCCCGTCGCTGGACTGGCTGGGCGATCCGACCCTGGCCAAGATCTCCATCAGCTTCGTGCTGCTTTGGCGCTGGGTGGGGTACCTCACCATCTTCTTCCTCGCCGGGCTGCAGGCCGTCCCCACCGAACTGTATGAGGCGGCCGAGCTGGACGGCGCGGGCAAGTTCCGCCAGTTCACCACCGTCACCCTTCCCGCGCTCAAGCCGGTGACCGCCTTTGTGGTGGTCACGTCCTTCATCAGCGCGGCCCAGCTCTTCGATGAGCCGTACCTGCTCACCCGGGGCGGCCCCGGGGAAGCCACGCTCAGCGTGGCCATGTTCATCTACCGCGCCGCCTTCGAACGGCAGCAGTTCGGCTACGCCGCCGCAGCCGGCGTCGTCCTCTTCGCGCTGGTCTTTATCGTCAGCCAAATCCTCAACCGCGCACTCGCCATCGGGAGGGTCTCATGACCACCGCCATCAAGGAACCCACCACCGCAACCGCACCGGCCGCCGTCGTACAGCGCAGACCGCGCCGCCGCACGCCCTACGTCAGGCGGGGCCTGCTCTACGCTTTCCTGATCGGCCTGCTGCTGGTCTTCATCGCCCCGCTGGTGTGGGCGGCGAGCGGGTCCTTCAAGCCCCGCGGCGACATCTTCAACTTCCCGCCGCAGCTGATCCCGTCCCCGGCCACCACCGAGAACTACAGCAACCTGCTGGGCACGCAGCCGTTCTGGAGCTGGTTCGGCATGAGCGTGGGCACCGCGCTGCTGTCCACGGCCATCTCCGTGTTTGTGTGTGCGATGGCCGGCTACGGCTTCGCGAAGTTCCGGTTTGCCGGCAAGCGGGTCCTGTTCAACATCATGTTCAGTTCGCTCTCCATCCCGTTCGCCGTCATCCTGGTGCCGCTGTTCATCCTGGTGGTCAAGACCGGGGTGTCCGATCCGTGGTTCGCGCTGGTGGTGCCGTGGGTGGCGCCCGCGTTCGGCATCTTCATGATGCAGCAGTACATCATCCAGTCCGTGCCGGACGAGATCCTGGAGGCGTCCCGGATCGACGGCGCGAGCGAGTTCGGCATCTTCCTCCGGATCGTCCTGCCCCTGCTCCGGCCCTCCTTGGGAGCGCTGGCGGTGTGGAGTTTCCTGCAGACGTACAACAGCTTTATGTGGCCGCTGGTGATCATCTCCAACGCCAACCAGTACACCCTTCCGCTGGGCCTGAACATCCTGTTCGGCGCGGAGAACCAGTCCTTCGACCTGGTGCTTGCGGGCGCGGTGCTCGCGTCGCTGCCCACCATCCTTGTGTTCCTGCTGCTGCGCAAGCAGCTGCTTGAGGGCCTCGCCGCCGGTGCGGTGAAAGGCTGACCATGACCATCAACCAGAAAGGCAGCACCATGCCGTTCCCCACTGACCGTGTGCTTTTCGGCGCTGCGTACTATCACGAGTACCAGCCCACCGAAAGGCTCGACGCCGACATGGACCTGATGAAGGAGGCCCACTTCACCGTCATCCGGGTGGGCGAATCCGTCTGGTCCACGTGGGAGCCGGAGAACGGCGTCTTTGACCTGGACTGGCTCCAGCCGGTGCTCGACGCCGCCCACCAGCGCGGCATCCAGGTGATCCTCGGAACGCCCACCTACGCGGCGCCGCCGTGGCTCGCCCGCGCTTATCCGGAAATCAACGTCCACCGCTCCACGGGCCAGCCGATGGGCTGGGGCGTCCGGCAGGAGATCGACTACTCGCACCCGGCGTTCCTGTTCCACGCCGAACGGATCATCCGCAAGATCATCGCGCGGTACGTGGACCACCCGGCCGTCATCGGGTTCCAGGTGGACAACGAGCCCGGCAATGAGATCTTCTTCAACCCCGGCGTGTTCCAACGCTTCACCGAGCACCTGCGCAAGCAGTACGGCTCCGTGGAGAACATCAACAAGGAATGGGGCCTGACCTACTGGTCCCACAAGCTGTCCGACTGGGCCGACCTCTGGACCCCGGACTCCAACGCGCAACCGCAATACGCACTGGCCTGGCGGCGCTTCCAGGCGGAGCTGACCACGTCCTTCATCCACTGGCAGGCCGACGTCGTCCGCGAGTATGCGCAGGAAGACCAGTTCGTCACCACCTGCATTTCCTACGAGCGCCGCACCGTCCGGGACGACGACCTAACGTCCAGACTGGATGTCACCGCGGGCAACCCGTACTACCGGATGCAGGACCACCTGGCCCTGCCGGCTGCCGGTCCCACGACGCAGGCCTGGACCACCGAGGGCACGTGGTCCCTGTACGCCACGGCGGACCGGATGTTCTCCTCCAAGCAGGCGCCGTTCCTGGTCACCGAGACCAACGCCCAGGCAATCGGCCACGCGCACCAGAACGAGCCCGCCTATGACGGCCAGTGGCGGCAGGCGGCGTGGGCGCTGGTGTCCCGCGGTGCCAGCATGATCGAGTACTGGCACTGGCACACCCTGCACTTCGGTGCTGAGACGTTCTGGGGCGGGGTGCTGCCGCACAGCCTGGAGCCCGGCCGGACCTACCAGCAGATCAAGGAACTGGGGGCGGACTTCGCCGCGGCCGGTGACCTGGTCACCGGCCTGACGCCCGACGCCGACATCGCCTTGGTGTACTCAAACGACACGAAGTGGGCCTTCCAGGAGGCGCCGCAGCTTCCGCTGACTGGCCAGCACGATAACGAGCCGGACCCGCGTTCTTACCAGACCATCTTCGATGCCTTCTACCGCGGCGCGTTCGACGCCGGACTCCAGTCGCGCCTGCTGCACCCCGGCCAGATGACTGCCGAAGACCCGGCAGCGTACGCCTCGGCGCAGCCCGTCCTCGTGGCCGCCGGCTTCGCCATTGCCTCGGACGAGGAACTTCAGTGGCTGCGCTCCTACGCCGAGGCCGGCGGGCACTTGCTCCTGGGCATCCGCACCGGCTACCAGGATGAGGAGGCCCGCGCCCGGCTTGAACGCAAGCCAGCCCACCTGGCGGAGGCCGCCGGCCTCTTCTACGACGAGTTCAGCACGCTGTCCGCGCCTGTGGATGTCGTGGCTCCGGCTTTGGACAGCGTGGCAGCAGGGGAGGGTGCCGGCTTCAAGGGAACCGGCTTCAGCCCGAGCCCGGCTGCCGCCGGCACGCGCTGGATCGACGGCGTCCAGCCCCAGGGGGCGCAGGTGCTGGCCTCCTATGACCACGTGCACTTCGGCCGGTGGCCGGCGCTGACCACCAACGCCCACGGGAAGGGCCGCATCACGTACGTGGGCACCGTTCCGAACGAGGCGCTGGCCCGGGACATCCTGCAGTGGGCGGCCCGGGACCAGGGCGACTGGCGTCCGCAGACGGCGTCGCATACCGTCACCGGCGCCACGGCCCGGGACGGCCGCCGTCTCCGGTTCGTGCACAACTGGTCCTGGACGCCCGGCAGCTTCAAGCTGCCAGGCGCGGTCACGGACGTCATCAGCGGCGCATCCCTTGGCTACGGCGACGTGCTGGAGCTGGGCGCCTGGGACGTGCGCGTGCTGGTGGAGGCTGATGCCTAAGCGTCAGGTACGGCGCGCTTTCTGGGGAACGCGGTTCGCAGCTGTCCCCGGAAGGTCAGCGGGCTGCGCCGGCTGACCGCGATGACGGAGAGCAGGCCTGTCAGCAATACGATGAGTCCGCCGGCGGCCACTGACCAGCGCGCGCCGAATTCAGTGCCTATCCATCCCATGAGCGGCGCTCCGACGGCGGTGCCGCCCTGGAGGACGGCCAGGTAGAGGGCCAGCACCCGCCCCCGGAACTGCGGCTCCACGGAGAGCTGGATGGTGGTGTTGCAGCTGTTCAGGAAGGTGATTGAGGCCAGGCCCACCGGTATCAGCACCGCGGCATAGAGCCAGAACGACGGCGACACGCTGCCTACCAGCGTGAAGAACCCGAGTCCGAGCGCACCGCCGAGCAGGAAACGCAGCCGGGGGCCGGACCGGCGGGCCGCAAGCAGGGCACCGGCCAGGGTCCCGACCGCCATGATGGAGCCCAGCAGCCCGAATTCACCCGGTCCCACCCCGAACTCCGCGGTGGACATCAGCGCGTTGGTGATGGGGAAATTCATCCCGAAGGCGCCAAGGATCCCCACCATGACCAGGATGAGCACCAGGTCCGGCCGGCCCCGCACGTACCGCAGGCCCTCGGCCACCTGATGCTTGCCGCGGACTGCCAGCGTGGACGGGGCCAGTTCTGAGGTGCGGATCCGGAACAGCGAAATGATGACGGCGGCGAAGCTGGCCGCGTTGAGCAGGAAGACCGGCCCGGTGCCCACCCACGCGATCAGCACACCGGCAATGGCCGGGCCGGTGAGCCGTGCCGTGTTGAAGGAGGCGGAGTTCAGGGCCACCGCATTGGCCACCTTGTCCTGCCCCACCAGTTCGGAGACGAAGGACTGGCGGGCCGGTGCGTCAATGGCGCTTGCCAGCCCCAGGCACAGGGCAGCCAGGTAGGCGTGCCACAGCTGGGCGGTGCCCGTCACCACGAGGAGTCCGACTGCCAGTCCGCACAGGCCCATCGCCAGCTGCGTCCAGAGCAGGATCACACGTTTGCGGTGCCGGTCCGCGAGCACGCCGCCGTAGGGGCCAAGCAAGAGCATCGGCAGGAACTGCAGGCCGGTGGTGATGCCGACGGCCGTGCCGGAGTGGTCGGTGAGGACGGTCAGTACCAGCCAGTCCTGAGCCACACGCTGCATCCACGTGCCGATATTGGAGACGAGCGCGCCGCCGGCCCACACGCGGTAATTGGGGTTCGCCAGTGCCTGGAACATGGCGCTCATTTGGCGCTCAGCTGCTGCATGATGCGGGCCGCGCGGCTCAGGATCCGGCGGTCTTCGTCGCTCAGTCCGGCGACACGGTGGGCCAGCCAGGCGGTCCGTTGTTCACGCGCCTCGGCCAGGATGGCCTCGCCGGCCGGGGTGATGCCCACCTGGACCTGGCGTCCGTCCAACGGATGGGCTGTCCGGGTGACAAAGCCCAGCTCAGTGAGGGCATTCACGATCCGGGTCATAGAGGGCGCCTGCACGTGCTCGCGTTCTGCCAGTTCGCGGAGGGTCTGCGGGCCGCCGCCGTTCAGTTGGGCCAGGACCGTGTACTGGCCCGGCGTGATGACGTCACCGGTTGCCTCCACACGGAGCCTGCGGGAAGTGCGCATCACCGCCGTCCGAAGGTCGATGGCCAGAATATCCGGCTTGATGCTGTCCTGGGGCTCCCGGTCCGTTGCCGTCACTGTGATAGCGCCTCCTGCGAATTTACTTAGCAATGCTAATTAGCTCTGCTAACCATTATGCTCCGACGCGGTGCTCGCGGCAAGTGTGCGCTGCGGGCTGCGGCCTTAGCCGGAGGTGATCTGCTCGCGGAGGATGTCGGCGTGACCGCAGTGCTGGGCGAGCTCCCGCAGCATGTGCAGGTATACCCAGCGCAGCGGCAGCGGTCCTCGGCGGTTGCCGCGGAGCACGTCGTCGAGCTCCAGGACTGACGTGGCCCGGCGGGAGGCCTCGCAGGCGTCGAGGTGGGCCTGCTGGACGGTGGCGATGGTGTCCGCCTCTTCGAGGATGAACGACTCATCCGGTGTGGCCGGGATGCCGATCTCGGCGCGCGACCGGCACGTGATCGCTTCGTCGAACCAGACCTTTTCCACGAAGGTGGCATGCTTCACCAGGCCGAGCAGCGTGGTCCGCGACGGCACCAGGGACCGGCGGGCCTGTTCTTCGGTCAGTCCGTCCAGGCAGGAGTGGAGCATGTTCCGGTGCTCATTGAGGAAGGCCTCGAACTGGACGCGGGCAGGCTGATGGAGGACGTCTTCGGCATAGGTGGCGGGGAGGGGAGGCATGGCTGAAGTATTGCAAGGGCGGCGGGCCAAGGCAACGACCAGCGTGGCGGGGGAGCCGCTACTTTGCGGTGAGCTCAATGTTGACAAGCCAGTTGTCGTCCAGATCCGGGGCGGGGTCGATGCAAACCCTTGCCATGCCTCCGCCCTCCATTTCGGACTTGAGGCAACCGGTGTACCTGCCCATGGGCGGGCCGCTGATGTCCACTCCCAGCCGGCCGGCGGTGTCTTCAAGGCCCACTTTGTGGTTCACCGACCACGTTGCGTTCAGCCGGACGCAGGCGAGATCTGTTGAAAGGCAGCCGGTGTCCGGATCTGAACGTTCCACGAGTTGCCAGTCACTCTGTGGCAGGTCGTCGGCTTTGGAGGTCATCGCCTGGGCTCTTTCCTCATTGCTGCCGCCGTTCTTGACGGCGTCAGCCACGGCGGCGCAACCCGCGAAGAGGAGGACCACGATCAGTACGGTTGCAGCGCCGGCGCCACCGAGAATCCATCCGAGCTTGTTCTTCTTCTCCGGAACCTGAGGCTGCTGCGAAGGTTCCGGCTGTGGGGCGTAGCCCTGCGGTGCTTGCGCATCTTCCATTCCTATTTTGCCCTCAGGTCAATGATGACCTTCCACGTGCCTGGCGCATCCTCGGCCGGATAGATACGAAGGTCTGCAGTGATGCCGTCTGTCGAGTTTTTCCGGGGGCAGCCCTTGTAGGTCATTGCGGCATCACTGCAATCCAGTCCCAGACGGGCGGCAGCGTCTTCCATAGTCACCTCATGGGGCACCGACCATACGGCGTTCAGTCGTACGCACTCGATGTCGATCGAGAGGCAGCCCTGCTCCACTTTTGGATCGACCCGTACCTTGAGCTGCCAATCCTCTTCCGGCAGGGTGTCCGCCATGGCCATCATCGTGCGGGCCTTTTCCTGATGGTCACCTCCTCCGTTGATGCCATTAACCATCGAGGTGCATGCGGCGAAGAGGAGGAGAACAAACAAGACGGTTGCCACGCCAACCGCACCCAGAATCCACTTGAGTTTGGTCTTCTTCGGTGGTGGCTGAAATCGCTGCTGCGGTGGCCCATACTGCGGGTACGGAGGTCCCTGAGGCTGCTGGGCAGGCATCGGCGGTGGGCCGTAGCCCTGAGGTGGTTGCATCCGTTGTCCCCCTGATTTCGTCTGACAGCCGAGCCTGACTCTAGTCGTTGGCAGCTCGTGTGCAATGGGGACAACTATCCGGCTTCCACACCCCGCCGCTTGTTCGCCGTCGCGGGCCGCGGACGTGGAACGCGGAATAGACTGAGCGCCATGGGCACTGTTGACGATTCCTTGGCCGCTTTAGCCGAGCCCCAGCGCGGGTGTCTTCAACGGGTCATCGACAATTGCCAGGGCCGTTGTGACGCCGTCGCCAGCCAGCTTGACGGATATTCGTTGTCCAAGGGGACCATCCGCTTTACCCCGGACCATCCCGTCCCGGACGATGTGCTGGAGGAAATAGTGCGCCTGCGCCGGGCGGAGATCCTGAAGTAAGTGAACGGCGCAAGCACACGGAAACGCAGATGAAGGGGACCTGATGAAATCCAACGAACTGTTGCTGGACGCCTTTGGCCGGATCCGGGAGACCGTGGAAGCCACTCTTGAGGGAGTCGACGGCGTGGACCTGGTCCGGCGGCCCTCGGGCACCGGAAACTCGATGGCGTGGCTGATCTGGCACCTTGGCCGCGTGGAGGATGCGCAGGTGGCCTCCGCCGCCGGCCTGGAACAGGTCTGGACCTCGCAGGGGTTTGTGGGCCGCTTCGACCTGCCGCTTCAGAAGCGTGACACCGGGTACGGCCATTCGAGCGTGCAGGTCGATTCGGTGAAGGCCCCGCCGGCGCTGCTGCTCGAATACTATGATGCCGTTCACCGGCAGACCGTGGGCTTTCTGCAGAGCCTCAGCGACGACGATCTGGACCGCATCGTCGACACCCGCTGGGACCCGCCCGTCACCCTCGGCGTGCGGCTGGTCAGCACGATTGCCGACTGCCTCCAGCACGTGGGGCAAGCCGCGTACGCCAAGGGCCTGAACCGCCGCGGCTAGCCCTCCTGGTGTGGGGTCCGCCGTCGACGTCTGGACAACCCCGGGACCCCATGGATGAGGGAGCCCCCGAAACGGGGGCTCCCTCGGGGAATGCCGGTCGTTACGGGGTCACACTGATGCGTGCGACTTCCTGCAGGATCGGGTTTGTGATGATGACGGTAGACGTGCCCGACTTGATGTCAAAGGCAACCTTGCCTCGTGCCTTGTCGCCGGCCGGGATCTCGCCGGAACCCAGCTGGTCATCCATGATGAGTTCAACGCTGGCGGAGCGGCCGTCAGCGTCCTTGGCCTTGAAGTACAGCGGGTTGCTGGTGGTCTCGCCCTTCTCCGTTTCCCAAAGCACATCGAGGGTCAGGTAGCCGCCGTTCTTCGCCGGGCTGTCGAACGGCCCGGTCGTGATCGAGGGGCCGTAGGTGGCGGAGAGGATGGTGATCTTGGCGGTGTTCCCGTTGCCCATGTCAGCAGTAAATGCCTCGCCGACCTTCTTTTCCGAGGACGCAGCCGGTGCTTCAGCCGCCGGGGCTTTAGCTGCAGGCTCTGCAGCGGGAGCTTCAGCTGCTTGGCTAGCCGCAGGTGCGGAAACAGGAACTGAAGGACCTCGGGTGGAGTTGAAGATGACACTGAGGAGAATGACCACTCCGGTCACAATGAGGGCGACCTTCTTGTGCTGGTCATAGCCCTCCAGCGGGAGGCCCTGCTTGTCGCGCTGCTTGTTCGCCAGAACGAGAATGAGGTCGACGAGTGCCCAGATACCCAAGCCTCCGAAGGTGAACAGCTTGAGCAGTCCGGTACCGACCTTGCCCAGGTAAAAACGGTCGACGCCGAATACTCCGACGAGCAGGGAGAGCAGCCAGGTCACAAGGAAGGATTTGTTGCTCACTCCGTATCCACCCAGCATTGGGCCGCCGGGATAGGGCGCCGGGGCGCCCGGATACTGGCCGGGGGCGCCGGGGTAAGGCTGTGTGGCCACGGGTGCTTGCCCGAAGGCGGGGGTCTGCCCATAAGTGGGGGCTTGCCCGTAGGAGGGCCCCTGGCCGTAGGGGGCCTGCTGCGGCTGCTGCGGTGCGCCATAGGGGTCTTTTGAGCTCATTGGGTTCCTTTCAAAGGGCGCCCTGGTGCCGGGGCGCCCGGAGTGCGTGATGGATGCGAGAAATGCCGTCGGATGGACGGGGTTCGCCGGTGATTCGCTCTCGGGCGGTGCGGAAGGATGGCTTGGCGCGCTATGCCATGCTCATGTGACGTTCGCTTCCCCCCAGAAGTGCGGCTACGGTGTAGCCGCCCGGGTTACAGCATGCCTCAGCGCACGTGCCGTTTAATGCAGTATTGGCGCAGGACTGGAACAGGTTTTGCACAGCAATCCCGCAGCCACCCGTCCCGGCCGCACGGCTGAAGCCGCGCAGCCTTCAGCACGATTGCCGACTGCCTCCAGCACGTGGGGCAAGCCGCGTACGCCAAGGGCCTGAACCGCCGCGGCTAGCCCTCCTGGTCGACGGCTGACATGTCGCCGACACCGGGGGTGCCGTCGGCGAGCGCGTAGCGCTGCAGCACCGCACCCTTCGGTGAGGCGACCACCGGCTCGATGAGTGTGAGGTTCGTGGGAACCACCCCGTTGGCGAAGACCTTCTTTCCGCCGCCGAGGAGGATCGGATACACCCAGAGCGTGAGCCGGTCGAAGAGTTTCTCGGCGAACAGGGTCTGCACGAAGTCGAGGCTGCCAATGACGTGAATGTTCTCGTGCCGGTCGCGCAGTTCGCGCACGGCGGCGGGGACGTCAGGACCGAGCAGTGTGGAGCCGGCCCACTCGAGGGCGGGCGCCTGGCGCGAGGCCACGTATTTCGGGAGGCGGTTGAACAACCGCGCGATGTCCCCGTTCGCGTGCGGCCAGTACGAGGCGAAAATGTCGTAGGTCCGGCGCCCAAGCAGCAGCGCGTCCATCCCCGCCATCCCGGAGTCAATCTGGTCGCCCACCACCTCGTCGATGAGGGGCGCCTGCCAGCCGCCAAACGCGAAACCGCCCTCGGCGTCCTCCTCCGGCCCGCCGGGCGCCTGCGCGACGCCGTCAAGAGTGGTGAACAGGTCGATATGGATGAGTCCCATGCCGTGCTCCTTCTCTGCGGCCCGTCGTCGCCGCGGCGGCGGGATCACTTCGAGGTTGCCACACGAAGCAACCGGTATCAACGGCTCGGCGGCACCCGGTGGTCCCGCCGGGCGGGGGAGTACGACGGCGGCGCCCGGTTGCTCCCGCCGGCCGCCTCAGGTGTACAGCCGTCTCAGGTGTACATCAGGGAGCCGGGCGTGGTGAGGAGCTCGCCGGTTTCCAGCCAGGTCTTCAGGCCGGAGAGGATCATCGGCCAGCCGCCGTAGAGCTGGTCGTTGGCGCCTTCGCGGAGCTGGTCGTGCGTGACGGTGAGGTGGCAGGAATCGTCGCCCACCGGCTCGATCTCCCACGTGATCCGCGAGGTGCCTTCGGCCTTGACGTCCTCGCCCCACAGTGCCCGCATGGACTGCACGAGCTTCCGGGGTGGGTCCACCTCGATGTTTTCGCCCTCGCCCAGGGGGTCCCCGCCGTTGGGTGCCATCTCGAACCGGGAGCCGGGCGTCCAGTCCGAGCTGATCTTCATCCCGAACTGGTACTTGCTGCGGATCTCGCTGTCCGTGATGGCTTCCCAGAGCCGTTCCGGGGTGGTCTTGATGTAGATTTCGAAGACCTTTTCCATGGGACTTTCCAATCGGGTTTTGAGGTCGCTGAGGGCAGCGGCCCATGGTTCGGAATATTTGCTGACCCAGCGGTCGTGGACCAGCCGGATGGGCACCGGATTCAGGAAGTGGAGTTTCTCGCGGCCCCGGCGGCGTGTGACCACCAGGCCGGCTTCCTCCAGCAGCTTGAGGTGCTTCATCACGCCGTAGCGGGTCATGTCGAAGCGTGCCTCGAGCGCGTGGAGGGTCTGTCCGTCTTCCCTGAACAGTTCGTCCAGGAGGTCACGGCGGGTGGGGTCGGCGAGGGCCTTGAATACGGCGTCCACAGCTCCAGAATAGGTGACTAATTGGTCACATGTCTAGGGTGTGAAAATGCGGCTCACCAAGGTTGGTGTTTGCTACTTCTTACCCGCCTTGAGGTCGGCGACCACCTTGGTGATCCGGCGTGAGCGCGTGTCTTCCGTTTTGGCGTCCGCGATCGGCTCAACGTAGCGCCGCTGGCTGCTGTAGTTCAGTGTCGCGTAGAACGCTTTCGCCTCGGGCTCGGAATCCAGGGCGGCCGCGAGGTCATCGGGAACATCGATGACCCGCGGCTGGGTGTCCAGTTCGACGTCGACCTCTACAGTGTCTCCCGCCGAGGCGCCGGTCAGTTCCCGGTTGGCCGCGCTGACCCCTACCATGTACTGGCCGCCCATCACCGCGATGCTGCTGCGGTAGCTTTGGCCGTGGATGGTCACGACTACCGGCGGCCGCCTGCCGGCACCGAGTGCGTTCACGATGTCTTCAGGGACCTCAATGCCCGCTTTGTTGCCGCTGCCCTGAATGGTCGTGGTGAATTTCATGTTTACAGTATGCCTTCCCCATCCGCCCCTAGAGGCCCGTGGCTGTGATGGCGGTGAGGTCGTGGCGGAACGTTTCGGGCTCACTCTCCGTAAGGAGGTCGACACTGTCTTCGGCCCCGTCGAGCGATGCGCTTGAGTCCGGCGTCAGGGCGTTGAAGACGGCGGTGAGGTCGTCTTGTTCGGGTCCGTGGTCGGCGATGAGTTCGAGTGTTTTGTGGTTGGCGGCATCGATGTGAAGGCTGTCGATGAGGACGCGGGCGATTTGGTCCCGGGCGATGACGCCGTCTTTGGGTGAGCCGGACTGCCGTTTGTCGCCTTGGAGCATGACGATCTTCCGCTGGTCGGGTTGGTTGTAGTCGAACCAGCCGGGGCGCACGATTGTGTACGGGTTGCCGCTGGCGCGGATGAGCCGTTCGCTGCGCAGCTTCCACTGGGCGTAGGCGACGCCGGGTCGGGTGGTGCCAATAGCAGTCATCAGGGCAATACGCACCGGGCGGCTGTCCAGCGTCTTGAGGACGTTGGCGACGCCGGCGTAGTCGTTGTCGCGTACGTCGCGTTCGCTGGTGGTGGTTCCGTGGGTGAACACGATCGCGTCGACTCCGTCGACGGCGGGGCCAAGGGTTTCGGGACGGGTCAGGTCACCGATCACAAGGTCCACACCTTCGGGAAGGATGCGGGCGGCGCGCGTCTGGTCGCGCACGAGGGCCCGGACGGCGTAGCCGTGTTGCAGTGCCTCGGCCACTGCGTGGCGTCCGATGCTGCCGGTGGCGCCGACGATCAGCACGGTAGAGGGACTGGAGTTCATTTCTTCTCCTTGACTGTGGCCTCTTTTGTTTCCCGCTGGGTGGCGACCCAGCTGGCCAGGACTTTCAGTGCGTCCTCGGAGGGGGTGGCGGGATCTGCTGTGTATACGTTGATGCGCAGTCCCGGGTCCGCGGGAAGTTCCAGTGCTTCGAAGCTCAAATCGAGGTCGCCAACGATCGGGTGGTGGAGCCGTTTGCGGCCGGTGCGGTGGTGCTTTACGTCGTGACGGGCCCACCTGGTGCGGAACTCCTCGCTGCGGGTCGAGAGTTCACCGATCAGGTCTGTGAGGTCCTTGTCGTAGGGGTTTTTCCCGGCCGTCGAGCGCAGGACCGCGACGACGTCGTCCGCGGCACGCTCCCAATCGGCGAAGAACTCCCGCGCTTTCGGATTCAGGAAGGTGAAGCGTGCGCTGTTCGGCGGGGTGGGCACCTCTGCCATCATGTCCAGATAGAGCGCACGGCCCAGCTCGTTGGCGGCGAGGACATCCCCGCGGTCATTGCGGACCCAGGCGGGTGCAGTCGTGATCGCATCAATGACGCGTTGCACGCTGGGCCGCACTGTTTGCGGGCTGCGCTTGCGCCGCACCCGGGGGGAGGCGGTGGCGGCGCGGGCCAGGTCAAAGAGATGGGCCGTTTCGGCGTCGTCGAGCTTCAGGGCACGCCCAAGCGCTTCGAGGACGCTGTCGGAGGCGCCGGAGAGGTTTCCGCGCTCCAGGCGGATGTAGTAATCGATGCTCATCCCGGCGAGCATGGCGACTTCCTCGCGGCGCAGCCCGGTAACGCGCCGGTTTCCCCCATAGACCGGCAGGCCGGCTTCCTCGGGCGTGATCCTTGCACGGCGGGAGGTCAGGAACTTCCGCACGTCGTCGCTGTGTGTCATGGCATCCACGCTACGCGCGGCTTACCGAACGAGGGAGGCACTGGCGTTACCCGGAACGGCCGTGACTCCCGGCCCGGAAGGAATCACGGTTGCATGGAAACCATGAAACCTGAACCGACAACCGCTCCCCGCCCGGCGGCGATCCTGGCGATCATCCTCGCCAGCTACTTCATGATCCTGCTGGACAACTCGGTCATTTTCACTGCCCTGCCCAGCCTGCAGGCTGACCTGCAGCTGTCCACGGGTGAGCTCTCCTGGGTTCAGGATGCGTACACGCTGGTCTTCGGCGGTCTGCTGCTCCTCGGCGCCCGGGCCGGAGACCTGCTCGGCCGGCGGCGGGTCTTCGTGTTCGGGTTGGTGGTGTTCTCGATCGCGTCACTGCTGATCGGTCTGGCACCGGCCGGATGGTGGGCGATCGCAGGCCGGGCAGTGCAGGGTATCGGGGCGGCGATCGTCGCGCCCGCTTCGCTGTCCCTGCTCACGGCGAGCTTCCCCGAGGGCCGTGAGCGTACCCGGGCCGTGGCTTTGTATGGCGCTACAGCAGGTATTGGCGCCAGCCTCGGTTTGGTCATCGGCGGGGCGCTGGCCCACTGGATCTCCTGGCGTGCCGGGTTCTTCGTCAACGTACCCATCGGCGCCGCGATGATCGCCCTGGCTCCGAAGTTCCTCCCCGAAACGGGCCGGGCCAGGGGACGCTTCGACCTGTTCGGCGTGCTCAGCGCCACCCTGGGTGTGGGCGCCCTGGTGTTCGGCATCATCAACACCGCTGAAGCGGGCTGGGACTCGCCGGTCACCGCCACGGCCGTCACGGCCGGCGTCGTACTCCTGATCGTGTTCGTGCTGATCGAACGCAAGGCAGCCCAACCGATCATGCCGCTGCGCCTGTTCGCGAGCCGCCGACGCACCGGCGCCTACCTGGCCCGCTTCCTCTACCTGGGGGCAATGATCGGGTTCTTCTTCTTCACCACCCAGTTCATGCAGGAAGTGCTCGGCTTCGACCCCCTGCAGGCCGGTCTCGGGTTCCTGCCAATGACGGCGGTGAACTTCGCCGTCGCCATGAGCATCCCGCGGCTCGTAGGGCGGATGCCAGGCTCGGTTCCGCTGCTGGCCGGCATCCTGCTCACCCTCGCCGGGATGTTCTGGCTCAGCCGCGCCGGCCTCGACTCCTCCTACCTGACCGGGGTGGCACTGCCGATGATCCTCATCGGCGCCGGCCAGGGTTTGGCCTTCGCGCCACTGACCTCCTTCGGCATCATCGGTGCGCCGGCCTCCGATGCCGGGGCAGCGTCGGGCCTGGTGAACACCTTCCACCAGATCGGCACCTGCCTCGGGCTCGGCATCGCGGTCGCCTCCGCAGCGACCGTCCCCACGGGCGGTTCTGCCGCAGCGCACCTTGCCCTGCAGGTCAGCGCCGCACTCGCCACGGGCAGTGTCCTGCTGCTCCTTGCCCTGGCCATCACAGCGGCCCTCATCCTGCCAGCGGACCTCGCGGCCCGTCGATTGACAATCCGGACGGCCGTGCCCGCACCGGAGGCCGAGCCTGCCCGCTGAAACTCAAAGGGGTACTGACATGCCCTCCCACAATCCCGCACATCTGAATACCGTGAAAGGCATGGTTATGGAACTTACTCTCAACAACGGCGTCACGATGCCCGGCCTCGGTCTGGGCGTCTTCCAGAGTCCGCCCGAGCAGACGACGGCGGCCGTCGTGGCCGCGCTTGCTGCCGGCTACCGGCATATCGACACTGCCGCCGCGTACGGCAATGAGCGGGAGGTCGGCGAAGGCATCCGCAACTCGGGCCTGGACCGTTCTGACGTATTCATTGAAACCAAGGTCTGGGTCAGCGACTATGGCTTTGACCAGACGCTGCATGCCTGGGAGAAGGCTGTTGGCAAGCTTGGCGTCGACAACCTGGACCTGCTCATCCTGCATCAGCCCGCCCCAGACAGGTTCGGCAAGACCATCGCGGCGTACAAAGCCCTTGAGACGCTGCTCGCTGACGGGCGCGTGCGGGCGATCGGCGTCAGCAACTTCATGCCACACCACCTGAAGGAACTGCTCGCCGCGACCGACATCATCCCGGCGGTCAACCAGATCGAACTGCACCCCTACTTCGCCCAGCCGGACGTCCAGGCAGCAGACGCCGAGCACAGCATCCTCACCCAGGCCTGGTCACCGATCGGCGGCATCACCTTCTATCCCGGGTGGGGCGGCGAGGACCGCCGGAACGTGATGGAAGACCCCACGATCGCCGCCATCGCGCGAGCCTGCGGCAAGAGCCCGGCGCAGGTCATGCTCCGCTGGCACCTGCAGCAGGGCCGCTCAGCCATCCCCAAATCAACCAACCCGGCACGCATCGCCGAGAACTTCGACGTCTTCGACTTCGACCTCAACGCCGACCAGCTCGCCGCCATCGACGCTCTCGACACCGGTGTGCGCAACGGACCGGACCCCGACGAGGCCCGTGAAGAGCGCTTCGCCCTGGTCATCCCCGAAGCCTAAGACAGAGAGACAAGGAAATCAGCATGGAATACCGTCCCCTTGGCCGCACCGGTGTGCGGGTCAGCCCCCTGTGCCTGGGCGCGATGATGTTCGGCCCCTGGGGCAACGATGACCGCGCCGAGGCGACCCGCATCATCCACCACGCCCTCGACGCGGGCATCAACTTCATCGACACCGCCGACGTCTATTCGGGCGGGGCGTCCGAGGAGATCGTCGGGCAGGCGTTGGAGGGCCGGCGCGACGATGTGTTCCTCGCGACAAAGTTCTTTATGCCCATGAGCGAGGACCCGAACCAGCGCGGCGGATCGCGCCGCTGGATCATCCGCGAGGTCGAGAACTCCCTGCGCCGCCTGAACACCGATTACATCGACCTTTACCAGGTCCACCGGCCCAGTCCCGACACGGATGTGGAGGAGACCCTCGGCGCGCTCACCGACCTCGTCCGCCACGGTAAGGTCCGCTACATAGGGTCTTCGTCGTACTCCGGATCCCAGATCGTGGAGGCCCAGTGGGCGTCGCGTGAACGCAACCTGGAACGGTTCGTCACCGAACAGCCGCCCTACTCGATTCTGGTGCGCGGCATTGAGGAGGACATCCTCCCCGCGGTGCAACGCCACGGCATGGGTACCCTCACGTACAGCCCTCTTGGTGGAGGCTGGCTGTCCGGGCGCTGGCGGAAGGATGCGGCGTCCGCACCCACCTCGAGTGCCCGCCCGAGCGCAAGATTCGACATGACAAGCCCGGCGAACCAGCGCAAGCTCGACATCGTCGAAGAACTCGCCCAGCTGGCCGAACAGGCCGGGCTCACCCTGATCGAGCTGTCCATCGCGTTCGTGCTCAACCACCCCGGCGTCACGTCTTCCATCGTCGGACCACGCACCATGGAACAGCTGGAGTCCTACCTGCCGGCCGCCGACATCACTTTGTCCAGCGACGTCCTGGACCGCATCGACAAGCTCGTCGGGCCAGGCGTGACCGTCAATCCCGACGACAACAGCTACGGCGCACACGAACTCACAGCGCAGGCGCGCCGACGGACAGGGCCGTGACCGCCCGAACCCTTACCGATGCCACGACCTGGGGATCATGCTTGCGGATAAATGAGGAAAGCCCCTCAGGAGGGGCTTTCAGCGGGTTGGGCAGTTGATCTCTGGTGTTGGTCAGCGGTGATGCGCTCCTCCTTACCGGGCGCTGGGCGCCCCTGCCGGTTTTCCGTAGTTAGAGACTCTAATAAATACCCCGGCTGATCGTCCAGCGAAATGACCAAGAATTTCCGGTGGCCACACATCCAAGGCACTTGCCAGCTAACGGTGCGAATCGCAGCGGCCACGATGTGCCGAACTCCACAGCGAAGCAGCGTATTTCATTGATGTGTCCGGGCAACGGTGCGAAAATGGTCGGAGCACCGTGTCCGAAGCCAACGATGGCGCCATTTGGGGATGACGCGTGACCTCCAGTGGAGGAATGAAAATGCTGCAGAACCAATGCCAGGGCCTCTTGAGCGCCGACGCGGAAGCGCCGCAGCCATGACCGCCCAGCCCCCGAAAATCCGCCGCCTCCGCATCTCGGACGTCAATGTTGTCAACCACCGCACGCTGAGGAAAGCGCTCGGCGGCACCATCGTCGGCAACACCATGGAATGGTATGACGTCGGCGTGTTCGGTTACCTGATCACCACTATGGGCCCCGTCTTCCTGCCCGAAGCGGACAAAGCCGTACAGAACCTGTTCCTGCTGGGCACCTTCGGGGCCACATTTATCGCCCGTCCGCTGGGCGGCATGTTCTTCGGCTGGCTCGGCGACAAGATCGGCCGCCAGAAGGTGCTGGCCATGACCCTGATGCTGATGGCGGCGGCGACGTTTGTCGTCGGCCTCCTCCCGGGTTATGCGGTGCTGGGCATCTGGGCCGCCGTGCTTCTCGTGGTCACCAAACTGATCCAGGGGTTTTCCACCGGCGGTGAGTACGCCGGCGCAACCACGTTCGTCTGCGAGCATTCGCCGGACAGGCGCCGCGGCTTTTTCGTCAGTTTCCTGGACATGGGCAGCTACCTGGGCTTCGCCCTTGGAGCCGGGCTGGTTTCCGCCCTTCAGCTGACGCTGGGCCAGGGCCAGATGGAGGCGTGGGGCTGGCGCATTCCGTTCCTGATCGCCGGTCCGCTGGGCATCATCGCCATCTACTTCCGGATGAAGATTGAGGAATCACCTGCTTTCCAGGCAACCCTCGAGGCGGAAGAGGAATCAGCCCGGCATCCCGAGACCGGCGAGGTGCTCGGGCCCGTGGGCCCGGTGGGCATTTTCAAGGCTCACTGGCGCAGGATCGTGCTGGCCATGATTCTGGTGGCTGCCGGCAACACGGTGGGCTACGCCCTCACGTCCTACATGCCAACGTACCTGACCACCAACAAGGGATACGACGAGGTCCACGGAACGCTGCTGACCATCCCCGTCCTGGTGGTCATGTCGTTGTGCATCCCCTTCACCGGGCGTCTTTCGGACAGGATCGGGCGGCGCCCCGTGCTCTGGATCGGTGCCGTCAGCACGGTGGTGCTGTCGACGCCGGCGTTCATTCTGATCTCGATCGGAACCGTTCCGGCAACCATCGCCGGCCTCGCCATGATCGCCTTCCCGGTCACGTTCTTCGTCGCCAACCTCGCGTCGGCGCTGCCGGCACTGTTCCCCACGGCCCACCGCTACGGTGCCATGGGCATCGCCTACAACTTTGCCGTCGCCATCTTCGGCGGCACCACCCCGTTCATCATCGCCTCCCTCATCCAGGCGACAGGCAACGACATGATGCCCGCCTACTACCTGATGGCCACCTCGGCGATCGCCGCCGTCACGATATACTTCCTGCCGGAATCCGCACGTCGGCACCTGCCCGGGTCGATGCCCAGCGTGGACTCGGACGAAGCGGCCCGCGAACTGGTGGCGACCCAGGACGAGAACCCGCTGCTGGACATGGACACACTGCCGTTCGACAGCAGCTACGAAGCTGCGCGTGCGTCTCACGTGGGACACTCGGGCACGACGCCGGGCAGCTGACGCAAGCGGATCTACCGGTTGTGTCTCGCCCACAACTGCAGCCACACGAGGAGGCGCGCTTCGGGATCGTCCAGATCGATTCCGAAGAGGGCCTCCACCCGGGACAGGCGGTAGCGGACCGTGTTGACGTGCACGTCCAGGGACTTGGCGGCCTCGATCGCGTTGCCGCCGCAGCCCAGGTAGGCGTGGATGGTCTCTTCAAAGGATTTCTTATGACGTGCGTCGTACTCGGCGATTCTCAGGGCATGGGTCCCGGGCAGCTGGCCGGACGCCGTCAGCGACGAGACGATCTGGCGCAGCTGCAGCCGTGAGCCGAGGGAGTCGTCGTCGGCCACCACGTCATCGGAGTCGGCAGCTATGCGCCCCTCGACGACGTTGCGAACCAGTTCGGACAGGACCAGTTCCGCGTTGACCCGGGACTCTGCCAGCCGGTCGATCGCGGCCGCCACACCCAGTGCGGCCAGGACCGGGCGTGACAGAAGCCGGCGCGCGTTCTGGACAATTTTGAGGATCGCGCCGCGCTGAAACTGCACGGACGCTTCAGTGCTCTGCGGCAGGACGATGTACACGATGCCGTCCGAGAGCCCGCAGACGGCGGAGGGCAGCCGGATGGCGCAGGCGGTCCGGATGGTGTCGAAGAGCCTGAGGCGTGATTGCAGCGTTTCGGCCGCTATGGCGTCCGCCGGCCAGACGCTGAGGGCGGCCACACGGATCGAAGATGCCGATATTCCCAGCCGCATGGCGGCCAGTTCCGCGCGCTCCGGTTCGAACAGGAGCGGCCGGACAAGGTCCACCTGGCGGGTGAGGTTCGAGACGTACGTTGTGCGCTTGTGCAGGATATGGAGCGCGGCAACGTTGGCGGCTTCACGCAGGAGCCGGTGCGCGTCCTCGTTGTGGTGTTCGGCGCGTTCGAGCAGCCAGAGCGATCCCAGCACGGCTCCGCCGGCCCGGATGGCGATGGCCGTGCGACGAAGCAGGGGGTCCTCCGTCGCCACATTCAACGCATCACTGGCGGCATGGACGCGCCGGTAGTCCTTGTCCGTCTGGACGGAGTGCGGCACGTGCAGACGCAGGATGGAGCTCCGCCGCGTCTCGTCAATGGGCTGGTCCGGGAGGGTCGAATAAGCCAGGATCGTCTGGTCCGGATCGGCGATCGCAATGGCGCCGCCGGCCTGGGCAGCGACGGTGTTGGCCAGATCGAACAGGTCCCCGGGGCGGATGTCCACCAGGGTGCGGCCTGACTGCCGGTGCGGGACCACCGCGGCGTCCATGATCTCCGCCAGCTGGTTCCACGGAACCGAGTCGGAGGCACGGAAGAGGGCCATTCCCGTTTCCCGGGCGGCTGCCCGGAGGGCGGCGTCCGGGTTGCCGTTGGACTTGTAGACGATGGCCACGTAGCCGGCGTCGTTGAGCTCCCGTACCTTCACGCGCAGGCGTTTCCCTGACAGCGACAGGCCGATGGCCAGGGCAACAGCGCCGGGGAACGTGGCGGGCCGGGCCGTCGAATCGTAAAGCACGGAACCCGCCACGAGCTGCTGGTCATCGGCCGGCATTTCGACGAGGCTGACAATTTCCGATCCCGCCGAGCGCGCCACATCCGCCAGAGTGGGCAGGCCGTGATTCTCCGCCGCGGGGTGCACCCTCACGGTGCCACCGAATGCGCTGTTTGGTAGGTAGTGGTAATTCAGGGCCCCTCAATTTGTCGCACGCTCCATAGTGGCGCGGAGTTCCGCTTCCTACGCTGAACCGTAACGCACGCACACACTGGAAGGCCGCAATTGAAAATCAGCGAAGCCAAGCAGCTCATCCAGGTCAAAGCCCCCGTCCTATCCCGACGACGCCGTGTGCTGGCCAAGGCCTTCAATGTGGAGGAATACCGAAAGTCGGCGCGGAAAGTCCTGCCGGCGGGGATTTTTGATTATCTCGACGGCGGCTCCGAGGACGAAGTGACGCTCCGCCGCAACCGCGCCGTCTTCGATTCCTGGGCGCTTATGCCCAGCTGGGGGCCGGTGTCCGGACCAGACACCGGCACCACGTTGCTCGGGAAACACAGTGCCCTGCCCCTGACTTTGACACCGACCGGGGCAACCCGGCTGTTCCATCCCGAAGGGGAGCTGGCCGTCGCGGCCGCCGCCGACCGGGCCCGCATCCCCTACGGGCTGGCCGGGCTGAGCACCGTGGCCATGGAAACCATAGCCGAGGGCCACCCGGCGCTCGACCGCTGGTTCAACATCGGGCTCACCTCCGACGCCCAGGCGCTGAAGGACAAACTGGCGCGCTGCGAAGCTGCCGGATTCAGCACACTGATTGTCGGCGTCGACACTCGGGCGCTCGGCGCCAGGGAACGGGACCTCCACAACGGCTTCACCGCGCCTCCGGCGCTGACGCTTTCAACCTTGGCGGACATCGCCCGGCGGCCGTCCTGGTGGATCAACTTCCTGAAGGCGGACGGAATCAGTTTCCCGAACCTGGATCCGCGCAGTGCCGCGGCCACCTCCGTGGTCACTCCGTCGATGTGGCAGCACATCCTTGGCCACTCGGATGCCACCAGCGGATGGAAGGAACTGGACGCCTTGCGTCAGGCGTGGCACGGAAAGATCGTGCTCAAGGGCTGCGTCAACCCGGCCGACGTCGAAAAGGCCGCCCGGATCGGCCTGGATGCCGTCCAGCTCAGCAACCACGGCGGCCGCCAGCTGGATCACATGCTGAGCCCGATGGATGTGCTGCAGGAATCCCGCCAGCGGGTGGGCGATTCGATGGAGATTTATGTGGACTCGGGCATCCGCCGGGGCAGCGACATCCTCAAGGCGCTGGCGCTGGGTGCCGATGCCTGCTCGATCGGCAGGGCCTACCTGTACGGATTGGTGGCGGCCGGTTCACCGGGTGTCGGGCGCATCATCGACATCTTCGCTGACGAACTGCGGCGTACCATGACGTTGGTAGGCGTTTCCAGCATTTCCGAGTTGAAGGCTCGAGGCGGGGAAATTCTTCGGGACATCCGTCATTCCGGAGAAATCCCCGAAACAACGGCGTCAGGCACCACGAACTAACGAGTTCCGAACACGCACGCACACAGTGCCCTCCGCCCGCAGCCTTGCGGGAACCCGGAGAATCCCTGAACAGCTAAGGAAACCATGCGCACCCGATACCTACTGCCCGTCCTCACCATGGCCACGGCGCTCGCCCTCTCCGGCTGCGTCGACAACAGCGCACCGGCCGCGACCGGTGGCGCATCCGCAACCGCTGACGCCGTCGACGTGAAAAAGAACGACTCCATTGCCGCGATGCTCCCGGAGAAAATGAAGAGCGCCGGCGTGCTCAACGTCGGCATGGCAAACAACTACCCGCCCAACGAGTTCAAGGACGATAACGGTGCGCCGGCAGGCTGGGCTGTGGACCTGACCAACGCCCTGGGCAAGGTCATGGGCCTGAAGGTCAACTTCGACATCGGCACCTTCGACAACATCCTGCCCGCCGTCCGAGCAGGAAAGGACGACATGGGCATGTCCTCCTTCACGGACACGCTGGAGCGCGAAAAGCAGGTGGACTTCGTGAACTACTACTCTGCCGGGATCCAGTGGGCCGCCCCCAAGGGCAAGACCGTGGACCCCGACAACGCCTGCGGGCTCAAGGTGGCCGTCCAGGCAACCACGTATGAGGACACCCACGAGGTGCCCGCCAAGTCGAAGGCCTGCACCGATGCAGGCAAACCGGCCATCACCATCTTCAAGTACGACGCCCAGGACCAGGCGACCAACGCCCTCGTGGTGGGACAGGTGGATGCCATGAGCGCCGATTCGCCCGTGACCCTCTACGCGATTTCCAAGACCAAGGACAAGATCCAGACCGCCGGCGATGCCTTCGAAGTGGCGCCGTACGGGATCCCGGTGGCCCAGGACAGCGAATTCACGCCGGTTCTGCAGAAGGCCCTGCAGTCCCTGATCGACGATGGCACCTACACCAAGATCCTGTCCAAGTGGGGAGTGGAAGCCGGCGGAGTCAAGACGGCGGAGCTCAACGTGGCAGCCAAAGGGTGATAGCGCATGAGCGAGCCGGAGCCCGGCCGGATGATTGAGGCGGAACCCGGCAAGAGGCCGGAAACGGGCAGGAGGTCCCGGGCCGGCAGCGGACGGGACGCGGACAACGCCCCGCCCGAAGCGATCGTTGCCATCCCGCTCCGCCACCCCTGGCGGATCCTGGTTGCAGTTCTCCTCATCATCGGCTTGGCGGTCTTTGTGCTGGACGCCGCCCAGCGGCCGGACTATGGCTGGCCGGACGTGGGCAAGTACATCTTCGACCGCCGGATCAGCCAGGCGGCGTGGGTGACGTTGTCGCTGACCATCTACGCGATGGTCGGCGCGATCGTCATCGGCCTGCTGCTGGCCATCATGCGCCTCTCGCCGAACCCCGTACTGAAGAGCGTTGCCTGGCTGTATATCTGGATTTTCCGGGGTACCCCGGTCTACGTGCAGCTGGTGTTCTGGGGCATCGTGGCGCTCATCTATCCGGTGTTCACGCTGGGCATTCCGTTTATGGAGCCGTGGGTCACCATCCCCAATGAGGTCTTCACCAACCTCTTCATCACCGCCGTGATCGGGCTGGCCCTGAATGAAGCCGCCTACATGTCCGAGATCGTGCGCGCCGGGCTCCTGTCCGTCGACCAGGGCCAGGAGGAAGCCTCGACGGCGCTGGCCATGTCCTGGGGGCAGACCATGCGGTACGTGGTGGTCCCGCAGGCGATGAAGATCATCATTCCGCCCACGGGCAATGAGGTGATCTCGATGCTCAAAACCACCTCGCTGGTGGCCGCCATTCCGTTGAGCATTGACCTCTACGGGGTGTCCCGCGGCATTTCCGCGGTGACGTTCACTCCGGTGCCGTTGCTGATTGTGGCGTCCCTCTGGTACCTGCTTTTCACCTCCGTTCTCATGGTGGGCCAGCACTTCATTGAGAAGCGGTTCTCGCGGGGAACCGGACGGGCCAAGACGGGTAAGGAAGGCACGACGCCGGAACCGACTGCGGTTTCCGGCGGACTGGGCGGTTCCGGCGCCCCCGGGCCCGGCGGACCGCTCGGCAATGACTTTGGAGGAAAAGGATGACGGACGCGCCGATGGTGCTCGCGGAGCGGGTCTCCAAGAATTTCGGTACTAACAAGGTCCTGCGCGGGATCAGCCTGGAGGTGGACCCCGGGGAGGTTCTCTGCATCGTGGGGCCCAGCGGTTCGGGTAAGTCGACGTTCCTGCGGTGCATCAACCACCTGGAACGGGTTGACGGTGGCCGGCTGTCGGTGGACGGCCAGCTGGTTGGCTACCGTCAAAAGGGGGACAAGCTCTACGAGCTGAAGCTCAAGGAAGCGGCCTTCCAGCGCCAGGAAATCGGGATGGTGTTCCAGCGGTTCAACCTGTTTCCGCACCTGACCGCGGTGGAGAACATCATCCTGGCTCCGATGCGGGTGAAGGGTCTTTCCAAGGCCAAAGCCCTCGCGCGGGCCAAGGAACTGCTGGAGCGCGTGGGCCTGGGGGACAAGGGGGCTGCCTACCCGGCGCACCTGTCCGGCGGGCAGCAGCAGCGCGTGGCCATTGCCCGTGCCTTGGCCATGGACCCAAAGCTGATGCTCTTCGATGAGCCGACCAGCGCCCTGGACCCGGAACTGGTGGGTGAGGTGCTGGACGTGATGAAGGAACTGGCCAAGAGCGGCATGACCATGATCGTGGTCACGCACGAGATGGGCTTCGCCCGCGAAGTGGCGGACACGCTGGTGTTCATGGACGACGGTGTGGTGGTGGAGGCCGGGCCGCCCCGGCAGATCCTGAGCGATCCGCAGCATGACCGGACCAAGGCCTTCCTGTCCAAGGTCCTCTGAAACTATTTCCGTAGCCGTGATTCGGTTCCATAATGTCCCCATAAGGTTCGGGGACCTCGCGATGATGCCTGGCAGGGCGTAGCAGAGTCCCAGGTGGCCGCCCTGGTACTTGGCGGAACGGGCGGCCACGCGGCCACGGGACAGAAGACGTTCCGGAACCGCTATAGGGGAGGGCATCGCCATCAACGCGAGAACAATGCACAGAGGAAATCATCATGCTCACGGATTCAGACATCATGGCTGTCCTTCCCGCGAAGGACATCAAGAGGGCGAAGGAATTCTACCGGGACAAGCTGGGGCTGGAACCTTCCGAGTCCGCTGAGGAGGACAGCCTGATCTACAGCGGGGGCCACGGAACGGGCTTCCTCGTTTATCAGACAGAGAACGCAGGCACGGCGAAGAACACCCAGATGGGCTGGACCACGGACAACCTCGAACGCGAAGTGGAGGAGCTGCGGGGCCGCGGCGTCGTCTTTGAAGATTACGACATGCCCGGGCTGAAGACCGAGAACGGCATTGCCACGAGTGAGTGGGGGAAGGCCGCCTGGTTCCTGGACAGCGAAGGGAACATTCTCAACATCTCCCAGCGGGCGTAGAACGACGTCGGCGCCCGCCGCTGCGGGCGCCTCGCCTTACGTCGATGATTCCGGGGCGCGCGCAATACCGAAGTGCCACAGTGCGGCGTCCAGGTCCCCGGCGCGCCACCCTCGGGAGTCTGCCGCGGCGCGGATCACGGCCGACATGTTGGCGGAGGAGGTGTCCTCGATACCGGCTGCCTCGGCCACTCTCCGTATCCGCACATCAGTGGCAACCCCCGTAGCGAGTCCGCTCAAAGTGTCGACGTAGTCCAGTGTCTTGGGGCTCACATGACGTACACCTGCGAGGGCATCACGAAGAACCGGCCTTGTTGCTGGGTCAGTGAGTCTGGCTCGGAGTTCCTCTACGGTTTCGATGCCCTGATCCTCAAACACACACGTTAAGTCGTCTATCTGGGCAAGGCGGCCCGGCGAGGGCCAATCGATGACCTCCGAGAGGGTTCCCGTAGCAAGACCTTTCCGGAACCCACTGGTGGTTTGTGCATCCGGCCATGCGGCGACCAGGGCGTCAACGCGCGGCTTCACCGTTTCCTCGTAATTCTGCCGTCGCTGCAAGCAGGCATCGACAATAATCGCACCGATGGAAGCCCAACCACGGCTCACCTCAGCAGCGTCGATGCCGTGGGAGTCAATGAAGGCTAGGAGTTTGGCGGTGTCGCCGTCGATAGTCATGACTGAATACTTTCACGCGAACAAGGCGGTCTCGGAGCGTCGCCACCAGTGCGACCTGATGGCAGGAGCCGCATCCGCTTGGCCGTCGATGATCCACGGTGAAATTTGGATGGCTTGTGGCTGTCAGGACTTCTTGGTTGCCGGGTCGTTGGGGTGGGGATTTAGGGGAGTGATTTCCACCGTCATCCACTTGTGTAGGGGGAGGGTGGCGAGGATGCCCTTCAACTCGGTCTCACTGGCTGCCCGCCAGAGGCCAAGTGTTCGCCACGCACCCGGCTCGACCGGAGGCCTCCACAGCCGGAGAAGATGACCTTGCTCGACCAGTTCTGCGGCCCTGAGCGCTTCCCGCGCCCTGGTGTCCTCTACGGTCGCGTCTGCTGTTCCGTCGGGGACGTTTGTAGTGAGGGTGGTCAGGAACTCCATTTTCCTTCTTCTTTCTGTTAGACGGATTGGTGAGGGGCGTCGGCCCGTATGGCCGTCGGAAGTTGTCTCCGTGCCGCGCGGGTCGTGGCGATGAGCAGGAGGATCGACTTCGTCGCGATCGACACGACGAGGAGCGTAACGGCGGCCAGCACTCCGACTGTGATGGCCTGCCAAGCAATCGGCTGGAGTAGGTGCAGCCACGTGATTGCCAGCGCAGCAACACTCGCCGCGGGGAAGGTAAATGACCAGAAGCCGAGCGAGAACGGCAGCGCGCGATAGCGCGGCAACAGCATCACCTGGATCAACACCATGAGCGCCGTCATTGCCGTCAACCCCTCGAAAAGATGATTGGGTCGACCGCCGGAGATCGTAAGCCACGCCGCTGCCGCGACGGCCGGGGGAGCCATCAGGATCGCGAGTGTCGGGACGAGCGGGGCGGGCATGGTTGGACGGAGCGCGAGCCGGAGGAAGAAGAGCACCGAGATTATCAGCCAGAAGAAGATGCCGATTGCGAAGCTTCCGACGGCAAGCCACTCAGGTCCCGTCTCTGCGGCAGCGAGTGCACCGACCAGACCGGCTGCACTGATGGGCAGGTAGTACCCGCCGTGAACGGATTCGAGCGGCATCTCCCCGCGCATCCAGAAGCTCAGCATCCATGCGGCGAACGCGGCCGCGGCGGCGAGGGAGATGAGCGTCAGCACAGTTCCGGCAATCGGAATCGTGCGGTGAAGGGCCGCTCCAAGCAGCATCGCGGCGATGGGAAGCAATGCCGCAAGCGGGCCCTGGGCGAAGTGCGTGAGCTGATGGGTGAGCGGTTGATCGGTGCTCCGGCCGCGATACAGGTGCACCGCGAGGGTCCAGATCCAGGCGATCGCAGCGACCAGCCAGAACGCTTGCCCGAGCTCGAACGGGAGGCCGAGCGAGGAAGTCGCCACGGTCCATACTTGGGCGAGGCCCGCCAAGCCCAGTGGGATGGCGAGCGTGTTCAACGGGACGCGCGTGCGCACGGTTGTCGCGGAGAGGACGTGCGCCGAGAGCAGTTGAGCAGACAAAGGAATGCCTTCCTGAGAGGGGGTAGGGGACCCGGGATGGTCGCATCAGCAGTTTTTGACCTTGAAGTACAATAACACGCAGGTTACGCTTTTCCCATGGGTAGACCGATGCAGTTTGAGACGGACACGGCCGTCGACAGGGCGATGGACCTGTTCTGGAGACAGGGTTACGCCGGGACCACGCCGCAGGAGTTGGCCACGGAGCTGGGGATCGGCAAAGGCAGTCTCTACAACACGTTTGAGAGCAAGCACGCGCTGTTTATACGTGCCCTTCGGCGCTACAGCGAGATGCGACTCGAGTACCTGACCGATCTGTTCTCAGCGCCCGGGCCGGTCCGGCCGCGTCTCAAAGGGGCGATGACGGTCCTTGCCGGCGTAGGCGAGCACCAGCGGGGGTGCGTCATGGTCAATGCTGCCGCGGAACTCGGCACCGGCGACGACGACGTGAACCGCATTGCGGACAACCTCTTCGCACGGATCGAAGCGGTGTTTCGGCAAGCAATCGTGCAGGGACGGGAGTCTGGAGAATTCAGCATGGATCGGGATGCCGAGACCGCCGCTAGTCAGCTGCTTGCCTCTGTGGTCGGGCTTAGCGTGCTCGTCAAGGCAGGCGGGCCGTCGGAGAGGTTCGGCGCCGTCGTCGACGGCATCGTCGACGGACTGTGACGTCGAAAAGAATCCACGATCAGGCGTGAGCAGCGCCGGTCAGTCTGATGCTGTGAAGACGTCGATGCCGGCTGCGATGGCGACTTCTCGGTAGGCGTTTGCCAGGTCGGTGAGGCTCGCGTGCTTGTTCAACCCGCTCGGGTTGGGGACCACCCAGACGGAGGCGCCGCCGAGAGGATCCGGCTGACGCCCGACCCTCGCCTGCGGCCGGGCGAAGGCGGTCCGGTAGGCGGTGATTCCCAGAACTGCCACCACTGCCGGAGCGATGCGTCCGACGCGCTCTGACAGGGCATCGGCTCCAGCGACGAGTTGTTCGGCGGTGAGTTCGTCCGCGCGTGCCGACGCTCCCGCAACGAGTGAGGTGATGCCGAGGCCGCGCTCATTCAGATGTGCGAGGTCGTGGGGGAGGAAGCCCGCGGAAGCATCTATCCGCCGGTCGACGATGCCCGCCCGGTATAGCGCAGGATAGAAGCGGTTGCTCCCGCCGCCGAAATGCGCCTGCACTGCCACGGCCCGCAGGCCTGGATTGATGCCCACGAACAGAAGCCGCGTGTGGTCCGCGAGCAGGTCCGGCAGGCTCCCGCCGCGGAACGAATCTAGCGCAGACCGAGTAAACCGCACCCTTCCAGCTTAGGACCGGCGCTGACGGAAGCGAAGCGGGCCCTGGCCGTCCGGACGTCGGCACCCTTCACGTCGCGAGCGTCAGCAGTTTGCCCTCCGTCACGGCCCGGCGGGACAGCGTTTTGTAGCCCTCCTGCTCGAACAGGACCGTGATCACGTCCTCCTCGTGCCGCATTACCAAGCCCGGCCCCCATTCCTTGTGCACAACAGCGGCCTGGAGCGGGAAAGGTTCCCCGCCCGCGGCGGCCGCGGCGCCGTCGTCGTAATCCTCCTCGTAGGCGGAACCGTCAGTGCAAGTATCGCAGTTGCCGCAGGGCTCCGGGAGGTCCTCGCCGAAGTAGCCCAGCAGGAACTGGCGCCGGCAGCTGTCCGTCTCGGCGTAGCCGCGCATCATCTCGATGCGGGAGCGGTCCACCCGCTGGCGTGCTTCGGCGCCTTCGACGGCGCGCTCCACCACCGCGGGCAGCTCGGCTTTGGTTTTGAGCCGGATGCCGCGCTTGCCGGACTTGACGGCGCCAGTTTCCTGCAGCTGGTTCAGCAGCCCGGTGAGCTTCCGCGGGGAGAGGCCGGTCTGCTCGGCGAGGGCCTTTTGCTTCAGCGGCCCGTCGGCGCCGCGCAGCACCTGAAGGACGGCCAGGAGCGCTTCCTCGTCAGGGGTATGGGTGCGGAAGAACTTGCGCAGGCCCAGGTCCTCGGGCCGGTAGTGGAGGACGGCGGCGGCGGGTTCGCCGTCGCGTCCGGAGCGGCCGATCTCCTGGTAGTAGCTGTCCAGGGATTCGGGGATGTCGGCGTGGATGACGAAGCGGACGTTGGGTTTGTCGATGCCCATGCCGAAGGCGGTGGTGGCCACCACCACGTCGAGGTGGTCGTCGAGGAACTGCTCGTGGACGCGATCCCGCTCGTCCTGCTTCCGACCGGCGTGGTAGGACGCGGCGCGCAGGCCGTGTTTGGTGAGCTCGGCGGCGTAGGCCTCGGTGTCCTTGCGGGTGGCGGCGTACAGCAGGCCGGGGCCCTTGAGCTCGGCCACCTGCTCCGTCACGGCCCGTCGCTTGTCCTTGTCTGAGTGGTGGCGGACCACCTCCAGCCGGATGTTGGGCCGGTCGAAGCCGTGCACCAGCACCAGCGGGTCCTTCATACGCAGGCGCTGCTGGATTTCGTCGCGGACCGGGGGAGAGGCGGTGGCGGTGAGGCCGACGACGGGCGGGTTTCCCAGCTGCCCGCGGACCTCGCCGAGGCGCAGGTAATCGGGCCGGAAGTCGTGGCCCCAGGAGGAGACGCAGTGCGCCTCGTCCACCACGAACAACGAAACGTCCAGGGCCGCGAGCCGTTCCACGGTTTCGGTCCTGGCCAGCTGTTCGGGGGCCAGGAAGACGAACACGGCGTCGCCGCGCTCGGCGGCGTCCCAGGCGCCGTTCACCTCGGAGTCGCTGCGGCCGGAGTTGATGGCGACGGCGGCGTCCCCGCCCAGCCTTTCCAGCAGACCGTCCAGCTGGTCCTCCTGCAGGGCGATCAGCGGGGAGACGACGACGGCGGGACCGCGCCTTCCGCTGCCCGGCCCGCTAGGGTTCGTGGCCGCCTTGTTCTGGGCCTGGTTTCGGTGCACCTTTCCGTGCAGGTGCAGCGCGGCCACCTGGTAGATGGCCGACTTGCCGTAGCCGGTGGGCATAACGGCTAGGACGTCCCGGCCGGTGACGAGGGCGCGCATCCCGGCGAACTGGCCGGCGCGGAGGTGGGGGAGTCCGAAGGTATCGGCCGCGAGCTGGCGGAGGCTGGCGTCGGGATCTTGAGCGCTGACTGCGTTAGCGGGGACTGTGTCAGTGCGGACTGCGGGGGCTGGTGCCTCGGTCATGATGGCAGCTCCGTGGTGGTGCGATCCGACGGCCGGGCGTCTTCAGCCGAGGGGAACAGCATAGCGCTCGCCGTTTGTTGCTGCGAGAAACGCCCGTGGGCAGTAAGCCAACTTAACGTTGCTTGAGGCTTTTGCGCCGTGTCGTCGATGCAAAGTGAAGGCGTTTGCTGGTACGGGTGTGACCAAAGCTGGTTTCAGTCGAGGGACCGGAAGAACGCTACCGCATCCTCGGCGACCCGGTCCGGGCACTCCCACAGGACCGGCACGGCACTGTGATGCCGGTGCGGAGTTTGAGATCCCGGACCTCGGAATCCATAGCCTCAGGGTACGCCGCCGCGGCTACCCGGATCGTGGTCCGGGTAGGACGCCCTGCGCAGCCGACGCCGTCTAACCCGTGGTGCCCCGGAACTCATGACACCGCAATAGCCATGACTCTACTTTGCGTTCGGTTCCCCACGCCGCCGGTGTCTGTGGTGCAGCTCGTAGCTGTCGAACACATCGGACGAGGTTGTGCCAGAGTGGCCGAATTTGCCGCGAAGGACCTCCGCGAGTCCGTCCAGCGCCGCGTGGAGCATCCGTCCGGCGAACTGGAGTTCAGGGCTCTCGCTGCGCTGGGCCTGGGACGCCAGTTCCTGGGCGTAGGCGACTGTGGCCGGCAGGGAGCCGCGCTGCTCGACTTCACGGAAGTAATAGGTTTCATGGAACGCAAGCAGGTCGATGCTCACCGAAGCCACGTTTCCGGCCATTGACTCCAGCAGCCCCGCAGCATGCCTGGGATCCAGCGACAAGACGCCCGCCGGACCTGCAGCCTCCCTGAACAGGGTCAGCTGGTGGGCAAGGGCCCGACGGCGGTTCAGGGCAGGGTAGGTCTGCTGGATCCAGGTGACCGTTGCTGTCAGCAACCCGAAACCGGTGACGGCCTGGAGTGCCACAACCAGCCTGAGCACCGGATGCGCCGGCACGATTTCGCCGAACCCCACAGTGGAAAGAGTGACAAGCGAGATGTAGAGCGCTTCGGCGAAGTCGGCCCGCTGCGGAATCCCGGCCCCGTGGACAAAACCTTCCGGCAGGTGGGGCAGATAGAGCAGGGCCCAGCCGATGGCCGCCAGGCCTGCCCAGGCGCCAATGACGGCGGCCATGGCCAAAGGTGCAGCGATGAAGGAGCCCCGGCCCCGTAGTTTTCTCGACATCAGCCAGAATCCGCGCATGATCGCCCGGCCCACAGGACCGGAACCGTGCGGATATAGGAGCGTACGAAAGACATCAACGAGCATCAGCAGAACCAGCCCGGCCCCCAAAACCGTCCAGAGCGTGTCCTCGAAGTCCATGCCTCATCTTATGGGCGGCACTGCGGGGAACCCGCGGTGGACATCACGGGACAGGGCGACGGCGCCAGCTTGCTCAGAGCCATCTTGCTCAGAACGGCAGCGCCGCCAGCGCAATAAGAGGCGGGACGGTTGAGCCGAGGGTACCGGGGATGCTGTCGCCCTTCCTGGGGTAGTGGCCCAGCCAGTCCGCCAGCCCCATGGTGGCGTCGCTGAGCCCCATATTGGCGCAGCAGTAGACCACCAGGGTGTAGCCCACTACCACGTAACCCGTGTTCACCGCGACCACCCCGGCGATGTTTCCCAGCCCGATCAGGAGGTTGCGGAACCCGGTGGGGATGGCCCACATCATCACGGCCGGCACGTTTTGTGCAGGGGTGCTGAGGAATTTCTGCGCTGCCGGGTGCCGCAGGAAGAAGCTTTCCAGCGGGAACACCACGATGTAGACCAGTGCGGCAAGCACCGCGAAGAGCTGCGATACGGCGTTCATGGAGGAAGAGTACGACGGCGGAACGCGCCGCTGCGATCCCCTCACCGGGGGTTCCGGGAGACCCGCTCAATCCCCGGTGTGGGGGATTGCGGTCCGGCCCTCCGGCCGGATACTGGAGGTATGTGGGAGGAGCGCGCTGAGCGTGCCCGGCGCGAGATTGGCGACCTCGCCGCGGGCGGCCTGGACCTGGCTGAGCTCTACGCTGCGGCGCTGGCCGTGGTGCGGCGGGCGGTACCGTTCGATCAGGGCTGCTGGGCCGGGGTGGACCCGGACACGCTGGGGATGACGTCCGTGACCATCTGGCGGCCGTGGCCGGTGACGGACGAAGATCAATGAGCTGCTGGGACCCCTGGGGTTGCATCAGGAGCTGCGTGCGGCGTTCCGCGTGGACGAGGCGTGCTGGGGTGTGGGCAGTATCTTCCGGGAGGGCGGCCAGGACTTCTCGGACCGTGAGGTGGATTTCCTGGACGCCGTCACCGCCACGCTGGCAGCTGCCACCCGGGTGGCCGTGCGGGTGCAGCGCGGGCCACGCCCGGCTGCGGGCGGCCCGGTGATCGTGATCGCCGGGGTCCACGGCGAACTGCGGGCGGCCACCCCCGCCGCGGTCCTGTGGTTGGCCGAGGTGGAGGATGCGGCGCCGGGCGGTTTCACCATGACGCTGCACTCTGTTGTGGCGCAGGCCCACGCCTCTGTTTCAGGCACTGCCCGGGCCAGAACGCGCGACGCCGGCGGCAACTGGGTGGTGCTGCAGGCCAGCCGCCTTATTACGGGCGACGACCCCGAGCAGATGGTGGTCACCGTGGAGCCGGCCACCTCGCACGACGTGGTCAGCCTCCTGCTATCGGCCTACGGCGTCTCCGCCCGGGAGCGGGAAGTCTGCTTGGAGGTCCTGTCTGGGAATCCGACAGTGGACATCGCCCGGAATCTGTTCATCTCCCCGCACACGGTGCACGACCACTTGAAGGCGCTCTACGGAAAAGTGGGCGTGGGCAGCCGCGGTGAGCTGGTGGCCAGGCTGCTGGTTTGAAGCTGCCACAGCACTTTGGGCGCCCGGCGTGCGACCATCAAGGTGCCGGTAGCCAGGGCGTGTGCCGGCAATATCGGCTCCCTCGCAAAGAGCGGGCCGGAATGACGTCAAGGGGGAGCGTTGTGAGTAGAGGATCCCGGCCCAATGCAAGGGCCCTGCCGCGCTGGGCCGGAGCCGCCGTCGTCGTTTATCTGTCGGTGACGTTTGCTGTTGTTGTAAGTGCGCTGGTTAGCAGGGGCTTTTTACTGGACCTGGATGCCGGGTTCAAGGAGGGCCTGCTGCTCGCCATGTTGGTCCTGACGCTGCCCGTTTCGGCTGCGTATTTCGTCATCGGCAGTTTTGGCTCCGGCGCCGTACTGAGCCTGACTGTGGTCCTCTACTACTTCGGATACCTCCTCCTTGCGGTGGTCAACGCGGGTGTCTTCCGATCGATTGTCCTCAGCTCCCGGAGGGTCACACCAGTTCGGGTCGCCGGCATGCCCGGCGCCTCGGCTCAGTATCCGCGGGAGACGCTGCGAGGGGTCACCCCGGACGTCAGAAAGCTCTGGTGGGCCGTGCCGCTGGCAGTTCTTCTGAGCCTTCCGCAGTGGATGGTGGCCGGTTTTTTCTGGTGCGGGGTCAGCGGTTGCAGCGGCGGAGGTTTCGGGGTGGCCACCGGGACCGAGTGGGTCGCGGTTATCCTGAGCGTTGTGAACGGCCTCATTCTGGCAGTAGCCATGTTCGCAGTGCGCTGGCTGTATCCCAACCGGAAACGTGCCCTCATTGCCTTGGCGGCGGGGACGTTGTTCGGTCTGGTGGGCGCTGCAATCACCGACGGGTAGGGGGCGGGCGTCGGCGAGCCAGCGCACAGTGACAAAAAGAGGAACCCCGCAGTGCTAGGCACTGCGGGGTTTCCCCGTTGGCTGGATGCCGGTTACTCGGAATCCGGTTTCTGTTCCCGATCCCGGAGGTTCTTCTTGATCTCGTCGAACTTCTCCTTGATGACCCGTTCCGCCTCCGCGAGGGTCTTCCCGGCGGTGCTCAGGGGATCCATCTGAACGTAGACGTTCTGGCCGACAGGCAGGTCGTACTCGTCCTTCAGATGGGTGCCGCCGCCCACTCCCTGAAGCGACAGGTACACCATGGCTTCGGTCCGGGCAATGCCGGAGAGTGTTCCGAAGACAACCGTGAAGTCGTTCGATTCAAAGCTCACAGTCTGACCGATATGGCTGCGGTCTAGGTCGCCGGCTGCGACCGGCTTCTCGGACTGACTTCCGCTGTAGCTCATGAACTTCTCCTAATAGTCGAGGTACACGTACCACAGCAGTCTATATACACGGCCCTTGGCGTTCCGGTGGTTAATGGTGAGATTCATCAGCGACGGAGGAAGTGTTCACCGGACGGAATTCCCTGATGAGATCTGCCGCTTGAGCTGCTCAACCTCCTCTTGGAGCAGGTCAACGGTGGCACGGTATTTTTCGAAGTCCGCCGTTCGGCGCCTCGCCGCGGCGTAACTGATGGTGGCGGCGAGAATGGCGATCGGGAACGCCACCAGCAGGGCCCAGCCGGACGCGGCGAGGAAATCCAGCGCGACGGGAAGTGCCTGCTTGAATGCCAGGAACTCGTTCACTCCGCCAACCACTCCGTTCAGAGCGGAGTCTAGGGGCTCCAGAAATTGCCCCACGACAGGCGTCCCGGAAAACGACGGAACGCTCAGCGGCGGTTCTCCTGTGGACCAGCGCGAGTCACTGAAATGGTTCAGGACATAGATCCCGGCACCCGCGTTGAGGGCCGCGAAGAGCAGGACGGAACCAAGGGCAGTCCAAGGAAGCCGGCGCGGGCGCCAGACGCCCGCCGCGAGCGCGAAGACGGCGGCGGCAACCCAAGAAGAGATGCGGAGTTCGTCGCGGCTCATGCCGCCCAGTAGATCCAATGAATTCCCCGCCCTGAGCGTTTGAGTCAATGCGTGTTCCGGTCCCAAGCGAGCCTATCCCAGTCGCTTCCGGGCATTCCGGGGCAGTTACTGGCGCAGGCTGCTGAAGCCGGCCCACGGATTTCACCAGCGACGAGGGTTCGAGACGAGCCACCGGTGAGTGCGTCTTACGCACACGATGCGTGGCAGGCATGCATTGAATTCACAGTGTGACAAGCACCCTCAAGACTGGCTCAAGACTCAATCAAGGTTGTGCAAGGTTCACCGCAGTTTGCGTTTTCCCCAGCGCCGGAGAAATACGCTTCTGATTAGCAAGATTTCGGCTTAAGCAAAAGGCCCGGCTATTTGCCGGGTCTTTTTAATGGGGGAAGAATGTCGAACTACGAGACCCTTTGGGGGTCACAGCCCGCGGGCGCGGGACCAGGCCAGCGGCCGCCTAAGAAGCAACGCGCTTCCACCTTCATTGTCGGGGGCATAACTGCGCTATTCATGATCATCGGGGCGTTCAGCGGCGGCCTTGGCGGCGCGCTGCTGTTCCTGGCCATCTCTGCCGGCCTCACCGGCCTATATGTCCTGGCAACCGGACGCCGCTCATGGGCGTGGCTCCCGGCCACGCGGAAGGCGGGCGCCGTCGCCCTTGCCGTCTCCTTTGCCCTGCTTATCGCGGGCGGCCTGGCGACACCGCGCACTGCGTCGGCGGATCTGGAGGCGGCCTCGTCGGAGGGCGCTGCCTCGTCAGCCTCCGCTCAAGCGAGCGCGACTGCCAAAGCCACGCCGACGCCGTCGTCCGCTCCAACCACGCAGGAGACGGGCGCTCCGCTGGATCCTGACAGCCCCTACCTCTTGGCGCAGGGCGCCAGTGTTACGGCTCCGAAGACGCAGCCTGCCTTCGCCACCAAGGCGGTGGACCTCCTGGCCACCCTTCCCATCAAGGGCCGGGCACCGAAGACGGGATACGACCGCGCGCTGTTCGGGCAGGCGTGGGCAGACGTCGACCGCAACGGCTGCGACACCCGGAATGACATGCTCAAACGCGACCTGACCGGCATCACGTACACCAACAGTGTGCCCTGCAAGGTGCAGTCCGGCACGCTGGCTGACCCCTACACGGGCACTAGCGTCAACTTCCTGCGGGGGACTGCGACAAGCAGCGCAGTTCAGATCGACCATGTCGTTGCGCTGAGCGACGCCTGGCAGAAGGGCGCACAGCAGCTGACCACCGAACAGCGGACAGCCTTCGCCAATGACCCGCTGAACCTGCAGTCGACGGACGGCCCGACCAACATGAAAAAGGGCGACGGCGACGCAGCCACCTGGCTGCCGGCGAACAAGGGTTTCCGGTGCGAATATGTTGCCCGGCAGATTTCGGTGAAGGCGACGTACAGCCTGTGGGTTACCCAGGCGGAGCACGACGCCATGGCCAGGATCCTGACCGACTGCTCCGGCCAGCTCGCACCGACCAACGAGAAGGCACCGGCCGCTGCGGCGCCGGCACCAGCTCCCGCTGCCGTTCAGCCCGCACCTGTGGTGGCCGCGCCCGCCCCGGCAGCGCCCGCTCCGGCTGTCGTTGCGCCGGCCCCTGTTGCTCCCGCACCTGCAGTACAGGTTCCCGTAGCGCCTGCACCGGCAGCTGCTTACTACGCCAACTGCACGGCGGCGAAGGCCGCAGGTGCCGCGCCGCTGTACGCGGGGTCAGCTGGTTACCGTGCCGCGCTTGACCGAGACCACGACGGCGTGGCCTGCGAAAGCTAGACCGATTCCATCACTCAACACTTTCAAAACTTTCCAAGGGGGAAAAATGAAGAAGACTTTGACATTAGTTGTGCTGGCCGGCCTCATGCTGACCGGATGCGGCGGCAAGCAGACGGGAGCGCAGCCGACAGAATCAACGACGGCTGTCGCAGAGGTTACTGATACCGTCACGGTTCCCGGCGTGATGAGCCTGACGCTGGATAAAGCCGAGGATCAACTGGAAGATCTCGGGCTCAAGGTCGAGGCTGAAGACACCGTGGACGGCAAGTCAATCATTGTGAAGAAGAACTGGCAGGTGACGTCCCAGGACCGCGCCGAAGGTACCCAAGTGGCAAAGGGTTCCACCGTGAAAATCGGCGTCAAGAGCCTTGACAAGATTGCGGCGGAAAAGGCAGCGGCAGATAAGGTCGCCGCCGAAAAAGCTGCTGCGGACAAGGCAGCGGCTGACAAGGCTGCGGCAGATAAAGCTGCTTCGGACAAGGCTGCAGCGGATGCGGCTGCTGCTGCCGCGAAGGCGGCCGCCGAACAAGCGGCGGCGCAGCAGGCCGTCCCGCAGACTCCAGTGCAACAGGCTGTCCCGGCGCCAGCCGCTGTCTACTACGCCAACTGCACTGCGGCGCGTGCAGCAGGCGCCGCACCGATCTATGCCGGCACACCAGGTTATGGAAAACATCTTGACCGGGACGGCGACGGTATCGGCTGCGATAAATAGCCGACGGCGCAGGCCTCGGATCAGCATCAGGGCTGTGCAAAGTCCACCCTGACCGCACGACAGATCGACCGCTTGCGAGGATCAGCCAATCCGGACCTGATAGAAGGTGCCGTGGATACACTTCTTTGGAAGGTATCCACGGCATCTCGGCACTGCTCGTCGGCCTGGTGGTAGTCAGACCAGTCCGAGGACTCAGTTATGCCATGGGTCGGCAGGAAGAGCTCGTCCAACCAGTTCCACCGCAGCGTTAACTTCCACGCAGTGCGTCAGTCAAGTACGAATGTTGTCGCCTATGACAGTCAATCGTTCATGACCGACTTCAGGCCGAGGTCGCTTCGGAAAGCGGGACGAATCGTCCGGCGTCTGCTTGTCTCGCTGCTTGTGTGATGAAACGCAAAATTTCCTCACCGGCCAATACTCCGGGCGAGCCAGTTACGACGAGGTGCTCGCGGAAATATCCGTCGCTTTCAAGCTCTCCGTGGGCAGGGCGAATCGCTATATCTGCAAGGTCCAGGAGGCCGGCGTCCAGCCGCGAATCGCCCGCAGCGAGCATCAGTCCCGGGCCCGTCCGCCGCTGAATTTCGGCAATTGCCGACTCTTTGTTGATGGGTTCAGGAACGCAGTATAATTTCCTGCCCTGCAGCGACGTCTTCCACCCTCGCTGGCTGCACCACCCCGTGAGATCCTCGACATATGCAGCGGAAAGCTCCTGCCGGTTGACGATGCAGTAGACGAATAACTCTTCGGCATCACGCACACGAAGGACTTCCGGCACGGCCCGGGGTCCTGTCAGATAGCCCAACACTTCAGCCAGCGGCGCGCACGCCTCCTCCACACAACGGTTGATGTGGCCGAACCAGTCCATATCGATTTCACCGTCTTTGAGTATCACGGCACCATTTGTAGTCACTGCGTAGCCCCTGCCTTCGCCCGGCAGCCGCACCCGTGAGAACTGGGCCCTGGTTCGAGTGGTCGCTGGTACGAAAAGCACCCGTTCGACGAGTTGCGAAAGAAGTACATCTGCCGCCCGCGTCATGAAGGAAAGCGGTGCGGAGTCGTACACCTCGGAGACGACCATCGGCGGTGCCGCAGAGTCGTCGCCGCTGAGCAACAGGGATTTGGCTGAGTAAATCAGCGTCCGGTCGAGGTCGCAAGCCACCAGAACAGGGGCTGGCGCAGCGGGTGTGCCCGGCATCATGCTCCCACCACAGACATTCCACCGGCTCCAGTTGTCCCAGACGATTGCGGCCGTATCAGCCCCACACAGCTGTAGGGCATGTCATGCATTTCCAGTACTTCCACTCCACGCTGTCTGGCCAGAAGCAGGACGTGGTCCAGATCGTTCGCAGCGTCCGGGCGCACGAGGACTTTCCATGGGATCCTCCGCAGCAAGACCCGGGTGGTTTCTCCCACGCCCGGTTTGACCAGATTCGCATTGTTGATGCCGAAACGGCGGCTGATGTTCTCAACGAATGCCCAGCCGGTCCAGTCCGCCGTCGGCAAGCCCTGTATGTCGGTGGGTAATGTCGCAGAAGCTGCAAGGACTTCATCCCGAACTGCCATGAACTGCCCCTCTACGGCTTTCAGGAAAACCCCGGATACATCTTTGCCGGCCAGGTTCGAATAGAACTTTGCGCCATGGAAGTCGCCCGGCCCGATCAGGTCGGTGTTGAAGACAGTCCGGGATACCAGCCCCGACACCGTCGAATTCAGGCAGGCAGACGGGATCAGGTAGTCGTCTCTCGTGCCGAAGATCCGGGCACAGTGCCCCGGGTCGGCCAGAACGGCCAGTTCGGGCGAGAATGTTGCACCATCGGTCTGGGCGAAGAGCGCGACGGCGGCAGTCAGCTCGCGGGATATCGCACCTTTGCCGGTCCACCCATCAACGAAAATGATCCGTTCAGGATCATAATGTGTGGCGAGGTAACTGAGGGCGGTGGGGTCGATGCCGAGCCCCCGCACGATGCTCAAGGTGTAGTGGGGTACGTCCAGCCCATGCATCGCGAGGGCCCAGCGCCGCATGAGGATTCCGATCGGAGTCCCGGCCCGGGCCAAAGATACGAGCACTGGAGCACCGTTGCGCAACCTCAGCGCCTGTTCAGTGACAACGCCTACTGCGTGTGCCAGGCGCGTGGAAGAGCGGTCGAGGGCCTCACGAAACAGTGCTTGATACTCAGGTGTTGGCTCATACTCCACCGGCAGCGACTCAGCATAGCTTGCCCTGCCTGATTGGATGGCTGCTTCACGCTCTGCGGGCGGAGCTTCCAGCGGGGCCGAGCTGAGGTCCTTGAGGAGCCATTTGACGTCGCCGGCGGCGTAGGAGCCGAACTTTGGGCCCGTCAGCGGCTCCGGGAAGGGCCTGTCGCGCGGAAGTATCACCAGCCGGACGTTGGCGCCGGTGGCAGCGGTCGCGGCGGCGATGCTGCCGGGACCGGTGAGGTCTGACGTCGTCGAGCCAGGCTCTGCCAGGATCACGACCGTGCCAAACAGACCTTCGGGATGGGAGAAATTGTAGGCGAAGCGGGTGCCGGGCCCGTCCACTGAGGCATCGTGGCTGTTGAAACTCACAGCTGACCGGATGGCGTAGCCGGGCGCGTCAAGCGGGGCTATCGGCGAACGGGTACTGGACGAAAATCTCACGGCGGCGTCCGGCAGGAGCTTCTGGAGCCGGGCCGCAACGGCTAGTGGGATCGCCATGAACTCTTCGGTCGCCAGCACCAGTACCCGTTCGTCGGGAGTAAGCCGGGCGGCGATTTCCGTGGCTACGACGTCGATCCGCTGTGGCTCGGCCTGTCCCGCAACGCCGAAGCGAGCACTCCGGATCGGCGTTGCTGAACCGGTCAAATCGGATACATCGATTTTGCCGGAGGCGGGGGCCAACGTTTCGGCTGGTGGGAGCGTCCGAATGAGCGCCTCGGCGGCGGCAGGCAGTCCAGCCGGGAGCACGACCCGTCCGTGGGCAAGCGCAACCACGTCGATACGGCAGCCGAGCGCGTCGGCCAAGGAGTCGATTTTCTGCCGGTCCTCGGTCGAGCGAAGGTCCACCAGCGAGGCCAACACGTACCTGCCACGGGGCGCGTTTTTGTGCAGCTCACGAATGGTGCTGATAATTGTGGCACCGGTGCTCAGCTCGTCATCCACCAGAATCACGGTGTCCGCTCTGTTGAGCATCGCATGGCTGGTGGGCAAAAGCTGATGGGACGTGGCATGCGAGTGAACTTCCTCAAACGTCCCGTACGGCCTCACGGCGCCGGTTCCTGACGAGGCCGCCCGCGTGGAGTGGATGTAGTAGGTGCCCAGGAATTCGGCCACGAGGCTTCCCAAGCCCGTAGCCGTCTCGGCATAACCGATGGTAGCGAACCCTGGAAACACCGTGTGATGTGGCTCCAGCAAATCACAGAGGTCGGTGATCGCTGCGATCCTGGATGTTTGCGTGCGCAACGGTTCTTCAGCGTCTGCAAGCAAGGCGCCGAGCATGGTAGCGGCGGGCTCAATGACATGGCGCAGCTGAGGGGCGGCCGAAGCAAAGCCGCTACCTGCGTCGGAATCCAGTTCTGCGCGCACAAGCAACCCCAGAAGCCAGCCCGCCGCCGTCGCGAGTCCAGGTTCGGTGGGGACATGCTTGGCGAGAACTCGCGATACCAACAAATGCGCACGCCGGGGGTTCCTGCGCAAAGCCAGCCCGACCAGCGATTCCACAGGGAGCAGGCTTTGGTCAGCTCCCGTGACTATCTCGACGCCCAAGGCACTGCTGACAAACTCGCCCGTCCACGGCTGGACGTGGCCCACCGTTGTCAATTCATGCTCGCTTCGAGCAGTTCCACGAAACTGACGCCAGGATTCGCTACTCCAAAGGCGCGGGCCCGCAGGAGCGTCTTTTCCGCCCAGGCCCGATGCGGCTTGAATTCGTTCATCTTGTTTCGATAGGTCGATGCCTTCACACCGCCGCCGCTTCCTCCAGCGATATCGCAGGCATCGATGTATTCCTCGTGGCTGACCACGTACATGGCGTGCACCACAGGGACGTGGCTGGGGTGGATCACAGTCTTCCCGACCAGCCCGTTTGCCTGGTCCAGCTCGATCTCGCGTATGAGACCGTCCAGATTTTCGACGAGGATCCGTTTACGCAGCCTTGTCTCATTGGCGGCCACGAAGGGGGTGGCCCGTAGTTGGGGTTTCAGCACCCGTTCCGTATTGGAAAAGTGCTCCCACACCGGACCGGAAATTACCCACCCGTCCTCCGGGCGGCCGAAGATGTTGACGACGTCGCCGATGATGTTGGCTACGACTTTGACATGGTAGATGGTCAGATCCTGTGAACGCCGAAGGCCGAAGGCGCTGGACATGTCCGTTGTGCCAAGGCGGACACACAGCACGATGCTGCGGAATTCACTTAGGAGAGCCAGATTGTCGGTCAGGACCCGAATCCGCGATTCCAAGTGAGTGGTGCTTGGATCCTCGATGATGGGCATTGCGCGCAACGCCCCCAGAGCGCCGCTTCGTCCAGTCTCCTCGTTCAGCATCTGCACGGCCTCAAGGAACGCCCGCCCGCGTCCGCTTTCGTTTTCGAACTTGGGCAAGGCAAATCCTGAGACAACGTCGAGATCTGCCCCGGCGCGGCGTCCGATGTCCAGAAGCTGTTCGGCAGTCCGGCAGCGGACAAATATTAGCGGCAGGTGTTCGGCACTTGTTCGGCCCAGGTCCTTCAACGCTGCCAGTAAGTTCTCTTCGGCCGCAGATACGTCCTGGTCCGCCACGGAGTCCTCCAGGCAGATCACGGTGCTGACGCATCCGGATCTTGCCTGCTTCAGGACGTCCTGCGCCAACTCCGGCCGTGTTGCGGGGGAATAGAGGGTGGCGCCCAACGCGATCGCCAACAGCCGCGGATCCGAGTTCCTTCCGAGCGGCTCCGGCGGAACATGGAAGAGTCTTGCCCGCACGGACGCGTCTAGCGCACTGAAGTGTTGCATGGTTCCCCATTTTGTTGTTTCGAGTTGGACTGGGCGGCTAGGTCTGGACAGCGCGTCGGTCTAAAGGAGTGGACATTGTGAAGCCGAATGCGGCCCAGATGTCCGTGTCCTCTGCAGGCCACGGCACGGTCTCGAGACGGAATTCCAGCACGGATCCGATTCGGCAGACGTACAACACAGCTCGATCGCCGGACTGGGTTCGACCGGGGCAGGTGATTGAGGAACTGTCGAAGACCCCTGCTGTGAGCGGGGTCTCGCCTGCAATGAAAAGCGCGCGGCGGAGACTCCTCACATGACGCAGATTCACCACGGCTGACCCTTCGTGGTAGTCCACCAGTGATCTTTTTCCGGACGTAGCCAAGCGGATTCCGGCGGTGTGCCCATCATTTGTCACGGCACCTGTGAGGAGTGCGTTGTCCTCCCAAGCGGCTGAGCGGGGCACGGCCACCAGCAATGACCCGATGCCGGACTGGCGGGGGGTGAGTCGGACCACTGGGTCCACTGTCGACAAATGCCGGATAGTACCCAGCGTCGGTGCGGCGAATGCCTGCAATGAAATGTCGGCGTCTGGTGCCTGTTCGGGACGCATGGGCGCGGTGCCCGTTCGGACCTGCTTCGGACTGGGGTTCAGCCATAACCCGGCGGCTCGACCGGCAACCGGCGCCGGCATTTCCGGCGCTGGCTCTGACACGGCCGCGCTGCCTGCCGTTGTGCTTGCTTCGGGCTTGATCCGGCGGGAGAGATAGCGGAGGTCCTCACGTGAACTGCTCCTATCCGGCGCCACGTCAGAGCTTCAATCTGAAGTCTGTGGCCACTCCGGCCAATCCGTTTTCGTATCCCTGTCCAAGGGCGCGGAATTTCCAGCCTGCTCCGTGGCGGTAAAGCTCGCCGAATACCATGGCACTGATTTTTTCCCGGCCGGACGTCGGTACAGCGAAACGAACCAGCTCGCGATTCGTTCGATCTGCCACCCTGATGTAGGCGCTTTTCACGGCAGCGAAGGTGCCGGGACCCCGGACATCCGGGTCAATGTAGACGAGCACGGAGATCTTGGATACCGCCGCGGGGACCAAAGCGAGGTCGACGTCGATCTGCTCCTCGTCTTCGGTGCCGGCGAACTGCACGCTGCCTTCCGGACTGTGTATCTGATTGAAGAACACCAAGTGCTCGTCTGACAGCGCCCGTCCGTTGGGGCCACACATGATGGCCATCGGCACGAGTTCCGATTGTGGCCCGTTGCTGACCACGACATCCCAGCCGAGCCCGATCAGGACCCTGGTGAGCCCGGGATTCTCCGCCGTGAGCGCGGCGTTGGTGCCAGCAATCATCGAAACCAACTTAGCTTCCCTCCAAGCGCAGTCCGTCAACATTGAATTTGTCCTCAAGGAATAATCCAAACACCTCAAGTTCTGTGATGGCGCCGGTTCGTACCTGCGTGTCGAGCTTGCGTGCGGCCGAGTAGATTGCACCGAGCTGGTCCAGTAGAACCGTGGTCTCGCGGGACGGGTCCTGTCGGTGCGGAAGCGAAAGCGTGAGATAGGTTCGCAACGGCGAAGGCACATAATCCATAACAATCGATTGCAGTAATACGATCTGTTCGGTGGAGGGGGCAGCCCCCTCCAGATAACCGATGAGAGGGCGCAAAAGGTCATCCAGTTGCCTCAGCCGGGAAAATACGATGGTGGGCATTTCTGCTCCGCTGCGGAGTACCAAGGTCCGTAGGTCGTCTAATGCAGCGGCTGAATCCCTTAGATCGTCATTCGGTGGAGCGCCAGAAGGCAGTTCGGTGGGTTGCTGGGGCGCCCGTCCGTTACTGAAGAGGGCGCCGAAGAATTTTGCGACCATGGTTGCTGAGCCTGGTGTGCCGTGGGCGGCCGGCTACTGGCCCTCTTGCTGGCGGACACGTTCGAGGTAGGGGCGTGCACGCTCAAGCCCGGATTCAAGGGCCTGCACAGTACCTTCCATATTCTTGTTGGCCTGGGATCGGAACGTATCGATTGCGTCCATGGTCTGGAAGACGTTATCGAATGCCTTCTGGAGCGTATCGACGCTGACACCGGAGCTTGCTGCCTGCTGGTGGATGCGGCCTGTCTGGTCCCTGAGCATCTCGCTGGTCTGCAGAATCATGTTGTTTGTTGTGGTGTTAATCGCGTCGATCTGGTCCAGTACCATCTTCTGGTTGGCCAATGCCTGGGCCACGATCACCGCTGTACGCAGGGCCGAGATGGTGGTGGTCCGTGCGCGTTCCACTCCCTTGATGAGCTCGGTGTTGTTCTTGCGGATCAAATCGATGGCCAAGTACCCCTGTACCGAGACTGCCAGCTGCGTCAGGATGTCCTGGTGGCGTTGGCGAATCGGAAAGAGGACATCAGAGTCAAGCTTGCTGGCAGCCTCAACCTGACCGGACACGGTCAAGGATCTGACTCCGTCGGCCGTGGCGGCGTCCAGCGCCTTGGCGAACACCGCGTACTCGCTGAGCCCCTGCATGGTCTCCCACAACTGGGTCTTCTCGTGCGCCAAGGCGGCGTTGTCTTTGAGCAGCTCGTCTTGGCCCGCCATCAGCGACTTGATGATGTTGTCCAGCTGAGTTTGAGCCGACTCGTATTTCTGGAAGTACCTTGCCAGCTTGTTGCCGCCAGGGATGATGCCGAGGATCTTACGGCCCACACTGAGATCAGCCTGGTTCGGTGTCAGATCTTCCACAGTTGAACGCAACTCACCGAGCGTGGCAGCCACGTGCTGCTGTGCACTGCTGCCCGCCTTCTTGGCACCGGCGACGGACGTACTGGAGCGCTCGAGCAATCGGCTGGACGTGCTAGACGACGCAACCAGTTCTTGCCCGGCGAGCTGGTTGATGCCGTCAATTTTCCGGGTGTACTCCGGACTGTTCGGGTCCAGCGCAGCAATCTCTTCAACGAACGCCCGGGCTTGGGTGTGGATCTCCAGTTGGCGCTCGGCCGAAACCGGTACCATGCCCGGTGCCGAATCCTCGCGGATGATTTCGGGGGAGTCAGGGGCGTGGAGAATGAGTGGAGACGACGACGAAACTTCAGGTGGAGTTAGCTGCATGGGGAGCGGTCCTTAAAGCTGAACGCCGAAGTCGCTGGCAACGCCTGCGAGGCCGGAGGCGTATCCTTGGCCAATGGCTTTGAACTTCCATTCGCCGTTGTAGCGATAAAGTTCTGAGAAAATCAGGCAGGTCTCGGACGATGCGTCCTCGTTCAGGTCGAAGCGTGCTACTTCCGCATTCGACCCCTCGTTCAGTACACGGCAATAGGCCGAACGCACCTGCCCGAAGTTCTGTCCGCGATCATCTGCTTTATCAATAGAGACAACAAAGACCACGCGATCGACGTCAGCGCTCACGCTGTCCAGGTCGACGGAGATGACTTCATCGTCGCCTTCGCCCTCTCCCGTGCGGTTGTCACCGAGGTGAACCACAACGCCATCGGCGGACTTGGGCTGGTTGTAAAAAATAAAGTCGGCCGAGGAACGGACCTTGCCGTCGACGCCCACCAGCAGTGCTGAAGCGTCCAGGTCGAAGTCCTCACCTGATGTGGTGCGCTTGTCCCAGCCAAGGCCAACAAGGATCTTGCTCAGGCCTGGGGCAGTCTTGGTGAGGGAAATGTTGGCGCCTTTGGCGAGAGTCAGTCCAGTCAATTCAATGCTCCTTGGAAGTTGGGCGAACAAGATGCTTGGGGCCCGGCAGCCCCCGGGCCCCAAGCATTTGGCTGAGGCTAGTTGAGGCTGATTCCGAAATCCGAGGCAATTCCCGCCAGTCCGGTGGCGTATCCCTGGCCTACGGCCCTGAACTTCCACTCGCCATTGTTGCGGTAGATCTCTGCGAAGATCATGGTGGTTTCGGCTGCGGCGTCCTCGGTGAGGTCGAACCGGACGACTTCATTGCCGGACTCCTGGTTGACCACTCGGCAGTATGCATCGCGCACCTGGCCAAAGTTCTGTCCGCGGGCAATGGCGTCGTGAATCGAGACGACGATGACGATCTTGTCGACGTCGTCTGCCACAGTAGAAAGGTCAACGAGAACCTGTTCGTCATCCCCGTCACCTCCGCCATCGAGGTTGTCGCCCTGATGTACGACGGACCCGTCCTTGGAGGCGAGTTGGTTGTAAAAGATGAAGTCATCGTTGGAGCGGACCTTGCCGGATGCTCCCACCAACAAGGCAGACGCGTCCAGGTCGAAGGCGGCGCCGGCTGTGGTGCGGGGATCCCAGCCCAGGCCGATCATGGCCTGACGCATTCCCGGATCGGTCTTCGTGAGCGAGAGATTGCTGCCTTTGCTGAGGGTAAGGGTTGACACGAATTTCTCCTTTTTAGTTCGGTTGGGGCTAGAGCGCGCTGGCGGCGGTTGTTACCACGTCTTGGGGTGTCCGGCCCTGGGCCGGGAGCCCGATTGCCTGGAAGTTCCAGGTTCCACCCATCCGGGATAGTTTGGCCATGATCATGGCAGTGTAACGACCTGAATCCGTGAGGTTGTACCTGGCTACCTCGGGGGTCCCAGGCGCTGCGTCATCGAGCACACGGCAATAGGCATTTTGAACCTGGTCAAAAGTCTGCTGGCTGTAGCTGGTGATGACAAAAACAATATTCTTGACTGCCGGCGAAACTCCGGAGAGATCCACCAGGATTGTTTCGTCATCACCGTCGCCTGCGCCCGTAAGATTATCTCCCGTGTGGCGGATGGCGTTATCTTTGCTCGTGAGCTGGTTGTAGAAGACCGTGTCAACATGCTGTCCGTTTGCATCAAAAGATATGGCGGAGGCATCGAGGTCAATTTCGACGGTCTTTGAGCCTCCGAAGAGGCCCTTTTTGGCAGGGACAGCGGAGTCCCAACCAAGTCCCAACCGGATTTTTGTCAGTGATTCGCCGTTCTTGGTCAGTGACAGCGACTGGCCCTTCAACAAACTCAATCCCATGGTATTTCTCGCTTCCCGGTAAGGTGCAGATGCTGTGTCGGATATTACTAGATAACAGCTGGTTGTGACGGTTTGTCAGCCTGAATCGAACGAGATTTCCTATTCCGCATCAGAGACCCAATAAAGGCTGCTCCGATGAATACGACGCCGATCAACCCGGTGATTACTTCATTCACTGGAAATTCGATAGTGATTAGCAGAATGACGGCTAGGGCACCAATCGCCCAATGGGCGCCGTGATCGAGGTACACAAACTCATCCAAGGTGCCCTGACGTACAAGAAATACAGTCAGCGAACGAACAAACATTGCGCCGATGAGGCCGAGGCCCAGGGCAATAACGATGGGGTCGGACGTAATTGCGAAGGCGCCAATGACTCCGTCGAAGGAGAAGGAGGCGTCGATGACTTCGAGATACAAGAACAACATAAAGGCGGCCTTGCCGGCGACTTTGGCCGCACCCGAGGGGCCGGCATGCGTGCGGAGAAGTGCATCGTCGGCATCCACGTCACCGTCCTCGTCCACATCAAAGAAGTTGCCTAGACCGTTGACGAGGAAGTATGTGACCAAGCCCAGGAGGCCCGCCAACAGGACGATCGCTTGCTTCTCCCCAGACAAATAGCCAGCCACGGCCAGGACGATGATCCCGACGATCGTGGACGCGCCCTGTAAGGCGCCCAGTTTGGCCAGGGGTACTTCCAGGATCCTGATCCATTTGATGTCGCGATCCTGGAAAATAAAATCAAGAAACAGCATCAGGAGGAAAATTCCGCCAAACGCCGCAATCTGCGGGTGCGCTTCGTGCAACAGATATCCGTACGTCCCCGGAGTATGAGCGTCCCCCTTTTGCATGGCCAAATCAATGGCCTCGACTGGGTTGAGGTTTGCCGTCACTCCAACAATGAGCAGCGGAAACATGATTCGCATTCCGAACACTGCAATCATGATCCCAACGGTCAGAAACATTTTCTGCCAGAAGGGATTCATTCGCTCCAGGATCCGAGCGTTGACCACTGCGTTGTCAAAGCTGAGGCTCACTTCCAAAATACCCAAAATGAGACACAAAATGAGGGCTTCGATGCCGCCGTAGAAAGCTGCCGTAAGCAAGGCAACAGCCGTTACGGCGAATGACCAGCCGAAGGTCTTTACGAACATTTGCGCAGCTCCTGGCCATAATTCCCAGCCTTGAAGGAGCTCCCCCAAGACTCAAGCCTTATGGTAGCGGATCATTTTCGGATTTCTACCCCTTGTACGCATAACCGCGGACATGATCCAACAGGTGGAAGACTCATCCCGTTGAGCCGTTGTGCGGGTCGCTCTTTGGCACATAGTATGTCCGCAAAGGCTGCGCTTGACTTGTGCGAAGGCCGAATATCCGCTACGGGCTATTCGGCGACGCTGTTGAGTGGGGTTGCCAAAAATGAAAAACGGGGGAATTTGGTATGTCGAGTGGGCAAAGTCCCTTTGACTTCAGTCAATACAACGGGTCTCAGACTCAGGATCAGACGCCCACGCTGACCGAACGGTCCGACGGAGTCCCGCAAGGAAATGTGGATTGGAGTAGTGGCGTTTCCGGGTTCGGATCCTCGCCTGCGGCGTTGGGTAGTGTTGCCCCGGACCGTGGTGTAGTCGCCGCGCCGGTCCTGTGGTTGTATTCGGCCTTCGCCGCTGCTGTCGTCTCCCTCGGAGTTGCGTCGCTCTTGGGTATGTTTCCGGCGGCAGCCATTTCCGCATGGGTTCTCGGGGGTCCTATCGCCATTGCGCTCGTGGCGGCATTCACGCTAAATGACACGAAATCCCGGACGTTCCCGCTGTACTCCGCCAGTCAAATGGTCCCGTGGCTCTACCGGGTCACCGTGGCCGCAAGCTTGGCCGCAGTCGTGGTCAGCGCATGGGGCATTGCGAACTGGGCAGGCCGGCTCTGATGCGGGGACTGACTGTAACCCTCGGCTGCGCAGCCATTGCAATGGCGCTCATGGCTGGACCCGCTGCCGCTGCACCGGAGGGAAAAGCCGGAGTTGCTGGCCGCACCGTTCCGGCAGTCGTCACGGCAGCCGACGACTTCCGTGCTTGCGTTGGAGGCGGCGGACCCACAGATATCCTGCTCCTCGTTGACGAGTCATCCAGCCTGCAGGGGAGTGATCCTGAAAACGCCCGCGTGACTTCGGCGGACTATCTGGTAACCCAGCTGGCGCAGTTTGCGACACGTTCCGCGGCGGATGTGAACGTTGGGCTCGCGGTGTTTGCACAGGGGTACTCGCAGGTCCAACCATGGCGGCCGCTGAACAACTCCACGTTGCCGCAGGTCAAGACAAGCATCGAGTCGCTCCGAGACCACGTACACGGAATGGAGACGGACTATTGGTCCGCCCTGGACGGCGCCCGGGCAGACTTGGCGGCCAGGTCAGCCGCCCGACCGGGAGTGACAAGTTGCCAGGCCCTGGTCTGGTTCACTGACGGCGCGCTCAATTACACCGTACGAGGTAGTGATGAGGACAAGACGGCCTTCGGCGCTGCTAAGCCATTCGCTCCCCAACTTGAGCTGACGAGCGAGGCTGCCGTGGACGAGGCGCGCGGACTTGCAATGTCCAGCATCTGCCGCGATGGCGGTTTGGCTGATCAACTGCGTTCCTCCAGGGTGACAGTTTTTGGTATAGGCCTATCGGCGGGAAACGCAGCCCCGGCTGACTACGCGTTCCTGGAATCCGTGACCACAGGCAAATCGTCCACCGACTCAGCCACCTGCGGCAAGTTCATCACTCCCTCGCCGGGTGAGTTTTACCTGGCTTCGGACATTGATGGGCTGCTCCTTGCGTTTGACGGAATCAGTTCCACCGGAAGCAGCCCCATAGTCCAGGAGCAAGGCATCTGTCAGGTCACCCGGTGCATTGACAGTGCCCATCGCTTCGTCTTGGACCAATCGACCCCGGAAGTGCGTCTGTTGGCTACGGCCGATGTTCTCGGCCTTGCGGCGTCGATCATGTCGCCGTCCGGACAGGTCCTGGAGCTTCCCAAGTTGATCGGCACTGAGTCTTCCCTCTCCGCCGACGGGAACGCACTCAAGTACACCTGGCTGTCGGACAAATCGTTGGCGATTTCGCTCGCCGTTTCGCCCGATGCTAAGTCGTGGAGTGGGCTCTGGCAGCTTGCGTTTACGGATCCCTCGGGGCAGTCGAGCGGAAAACGGTCCCGCACCAATATCCACATCACGGGCGGGCTCAAGCCCGCCTGGACCAATCAAAGCGGTACCAAACTTCATGCTGGCGAGAACGTTACTGACCTTATGTTTGGTCTCGAAGGTCCCAACGGGGCGGCCGTGGATCCGGCCTCCCTGCTGGGCGACGCAAAGCTGACGGCGTTCGTGCAGGACCCACAAGGGAAAAAGGCCGTCGTAGCAGATGCCATCGGCAAGAGTGAGTTGGCCAAACCGCAGGCGCTCGATTTGAGCGACTTCCCGGTTGGCGCGGCTGAACTGAGGCTGGAGCTGTCGATTACAACGGCGTCAACCACCGTCAACGGTTCCGTGGTCCCGGGAACCCAGCTGGCGCCGTCGGCCGTTTCGATTCCCCTGAGCCTAATTCCTCCGGCCGAATTTCCGGTGCTGGCACCCAAGATTGACTTCGGCAAACTGGACGGAGACTCCCAGGCAGTCGGCAGCCTGCAGGTCTCCGGGCAGGGTTGCATTTGGATCTCACCGGATGATCAGCCGGAAATCGCGGCGTCCCCCGAGCACGCCGGTACGATTTCACTCGCTCTCGGCTCCGCGACAAGCCCGCAGACCTGTCTGCATGTCAACGACAACAGCAGCATTCCCGTGACATTTAAGGCTGACGGTGCGGACAACGGTTCGGTTGTTGGCCGCGTCAAAGTCATGACGGCACCGGACGATGAGCCGGATCGGGCGCTTCCGGTCAGCGTCGAGTTCACGGCCAGTATGGCGAAACCCCTGAACAGCACCAACTTCGTGCTGGCACTCGTGATAGCCCTCGTTCTTGGCCCGGGCATTCCATTGCTCCTCCTGTACGGTGCCAAGTGGCTGGTGTCGAGAATTCCCGGCCGCGCTCTGTCATCGGAACTCATCCCCATCACGGTTCAGGATGGCCAGGTGCTGCGCGATGGCGGGACATTCGCTCTTCGTCCGACAGACTTGACGAACCTCGTGCCGCTGAGTCCGAAGGGATCCCGATCCGTTGTTGCCAGCGGCATCGAGTTGGAGGCCAGGACCGGTTGGTCGCCCGTCGGGGCCGGCTTTGTCTCCGTCGCGGCGGCGGGCCGGATTGGCGCCGGGTCAGCCCATCCGGCAACGGACCGTACTGGCCTCAAACCCCGTTTGCCGTTGGCGGTCCATAACAAGTGGGTGCTGCTGCGGGATGCCGACGGAATCCAGGCGCACGTGCTGGTGCTGGCCAGTGGCGATTCGACATTGTCCGAAACTGCCCGCCTTGAGGACGACATCCTGAACCGCCTGCCCGGGCTGTGGGAGCGACTTCTCCAGGCGTCGCCGGTACCGGGGTTGGGATCGGCCTCGCCAACCTTCGGCTCGGCTGCTCAGGCCGTTCCGGGCCAACCGTTCAGCGGGTTCGGCGGCGCTGTTGCGGACCCGGACGAGATCCCCGTGTTCGTACCAGCCGGCGGGTCAGCCGGGCCCGGGGACACGGTGCCTCGGGGCAACCCCTCGACATCTGCCGGCTCGGAACAGCAGCGGCAAGTCCCTCCACCGGAGCAGGGCGGCATGAGTCCATGGGGAACGCCACGCCCGTGAAGTTCCCGCTTTCGGAAGCATCATTTCGACGAGATAGAAGTAGGTATAGCCATGCGTAAGTTCCTGGTTGTAGGGTGCGGCGGATCCGGCGGCTCGACTCTGGCCTTCATGATGGATCAGCTGAAGTCTGAGCTGTACGAATACGGCATCCCGGAAATCCCTGCCGGATGGCAGTTCCTGCACATCGATGTGCCGGTGGCACCTGACACGAGGATCGCCGGCATCGGGAACGTCTTCCAACAAGGGGGTGGCTATGTGGCAACCGGTCCCAACAGCGGAAGTTATCCTGTGCTGGACAACGCCGTCAGCCAGACGTTGAAGGAATCAAAGACCCTTGGCGAAATCGGCACGTGGGCGCCGAGAGAGCCGAAACGGATTTCGGTTCCAGTGCACAGCGGCGCCGGCCAGATGCGTTCCGTCGGACGAATGATCACGCTGAGTAAGGCCAACCAGATCCGTGCTGCTTTGCAGCAGGCCTACCAGAATCTCAACCTGGTGGAAACCAATACGCGCATGGAGCAAGTCAGCAAGGTGCTTCCAGGTGCCGGTGTGTTCAAATCGGCGGAGCCGCCGGTGGTTTTGGTGGTGTCCTCGATGGCCGGTGGCGCCGGGGCATCGATGGCGTTGGACGTTTGCCGGCTGTTGTCGCTTGTTCCTGGCGTGAACCCGGGAATGGTGGGCGTTTTCATGATCGCGGCCGACGCATTCGACGGTTTGCCGCAGTCCGCACGTGGCGGAGTCCGGGCCAATGCGCTGGCGATGCTTGGAGAAATCGTGGCGGCCCAGACAGCCGCTGCCGACGATCACGACACGAAAATCCTGGCCGCCCTAGGAGAACAAAGCGGGGAAGCTGGCATTAGTCCCTTCGCCAGGGTTTTCCCTGTGGGCCGCTTCGCCGGAATTGAGAGGACAATGTTCGGCGACGGTTCGCAAAAAGCGCTGTATCGCGGCCTTGGCCGGGGTCTCTCTGCGCTGATGCGCAGTGACCAGGCATCCCATGAATTCGTCCACTACGATCTCGGCAATCTATCTGACAACCCCCCGCGGCTCGAGTACTTGGGCTGGGGCGCCGATGAGACCAAAATCCCATGGGGCGCCTTTGGCTTCGCCAGCCTGAGCATGGGCCGGGACCGGTACGCCGAGTACTCTGCCCAGCGCCTGGCCCGGTCAGCCGTTGACCGCCTGAGGAGTGGTCACATGCAGGAAGGAAACACGGCATCGTCTGAGGAACAGGTCAACGCCCTCGTGGTGAGCCAGTGGAGCATTATCTGCGAAGAGCTGGAGCTGCCGGTGCTGAACCAGGGGCCGGCCAGTCATCAGGACGTGCTGAAGTGGTTCACGGAATCGGCATTCAAGAGATCTCAGGCTGCGAGGCTCGCAAGCGGCATAGCCGACGATCAGCTGGCGCCTTTCATCCCGGCAGCCGGAGGAATGCACGGAGGGCAGTGGATTGGCGGCGTTCGGGGCAAGCTGCAGGCCCGAAAGGCCGCCGTCACAACAGCAACCATTGAAGCCGCGTACGTTTGGGCCTACGACTACAAGGACGCCCTTCTCAGCCGGTTCGTCTCGCAGATTGAACAGGCAGTGACGAAATTCGGCCTCCCTTTCGGTCGAGCTGTGGTCGCGCGGTTGGAAGCGTCGGTACGGGACCAACTCATCGTTACCTTGAAGGAGATGGCCGAGTACGCAATTGCGGACGTTTCCTCAGTGCCGAGCCAGTTTGAGGGCGAAATTGGCTCCATGAAGATCATTGCCAACGGCCCGGCAGTGGTTGACAGGCTTGTGGATATGCTTCGGGGCCAAGCCACAGATGTGCTGTATTCGCAGGCAGCGGGATCTGCTGCCCGGGTGTTGGCCGCGTTCGTGACTGATGTCCTCGCCCCGATGAACGATGCACTCAGCGAGGCCATCGATGTCCTGAATAATCAGGTTAGCGCAGAGGCAAGCCCGGTTGGCCTGGCCAGCGTGGCGACAGATCACTACCCGGCATGGCCCTCGGACGCGGACGCCCGCGTCCCGGACAGATTTGGGGTGGCGGACAACGAAATTCTGGTGACGGAACCAAGTACTTTCGGTGCTCAGTATGAGTCCGACGTGGCCGCCAGCGGGGGCGCCGGTCTCGGGCTCTTGGGCTTCCGGGAAGCCAGGGACCTGCTCACCCAACAGACGATCAGCGGAACGTGGCCCGACGCCGGCGGGTCCCGGGCCCCAGGCGGGTTGCTCGAGCTAACGTCAGCCTGGCGTCCGGGGGAATTCAGCCGTGACCCGCTCACCAGGGTCCCGAATAGCCCGTCGCGGGCACAGTTCGTGCTGCACGCCTCCCCGGCCGAGATCCTTGGCCGCTCGCGGCAGTATGTCCGCCGCACGGGTGAGCCTTTTCACCAGTTCTGCTCACTGTCGCTTCGTCACTACGCCCAGGGCCAGGACGCACGCGGGTCCGAGCTGCCGGGCCGCCGGGCAGACATCGTGGAAAAATTCAATCGTGCCCTACATCGGGCTGTGCCTCTAATCAGCGTGCATTCGGATGTTGTGCAGGAGGTTCATGGCGAGCCCGTGGCGTACCGGTTCAAGTTCTCATCCATACCTTTTAAAGGAACCGGGGACGTCGTCGATCTTCTGATCGCCAAGAGCGCTGAGAACCCGAGTATCGGAGCGGAAACCGCCGACATCCTGGCCCGGTCCCTAACCGATGACGAAACGGTCCAGCGCATTGACATTTTCGGTTCGTACCGGAACTACTCGCCGCTTGCCTTCAGTTCTGTCCTGAGCCCGGTCGCCGAACAGTGGGCGCAGACGTCCCTGCCAGAGCGCAAGGGATTCTGGGCACATCGGAGGTCGCGGCCGCTGGCAGCATCCTTGCCCATGGGGGAGGTCGAGCGGCGGGCGATGATCAGCGGTTGGTTCGTGGGGCAGATCACGGGCCAACTTCGGTTGCCGGAGCCGCCATATGACGAAGCCGTCGAAATCTGGGATGCCGAGAACCGCAGGTGGATCCAGTTTCCCAACCCGCTGTTGACCCCGCCTTCCCAGTTCCTCGCAAAGTCATATGACTGGCTTCCGGCGGTACTGGAGTCGTTCCTGCTCGCCATTGCCAATAGCCACAGGCCCCCGGTGCTGTCGTCCTTGAGGCCGTATCAGCTGCTGCGCGGGCTCTACGATTCCACGCCGGAGGAGCCGGCAGCGGGCCTTCTTGAGGTTGCTGCGATCCAGACCCTCAGCTCCTGGCTCGGCACAGGACGGACGGTCTCCGGCTCACCGAGCAGGGTTCCGAACATTGCGCCTGGGGCTACCCCGGAAGACCGCCTTAAATTCGCCACTGAATGGCTGGAATCGATCCGGGCCCTGGCCGGCGATCATTTCATGGCGCCGGACAAGGCGGGGAACGCAGGCGGCGGCGTCTTTTCGCAGATCACCAGCCGGCACGAAGCCAGTTCGACGCCGCTCTTCCGGGACCTTGCCGACGATGTCTACTCCGTAGCCGGGGACTTGCTGAAGCTTCTCGACACGTCCTACGGGCGTGCCATGGATGCCGGCTCCGGTCGCATCGATTCTGCACTTCCGGAGATAGGAACTTTCTAGTGGCCGACCTGACAGTAGTGCTGGCCCCCCGGGGCACCTCAGCCGGCATCCGCGAAGCTCTCCTGGATTTGTCCGGACTGGGCATGGTCCATCCCTTCGTGTGGGTGGAGCCGCAAATGGTGCGAGGCACCGAAATAGCATGTCTGCTAATGGAAGACGGCACTCAGCATGCAACCACCCTCCAGGAACTGGCGGGCGTAGGGGGCGTCAACTCGGCGCGACTCTGCGTCTTGGTGCCGGGAGGGGCGGACGAAGAACAGATAGACATCGGCCTGGGACAGCGGATCGCGGAATTCATGGACGCGTCCATGGGAGCGATCAGCGTCGTCCGTTCCCGGTTGGTGCTTCCCCGGGCAGGGGACAAAGGGCAGCTTGCAGGGATGACACTGGGAGGCTGGCACAATCTGGTGCTCGCTCCAGAGGAATCCTCCGGCCCTGGCCGGGGAACAAAACTGTTGTATGACGACAATGATCCGCAAACGTTCGGGGTCCACTGCGCTGCGGCGTTCGCCTCCATCTTTGGGTTGTGGCGGGACAGCAGCGGCTCGCCGCTGGATGATCTCGAGACACTTCCCGGACAAAACGCCGCACTCGTGCGAGCGTACTTCCGGCGGCTGGACGCCTCTGCCGTCGAAGACCAGCTGCGCGCGCGGTTTACGTCCCAGGGAATGGAACTGCCACTGCCGGTCCATTTCGGTTCGGCGGTCACCTATATCCAGGAACATGGTCTGGCAGCGCGGAACATGTCCGAAGCTCTCTGGACGAAGCACCACGGAGTCTTACGCGGGCCTAGGGAGCGGCCGCCCGCGGACGTGTCGCGGGGAATTGGTGCATTAGAGGCGCTCAAGATGATGTTCGGCTACTTGTGGGCCGCGTTGAAGAATGCACCGCGAAGCTGGGTCAACAGGGTGGCGACCAGCGTCAAGTCCCAGGCCGCAGCGGCGGTCCACGGAGTGGTCTTCGGCTCCGCTCCGTCGAAGTACACAGTCATCGTTGGCGGCGTCACGCCTCAGGGGCTGCCAGCGACGTGGTTGGATGTCCGCGACGCAGCCTCGACCCTGGACCGTGCGCTGGACAGCGCCGGACTCCGGGCAGAGCACGAAGCGCCCTACGATCTCTCTACGCTGTGGCGGGACTACGCCAACGGTGCCATGACGCTGGTTGACGGCGGCGAACGCACCGATGCCTTGCCGCCAGCGCAGGTGGGCACTCAGCGCGCCGTGCTGCGGCACGGCGGACAGGCGGTCCCGGTTGCCTCCGAGAGCTTCGCCCAGATTCCACCCCACTTGGCGGCAGCAATCGACCTGGAAGAGGTCAAGCCCTTCGATGTCCTTGGGGCTGCCGACATGGAGCGGCGCCTCCGCCGAGCAGCCGACGACCCCGCCTTCGGTGTGGCCGCTGCGGGCACCCTACAGGCACTGCGGAACTGGAAGGCACCATTCGAGGATACTTACGCCTTCCGGGTCGGGTCGAAGATCGCCGCTAGCCATGCGGCGGTCACAGAGGAGGTCCAGCAGCTCCTGCACGTGGTCCGAAGCGCGGCCTCGGCAGACGACATGCTCGCCGGAATCGTGGCAAGGCAGAAACGGCTGTCCGTTTGGATGAAGGCGCTGCTCGGAGTCCTAGTAGCGGTCACCGTGGTTATCGGTATCCTGCTTGTGGCTGCCGTGCTCGACCCTGCGGTCGCGGTCATCGCCTTTGCAGTGGCTCTCCTAGGCTGGTTCGTCGCGACCATGGTGACTTTCATGAAGGGGCAGCAGGAGCTCTTCCGCCTGCTCCACGCGCGTAGGCAGCTGGTCAACGGGGACGAAGTGGCACGAAAGAACTTGCGGCATGCCCTGCGCGACCTGCGGAGGCTCGGAGAGGCCTACAGCCAATTTCTGGCGTGGTCCAGCATTGTGGGGATGGTACTGAAAGAGCCGTTCGGACGTGTCACCGTGTCCGGGCCGCGACAGGCCACTTCTGTCGAGGGCCTGCCGCTCAACGTGCGGGTTGCTACCGCTACCGCGGACGGGGCGGCGCTTGACTTGGCTGCCGCTCAGCTGCGACACGATCTTTTTGTCGTTGGATGGCTCACGCGCTCATGGGAACTGGCAATTTCAGATGCCGGCAGGGTCCTGGGTGCGCGAGGGCATCAGCTGTCCGGTCAGCAGGACGCGATCTTCCGTCAGCCCGGCGACGGGGACATGTCGCTGCTGCCGGAATGGATTGGCATACTGCAGGACCGGGGCATCGGAACAACAGCCGGTGACGAGCTGTGGGCCGCCGCGCTGGCCCACCTGACCGACGGCCGGAGCGATACCGCCGGAGCCCTTCTCCGGTCCGTGACAGAAGTCCGCTCCACCGCGCCGGCGGAGAGCCCGCTCCACGAGTTCATGTCGGAACTTGCCGCAGCAGGCCGCGGAGAGGGTCGCCACTATTTCGACGGTGCTGTCCTGAGCGATGGAGCGCAGAGCTCTGATCAGGCTGCAGTAGTCCAGAGTTTCTACGCCGATGCCCAGTCGGGGCTGAGTAAGCAAATGACTCTGGTGCAGCTCAGCGTAGGTATCCCCGAGCACGACTTTGTGGTCGTTGCGGGAGGCGATGGTGGCGACGACGATGAGATTGATGCCCGCAATATTGTTGTGCCGTCCGGCCCGGTTTTCTGAGACTAATTTGGAGTTATTGATGACTGATGCTGGCAGGCCAAAGCCGATGAGTGCCCCAAATGACTGACAAGAAGTTCGAGGCCCGTCTCGCCGGGCTGACGGCGTGGGCTGCCGATGTTTCCGCCAGGGGATTTGTGCCCCCAAAACTGGATGATTTGACCATCATCGCGCGTGAAAAGAGCGTTAATGCATCAGGGCTGGACGCCGCCCTAATCGGGGCATGGCAGGCGGCAATAAAGGAGGTCCTCAAGCAGGTAGCGTTCAATATCGCCGAGCCACACCGTCAGCTTGGCTCCGAATTCGATGAACCGGAAGGGGCTGCGGGACGTCCCCAACCGACTTGGGTCGCGCCCAGCCCAGCCGTGGCGCCCCGACCAGATTCGTCGTTGCCGGAGACGTACGAGGAAAAGGCCTTCCAATCGCTAAAGGCGTGGAGGGACAGGGAAAGCGCCAAGGGTCGGCCCTTGATATCGAACGTCAAGGAATCGCAACTCAAGCTTGTTGTGCAGTCCAAACGGACGTCTGTCGAGGAAATCCAGAAATTCATGCCAGCAGTTGGTCAGTTCGCGGAAGAAATAGCGCAGATCCTCAGCAGCATTGATGTGCCTTCCAGCGAAATACCGAAGACCTCTCTTGCGGCGCCCGTCATTGACAATCCAACGACGCAAGTGGCGCAGGCATCACCCTCGCTGGCCGCGCCCCTGCGGTCCGCCGTCGACCTGCAGTCGCAACCAACACCACCGTCGGCAGCACCGGCGCCGGCCCTGCCGAGGCCGGTAGCTGCACAATCCGCCAATAGTCACGCCGCTGCCCTACCCACCGACGGGATTGACCAGCACGCATTCGCCCTCTTCGAGTACGGTCAATCCACGTCGCCCGTTGGGAAGATTGCGATTGGCAAGGCCGCGGACGGGACTCGGCGCTATTCGTGGGATCCGAGTTCCTCGGACAAGCCGATCACTATTTACCGTGTTGTCTCTGGCGAAGACCACCCGCCCTACTCGCCGGACCGGGCTGAACTCGTCACGGTCACCAATCAGGAGACGGCAGCCGATGGCCGTCCCGCGCGGTCGGCTGTCAGGTACGTGCAGGTCTGGGCCAACCAGGGCGGCTCCGCTGCCGAAGCAATCGCCGCACAGCCGGTCCTTCACGCCGAAGGTGCATTTGTGAGCGAAGTGCACAACGTGGAAATCCGTGAAGACGAAGGGCGTGTGATCGGGCAATGGATCGCCCCACCCGGGACCAGGAACGTTCAGGTCTTCCGGCTGCCGACTGAAAAGGCCGCCTACGCAAGCGGAGACCCGGAGTACAGGATCCAGACAGCATCAAACAATCTGGGCGGTTTCATAGACGGCGAGGCCGAGCGCGGACGGGAGTACCTTTACCAGGTCTATGCCGAGGCTGTAGTGGGTGACGTCGCCCGGCTGTCCAGCCCAGTTGTACGCCCGGTTCGGGTTTCCGCGATTCTGCGCCCCGTTACGGACCTGGCTGCCATCGAGCATGCACAGGAAACGGATGTTCCGTGCTTCGACTTCCAGTGGACGGTTCCGCCCGGTGGGACAGTGGTGATTCACCGCACAGAGCTCCCGCCGGACGCCGGGCTCGAGCTGAAGCCGCTCTCGACCGAAACGCTCAATGCACACGGCCTCCTTGAAGAGTCGCGCCTGGCGCACCCCATCATCGTCGATGGCGGCCGCGCAACCATGGAAGGAGTCCCACGGCCAACCGGGTGGACACGGGCTTACTTTACGCCGGTGACAATTCTCAATGGCCAGGCTCATGTGGGCACCACCATTTCCAAATCGTGGCGGGATCCGGTCCGAAACCCGAAAATTCTCGAGCGTGTCAACAGCCAGATCCTAACCTTTGAGTGGCCGGATGGAGCGGCTGCGGTGCTCGTGTACGTCGGCAAGACGGGGCTGGAGCCAGAGTTTGCTATGGCCGGACACCCTCATGAGATCACTGAGCCGGATTACCAACAACGAGGAGGGCTGCAGTTTGGCAGCAACCTCCCGTCGGAGGGCTGTGACCTGCATATGGTTCCGGTCAGTTTTGAAGCGGGTAAGCGCATTGCGGGTGCGCCCACCACCATCACGTACCAAAAAATCCTGCGGTTGAAGTACCAGGTGACAGCGAAAAGAAGCCTCCTCGGCGGACTCAGCGGTTTGACCGTAGGAGTCGAGGCAATCAACCCCACTCCGTCCATGCCGTCCTTCGTGCTCGTCTACAATCCGAAGCGGTTGCCGCTCACTGTCAGCGACGGCGTGCCCGTGAGCATGATGAGCGATTTGGACGGCGGCCCCGCTCCCGCCCGCAGGTTCACACCCAGCTCGGACGGGACGGGGCTGTGGAAGACAGAGCCTGAGGCGTGGCAGGAGACGGTATCCCCTGACGGGGGATTCGTCCGGTTGTTTGCGGACCTGCCGCCAGAAATCTTGAGGATGGTCGCCCTCCTGGACCCGCCGATGAAAGCACTTCGCATCAGTGGTGCCGGCGCCCTGAACCCGTTCAGGGGGATGTTCGATGCTCGGTGACAAGGAAGGTTTACAGTCCATGACGGACACCGATGGTCAGCGCTGGGGACAACTCACGTACACCTCGTTTGATCCCGGGAACGGTGCCAGCGGCGGTTGGCAGCTGAAAGAAACATCAGGGGATCTAAGCAACGGCGAAATCCAAAACCTGCGTTCACGCGTCGTGACCTGGTTCGACCCCGTGAAACCCCTGAGCCCCTTTCCCAGTCCCGGTGAACTCAAAGCGATGCCGCGACGTCTGACCTACGTGGCCGATGAGCACGGGGGAGGAGCCTACTGGCACAGTGTCATGGCCGGCCGCGACTCCACCGGCAGGCCGGGCAATGTTTTCAGCCATGTTGTCCTAGACCGTGCCGTGGACGCTCCCAACCCTGCGATCCGGCCCATAGAACTTTGGAGATCACCTGACTTGCTCTGCCCGTACGGCCCGGATCAAGTATCGGGCGCCATACTCACGAATCCAGGCTGCCCTCGGTTCGGCGACGAACTGGACCGTGCGGCCGTGCTGGATTTCCTGTTCGACCCGGCAACATGGCGGGTCGGGGTCCTCTCCGTCCTTCTTGACGCGGTTGACGCCGCCATGAAGGGCGACCGCAGTGTTGTGCTCCTCACCGATTCTGCGGAGTCCGGCGCCTTGTGGATTGCCGCAGTATCATCCTTGACGTCGCCCCGCACTGCCCGCGCCCTGAGCTTTTCCGTCTATGAACGGGCAGGTGTGTTGACGGCATTGTTTGAGCGTGGCGTGCACGTGGCCTGCGTGCCGCAGGAAGACAGCGCGTCACTGACACAAACCGAGGATTTTGTAATCCTTGATGAACACGAAATGCCTTCTCTTGGCGAGGTCGGTGGCCAGCAGCATGAGACCAGGGCAGGTTCGCGGATTACGCCCACGCCGTGGTCCGAGCTGGCCCAGGCAGCACTGGTGGACCGCTCGACGGCGGAGGCCGCCTTCGCGGAACTGGACGCCATATCGTCGCGACTCGGGGATCCGAAGCTGGATCCGTGCTGGCCCCTCGCCATGGCGGCAATGAGGTTGCCGAACCTCTTTGGGGACCTGCAGACTGAGGCTGCGGCAGCCGTCAAGCGGCACTCTCCGCTGGCCTTGGAAGATGATGCGGAACTAATGGCACTCGCAATGCTGACCGTGCGTCGGGAGAGCGGTGGAAAGGCGAGCGTCGCTTGGGATGAGCTGCAAAACGGTGAGGTATCCCCGCTGATGCGGGATTCACTGGCCCAAATCTATGTGGAGCGGGTACTGGCCGACGCGGGCTCATGGACGGGCTCCGGCCCAGTGCCCTTGCCTCAGGATTTCCGCCCGGAGTTTGTAAACGCCGAACTCAAGGTTGCAGCAGTTGAAACGCTGACCGGAATTTCAAGGAGTCTCTCGTCGGTTTCCGGCCCGGCATCGCCCAGCGGGGCCGTCCGGTTGCTTGACTTTCTCTGCCGGGCGGGTCTGGTGGGCTTTCACGGTGCAGGCCGGTCGGATGTCGAGCACGCGATCGACGAGGCAGCCACGGACATCGTCGAGAGAGTGGTGACGGCCAGCATTGACGACGAAGCGAGTTGCAGCGCGCTCGTTGCGGACGCCGGAAAGTTGTCCTCGGAGTGGCTCACCCGCGTTGGCCTGGAGGCCGTACAGCGCACAGACCGATTCAACAGAGCGGTCCCGGGCGATCGCGTTCCTGCACCGTTCCGCTCGTGGCTTCTCTGGTGCGTCCCGTCGTCGGACTTCGATGCTTTCCTTCGGGTAGCCCCTCAGGAAGTCCCTGCCACGCTGGGAGAGGCAGCAATCTGGCAAACCCAAACGGGCACAGACAACACCGGCAACGCACGAACGGTAGCGGCGCTTGCGTTACTTCAGGGACCGGATGTCCGCCCTCGCCAGGCGTCGTGGGACGCAGTGTTCGATCCGGCCCGGGAGTGGCACGTCGGCGAGCTGCTGGATATTGAACAGCGGTACCCTTGCCGCGCGCCTGGGAGCATTTTCCTCCGCACCCTTACCAGTGCTGATCGTTCGCCCGAGCTCGATTCACTGGTTAACCTGATACTGCACAAACGTGGCAGCGAAGAGGTCACTGGCCCCGAGGTCTCACTGGCCGAACTCCGGAGCCTTGCCGGCCGTTCCTGGACCGGGACGACATATCTGACGCCGTCGGAACTGGCTGGCACTCTGCTGGAGCTCGCCCACCTTGCAATGGAATATGTTGCCCACGATGACCTGTCCTCTGAAGTCTGCGATGCCGTGCTCGTATCGGCCATCATTTCCTTGGGGGAGTCGGACGCCGCTCAGCGATGGTCGCACCTTGTTGACGGTTTCTTCCGCGACTACAGGGCCCACCCCGACTCAAACGCTGCAGCCATCCTGGAGCAGCTGGTGGACCGGGACCTGTTCGATGAACTGGCGTTGGGGCGCATTGTGGTGGCAGCAGCAGAAGCTGCGCCGGGATACCCGCACGCAACGCAAAACCACCCGCTGTCAACGGTAGTGCTGACTTCTCCTCACGGTCCGGTGAAGTTGCTCGAAGTGCCGGTCCGCCGAGCACTCGCCGGCCGCCGGTCCGGGCATGGACTATTGAACTCCCTGCTGGCCAGGGAGCTGAATATCGCGATGACCGGAGCGGTCGAGCGCCGAGGAGACGAACGACGCGCTGAGAAAGTCTATGAGGACCGCGAGCGTTTCCTTCGCTCATGGTGGCAATCGATGTACCCCGACACCTTTGGCGTTGTCGAGGACAACTCCAAGCCGGCATTCTTCGGCGTCTTCAAGTCGTCCAATCGAAAGGACCGCTAATGCCTACATATCTGCTGGAGGGCACAAACGAGATCATGCTCGAGGCACGCCCGCTTCGCATCGGCCTGCGCCTTGAGGGAGTAGGCGGTGAGGCGGCCTGGCTGGACGTCACGGCCGGAGGGCGCCCTTTGGATTCCGTTGTCCGGCCGCCGAATATGGTAATCCTGCCGAGTGTCCGCACGCCGACCACCATCTCGGTTGTTCCGGTGGGCCGTGAACGTTTCCCGTCGCCTACAATCGTGCATTTGTCGGTGGTGGTAGAGGACCGTCAGTCCGCCGACCCCCAGCGGGCGGTCCTGGTCCCTGTCGACGTATCGGGCTTGGACCGTAAGGACCTAATTTCAGTGGAGCCTGCATCCGGCGGACTGTGCCTCAAGGCTGCCCAAAGCCGAGAGGACGCCGATCTCGGCCCTCTCGGCAATGCCGCCCGTGTGGCGGCGCGGGAGCTCCTCGGTGTCCAATGCCTAAGTGACATGGACGCTGTCAAAGTGAGTGTCGCCGTCGACGGTTCCGGTTCTGCTGCCAATCTGGCCACAACGGGGGCGACTGCAGCGGTAATGGATCTCCTGTGTGGAGTCTCGCAGGTGATTACCCGTGACGACCACATGACCGCCACGATCGTAGGCAGCGGACGGGGCCGGTCGATAAAAGCGGCTTTCGGTGCCATCGGTGCAGCGGTTGACGCCGAACTGACAAAGCGGGTTTCTTCCGTCGGGTTCCGTTCGACGATGTCCTCCCCGGGTGAGCAGGCTGCGAACGGAAGATCCGTGACCTACCTACTGACGGGTTCGGTGCCCGCCGACGTGGCCGAACTCGAAGCGGCTCGGGAAACGTCGGACCACGAGTGCCACATCGTTGCCGTGACGTCGGAACGGGCATGGGACCTGCTTGGAGGCACCCAATTGCCCAGCACAGTGATTGAGCCAAGGCCAGGCCTAGAACTTAGGACCCACCTCTTGGAAGATCCGGCACTCTTGCGTCGCGTGGTCGCGTCGCTGCTCACTGGAAGCCTGGATACAAACGCGTCTCACGGCGAAAGGATTGGCCGATGACGACGCGTTGCCCCTCGTGTTTCCGGCACCTTCCTGACGACAGCTACCTCTGGGTTTGCCGGTCCGGCAAATGCCCGCCGACCTTGGACGCGGTGGCCAAGAAGTTCACCGGCAAAGACGTCGGCAACGGTCCGTTCGTTGTTCAGGAGAAGCCGCAGGCGGCGCCGCGCAACTGGGCTCCGGTCCGTCCGGTCGAATGCCCGCAGTGCCACGAGCCGGCACAGGAAGCGTGCCCGCATTGCCACTACGGGCTTCTGGACGGATGGCGCAGCGCCAGTGCCACCTGCATCGCGATGAACGGCGCCCGTGCCACGGGAAAGTCTCTTTACATCGCGGTTCTGGTCAAACTCCTGGGCCAGCTCCTGGCAACAGTCAATAGCACCATCCATTTTGCGGATTCCCGCACGCAACAGGCATACAAAGAGGTTTACGAAAAACCACTGTTCGAGGCCCGCAGCCTCATGCAACCCACCATGAGTGCTTCCAGCGACGGTTCCTATCAGACACACCCTTTGATTCTCAGTTTGGGTGTGTTGAAAGGTGTCAGGCGGTATCTGGTCATCCGGGATGTGGCGGGCGAGGACATGGAATCACCTCCGGTCGACACGCAGCCGCTTGAGTTTTTGCGGCACGCAGACGGAGTGTTCTTCATGTTCGATCCCCTCGCTGTTTCCGATATCAGGGCGAAAGTCCAGGACCTCGTCCCCACCCAGCTCCGTCTCGGCGGAGACCCCAACGTGGTCCTGGGTAACCTGCTGAATATCATTGGCACAGCTACTCCGCCGCTAGCGGTGATACTTTCTAAGTTCGACGCCATGCACGAGCTGCGGAACGTGGACGATGTGCACTGGCAGTCGATCATGTCCAACTCGGGAGCGGCGTTCATGCGTGACCCTAGCCTTGACCATGCTTCGTACGATCACGCTGACGGCGAGTTGCTGCACGAGGAAGTGCGAAGCCTCTTGCACCGGTTGAATGCCAACCACCTTGTCCTCAGCCTCGAGCAACCCAACTCAGGCCACAAGATTCCGTATAGGTATTTTGCAGTGTCGGCCCTGGGCGAGTCGCCGCGCGGCGAGACGGTCAACGCTCGGGGCATTGCCCCTTTCCGTTGTGTGGACCCCGTGAAGTGGATCTTGAGCCTCAATGGAGTCATCTAGCAGCGCCCTTCCAACATCCGCTTCAAGCCGTGGGGTCAACGAATATGAACTTAAGCCTCTGGCTCGACTTCCTGATGCAGGCGGCCGGTCTCGCCGTTTTGACCGGAGCATTGTTCGGTGCCGTAGCCGGTTATGTCCTGGCGTCGGGTGCGCGCTTCAAACCCTGGCAGGGGATAGCCCTAGGCGCCTTACTGCCCTTTGTTGGTGTTATGGTTCTGGCCATCGTGGCAATCGTCCGCCGGAACCCCTCCTCGGGCCGGGTCCAGGGAGTTCCTTGGCATTGGAGGACCAGGCAAGGAAAAATTGTCTTAGCGTCCCTGGCTGTACTTTGCGGCCTGGCTGTGACGGGCTTCTTCGTGGCGTGGTTCGTTGTCAGGCTGCCTGGAGTTCCCAAGCTAAACGTCAGGGCGCCCGGAACCTTCCTGGGTGTGACCCTAGGGCTTTCCCTTCTGCTGATTCTCCTCACCGGGGTGCTCTCTGCGCGCCGCCCCAGCAAGGCAGCAGCCGTCGTCTTGGCCGGTCTCGGAACCACGTGGCTCTTTATGTCCGGAGTCGTCCTGGCTGTTCAGGGGCCTGCATTTGAACTGGCAAGGTCCCTTGGAGCGCTCCGATTCACGGTGGGTGACATTCTAGCCTTGGCCGGCGTGGATACCGGCTCAGCTGTGGTTGTGCTTCCGGAGGTTATTAACCCGGCGGCCCTCGGGCTGCCCAGCACCCCACTCACAGCAGACGACATGAATCTGGCAGCCCCGCTAAAGGACATTGAATTCGGTGTTGGAACGGGGTGGTATTTGATGATGGTCTTCGCCATCGGTGTGGTTGTCCTGGCTCTGGTCACCGCTCAGCTGGCTTGTCGAAAACTCCCAGACACTTCGGAGTCCGTTCTCCCAGCGGGTCCGGCTCTACGTCCCGAAATATGGTCCAGCGGAACATCAGTAGCCGACGACCCTTCGAGCCCGGCCCCTGGCAACTCCTGGACATGGAGTCCTCGGGAATGAAGACGTGCGGCTAACGAACAGCTGTCCAAAGTCGCGGTTCGGATGTGCCCGGGGCCCGTTCATGGCAGAACTGGTGCGGCGCCCGCCATTAGGAGTCGGAGCTACACTCTAGACGCCGGGAGGCCCAACCGTGGTGCAACATTACATTCTCACGGACGTCATCGTCAGGACAGCGATGCCCGAACATGGTCGGAAAACTTCTTGAGCGGGGCGTAGCCCGCGGACGCCTTGGGTCCGACAGGAATGAATAGGAAGGTCGCTTGGCTGGTGAAGTATTGACCGGGCACGAGGAGGACCGTGTTGGTTGATTCATCCGAGGTCGTGCTGAAGACCAGACCGAATGACATCACGTCGAGAAAGCCTCCCCGTTTCACGGAGTACTGGATGCTGGCGTCTGTATCGACCTGATTTTCCACAACCTTGGTCAGCCCCCCGGAGGCGGCAGCGGCAGCTGCCAGTCCAGCGGCACGGATCTGATCAAAGGATTTGTGGGTCTGCACGATGAACTTCGTTGCTTGGATCTTGTCGTCGATGGCTGCCATTGTCTTTCCTGTCGTAGAGATGGGTGAGTTTGAGCGGAAAGCGGCCGGGGCCCAACAGCCCCCAAATGAACTGCTCGATTCCCGGCCGCCATCGCAAGAGGATCTTGGTCAGAGACGCTTCATCGAGAAGATACGCGTACCGGAGACGTCGAAGACGGTTGCTGCGTCGTCGCCGTCGAACTCGACCTGGTAAGAAGCGCGGTTCGGTGGCTGCGAGACCACCAGAGAGTACCTGCCGTTGCTGCCTTTTTTGTCGGACAAGGAGCAGGACATTCCGCCGCCAATGTCCAAGGGCTTGTTGCCGGAGTAGAACATGCCCTCGCAGGATCCCGCTTCGTTGATGACTTTTGTGCCGGTGCCATCGTCCGGTGCCCAGTTTCCGGTCAGGTCCGGTGTTCCGGCGCAACCCGTTAGCCCGGCCGCAACGGCTATCAGCCCGGCGGCCGCGTAGAAGGCCCGGGCCGTTTTCGATGACTGTTTCATGTTTGCCTCCACCGTGGTCGTGGCCATTCTCCAGGCCTAGTCTTGAGATTAGCGACGCCGGGCTGCGGGCAGACACCCCTTCGGCGCAGGGAACAAACCGTTGTCACCGGAAGAGTGGACAAAAGTGGTTCCTGTGACGAGCTAGGGACATGAAGGGCGTCACACTTGGAACATCTTGGAGTTCGCCCCAAACTAAGTGCATCGGAGCCGTCCGATTGCAAAGGGGGCAATGCATTGGAACCAGTGCGCGCAGGAATCATCGACGATCATGAAGCGGTGCGGATCGGTTTTGCGGCCTCAGCCGGCCGGGATGCCCGGTTGAATGCAACGCCGGTAACGGTGACAGGCGGCGCGCCGACCGTCACCGCCTTTTTGGGTGCCGGCAGGGACATTTGCGACGTCGTGGCCTTGGACATGTCCTTGGCCGACGGTTCGCGGCCGGGAGAGAACGTGGTCCGTTTAACCACCGCCGGCTACCGGGTCCTGATCTTCACTCTGGGTGACAACGTGGGCTTCCTGCAGGACGCCCTGGCAAACGGTGCCATGGGGGTATCCCTGAAATCTGAGCCCGTTGCGGAAACATTCTCCAAGCTGCGACGGATTGCGGCAGGGGAAACCATTGCCAGTCAGGAGCTGGCCGCCGCCATTGAGGTGGACTCTGATTTCGTGGAGGCAAACCTGTCCGACCGCGAACGTGAGTGCTTGGGACTGTACGCGGATGGTCTGGGCCAGTACCAGGTGGCCCGCCGGATGAACATCGCCGAGAGCACGGTGAAGAAGAACATAGACCGGATCCGCGAAAAGTACGAGGCAGCCGGCCGGCCTGCCAGCACGAAGATTGACCTCTACCGCCGGGCCGTGGAGGACGGCATACTGCCTCCTCTGCTTCCCCTGCGGAAGAAGTGAGAGGGCTCGCGCCGGCGCTGAGCGGCGTTTCGGCCCTCGACACACACCGCCTGATGGGCAGGGGCATCAGCGCGTTCGCCTTGCTTCTCCTGCTCCAGGCAGCCGGATCGATCATCAGCCAGACACCGCAGGTCGCCGACTGGTGGAACATCCTGTTTCTTTGGCTGTTCCTGGCGCTTGTGGCCGCGTTCACGGGCGCGTCGGTCAAGGGAATCGGCCTGGTGAGGATCGCTGATGCCTTGGCGATACTGGTTCTGGCTGGGCTCGCGCTGTGGCCGCTGGCCGTCCCGTACACTGCTCCGGAGGGCTTCGGCACGCCGTGGCTTTGGGCGATGATCAATGTCGGCGCCGCTTGGTGCGCATACGGAGCCGGTACGCGCGTTGGATGTGCCTACACCTTGGTCATCGGGGCGGTGTTCAGCACCGTACGGACCACCCGTCAGGGCGGCGCTGCATCCAGTTTGGTCGCATTAGAGGATGCCCTGTTTGCCACCGTTCTCGGCCTCATCATCTGCGTCACAATCGGTATTCTCCGCCGTGCCGCTGCCCGGGCGGACGCTGCCGCGGAAAATGCCATTGGCCGATATGGGGAGGCCGCCGCGGCCACCGCCCTGAGTAATGAACGGCTGCGGCTTGACGGACTCCTGCACGACAGCGTGATGACGGCGCTGCTCACCGCCGCCCATGCCGGGTCCGCCGAAGAGCGTCATGCCAGTGCCCGGCTGGCAGGCAGCGCCCTCAAAAGGTTGGAGGAGCAGGGAACCGTGTCCGAGGCAGCCCCGGCCACGCTCACCGAAATCGCTGCTCGAATCCGCTTCACCGTTGACAGTGCTCCGGAGCATCCCGTCGTTACCGTCGCCTGCGTTTCACCAGAAGACCTTCTTTTGCCCACTGCCGCCGTCCGAGCCATCTTCGAGGCGTCCACCGAAGCCGTCAAGAACGCAGTGCGCCACTCCGGAGCTACGAGATGCGACGTCCGCTTGGCCGGGCACCACTGTGCAGGCCAGACACGGGTGAGCGTCTCGATCAAAGACAACGGCACGGGCTTTGATCCGGCACTCGTCTCGGACCGCAGGCTCGGCATTAAAGTATGCATCCTCGGGCGAATGCAAGCGGCCGATGGATCTGCAGTGATCCACTCTGGACACCGGGTTGGCACCGAAGTGCGCCTGGAATGGCAAGGGGATACGGCATGATCCGGGCCATTTCTACGAAGGTCATGAGCCTCTTATGCGCCGTGTTCGTTGCCGTGCACATCACGCTTGGCCTGCTTTCGCTGGACATGGTCTCCGCATCGGGACCCGTCTATTTCGCGATGGCCATTTACCTCGGCGCGGTGGCTCTGCTGCTAATCCCGCGCCCTGGCAAGCTCCCGCTGGGCTCAGCTATCGCGGCCTTGGTTGCTGTCGTCTTAGTAACGTTACTTGTCAATAGCGTGCTGCCCACGGACCGCTGGCCCGGGTATGCCTCCTGGCACCTTGCTGCGACCTACACAGTGCTGGTGATCCTCAACGTTCGAGGCAGAGTTCTCGTGTCCTGGATCGGTGTCCTCCTTTCGGCGGCCCTAATGACGCTGTGGGCTTCTGGCACCAGCATGGGAGTGGTGGGCGGCTTGATGCTGAACATAGCGACAGCCGGCTGGGTTACGGTCAGTACCGGAATTGGCCACCTCCTACGCTCCAACGACCGGAGGGTGGGCCAGTACAGCGCTGACGCCCGTAGGGCAGCCGACTGGTTTGCAACTGAGCAGGCCCTGCACATTGCCCGGACCGAATGGCTGGAGCACGTAAGGGATGTTGCAGGACCGGGACTAAGACGGATCGCCGATGCCAGCCATGACGTCACAGAGGCTGAACGGCAAGAACTCAAGCTCATCGAGGCGCAGTTCCGCGACGAGATACGCGGCCGCGTCTTGGCTACGGACGAGGTGGTCGAAGCGGCGCGGCATGCACGCGAACGCGGTGTGACGGTGCAGCTATTGGATGACCGCCGGCAGGACCTTGCACCCAGGATGCTCGCCGCCGTCTCAGACCGCGTGGTGAAGATCCTTAATGAAGCCCGGACAGGGACGGTCACAGCGCGTGCCAGGCCCGAGGGAGGGACCCTCGCCGTCACTATCTACGCGTCGACGCCGGAGAACCCGGACGATGCGACCTTTGTAGAGTTCCCGGAACGGCACGCCCAAAACTGATCTTGGCCCGTGTCACAAAGAAGCTGATAGTACGCGCTTCCGGGGACAGTTTGGCCCAGTAACTGTCGATCCCCTTCAGTGGCCGGTCCCCGCGTGCCTACCATCCAGCAGGGGTGAAAGCGCAGAGGCGGATACCCCGAAGCACGCATGAAATCCGCCACGTGAAAGGGCTCCAATGAACGCGAAACGAATCCTTAGCGCCATCGGCATCGTGCTGGTTGGCATCGGCATCATCAAAATGTCCATCATCGGCTACTACCCACGTGAGGTCCCGCTGTTTGTGGGCATTCTAATCGTTGGGAGTGTGTGCGCCTTCATCGGGCACAAACTCCCTTCCAAATAGCTGGCCGAAATTTAGTTAACGCCCCGGGAAAGGATGCACCCATGTCCCACCGCGCACAGCCGATTCGCCGAAGAAAAGCGGCAACCGTCGCCGGTTTCCTCGCCCTCGCGTTTGTCAGCCTGTCGGGCTGCTCAAACCCAGGCGCCGTCACCTGTGACGAATACGCGGCACAGTCCCGCACCGAAAAGTCAGCAACGCAGAAAGGACTTCTCGAAGCTCACGACCTTGAGCCCAACGCGATGGGCAATGCACTGGGCGTTTCCCAAGCCATCAACTCATATTGCGGGATGACTGGCATCAAGGACAAAGAAGCCGCCAAAAAGAACGGCAGCAACCCGCTCGACAAGGCTGTCGACTGGTCCGCGAAGCAGTGGTGACCAGAGCGTGCCCAAGGGCCCGAACGCTATGTCAGCGTGTTGAATCCGCGTCACCCGGAGGGTGGCGGGGAAACAAGCCGTCACCCTCCGGGTGCCAGCGAAGGCGACAATGTCCGCGCTGACTGCGTCCGGGCTCGGCGATCGACACGGTCATCGTCGCAGCTCGGGCGACAGGGTGTTGCGGGTGAGGTTTCGTGGTTCGGTGCGGGCCATTGACGGTTGGCATGCCCGGGGCCGGGAGACCGCGCCGTGGACGGATCGGGAAGTCCCTCGGCTACGGGCCTCAACATCAGCGCCGGACAAGGTCGGCCTCGATGACTGCCCAGAACCGTTTGATCCGGACGTGGAGTCCTGTCGCGGTTCGCGTGAGCGTCGCATCCAGTCGCCTCACACAGCGCCCGCTTTCGTCCTTTAGTATCTGCTCTTCGAACCGCACCGTCATCCCGGTTCGATCAGTCTGGGTCCATGTTCCGCTGCAGGCAAGCTGCGGGTAGTCAACAGTTCCTGAGAGCGTTCCGTTCTTGTGGGTCAGCTCAAGTACGAGATCGTAGCCATCCTGTGAACCATAGACAGGACCTCGCCACAACCCCGTCAGAGCCGAGAGGTCGCCCAGACTCTGGCCATCATCAGCAGTGCCTCCTGACCCGTCGGTTGCGGTGATCGGCGGCTCCATCTTTTTCAAGTAGCCGACCACCGCCGTCATTGCATCTTCGTTGTCGGGCAGTGCGATGTGAAAACAGTCTGAGAACAGCCCGTATACGAGTAGGGGCATTTGCGACACATCGGCCTTGCCCTCTCTCATCATGTCCAGAGCCCGCTGGTCGCCCAGCGCTTCGATGGTGGTGCCGATCAAGGAAGCAGCGGTGCCTGCGATTGATCGGGTCCGCAACAACTGCTGGGAAAGATAACCAGCCGTATGTTTGCATTCGACGATCGTTTCTCCCCAAAATTTGCCCGATGGCCGTGTGCCGGCGGAAGTATTCACGTACCCCGTCGCCGACAGCTTGGGAACTATTGCGTCACCGAAGAGCGGTATGTCAGCTGACATGAATTTGAGTCCGAAGAGTCGTCTTTCGATGATGATTTGCGATCCGACCATGGCATATTTTGTGCTCCCTGGAAGATAAGGGAGCGGAGCGCAATTATTTGGAAGGGGGACAGCCAGACAAACTGCTGCGGAGGTTTCAGCCTCAGGCATGCCAACCTTCACGGGATCAATGCCGGTGCTGCGCATGTTTTGCAGCATCTCCGCATAGACGGTTCCGCCCCATGGTGAGCCAGAGTATGGGGTCCCCAGGCTCACTACCCCACCGAGGATGCTGCCCTGACCAGACCCGGCCAAAATTCCCCCGGCCGCCCGGATGACAATGCCGCCCATTGAATGTCCCACCGCAAGGACTTTTCCGTCGCCACCGGTCATCGCGGCAGACACCTGGCGAATGTAGTCGGCGAGGCATGATGCCGCTTCTCCAGAGGCACCCCAAACTGTGTTGGCGAACGAATAGTCGAATGCGAATACCTCGTACCCGGGTTCCAGGCCCTCCTCCAGCAATTCTGGTCCGTTTTCGTGGCCGGACGAGGAGCCCAGCCACCCATGAACGTAAATTACGGGCCGGCCTGATATTCGAGTCGGAAGCGGGGACGGTTGGGCGTGGCTGCATTCATGTTGAGTACTTGCCTCGTCCTGCGCATAAGCAGAGGGAGCCGGCAGTGTCACCAGCAGGAGCAATGGCAGCAGTACAGACAATAGCTTTTTCATTCGGCGACCATTTCCGCAGAGAACATTCGCAGGTGACCCTCGGCGCGGACAAGCCCTATGGACCATCCTTGGCCCGACGAGTCCGTTGCAACTACTGACCACAGGCCTGGCTCGATTTGTTCTAAGGATGAGGTGCGCACTGTTAGGCCCAAATCTGCAAGTTGGGCAGCGAAGTCAGCCTCGGCGTCTTGGCCAGGGCCGAGGGGAAGGTACGGGCCGACCACTGACAGCTTGGAAGAGGCCATAGCAGCTTCAAGCTCGTCAAGCTCCTGGCTGGACGGTGGAGCGGCGCTGTTGCTACCTGCCGGCATGGAAGGTGAGGGGAAAAGTGATTGTGACGGCAAACTTGGGGCCTGGGTGGGCGCTTCCTTGGCTGTTTCCACGGTGTTGGCTGATCCAATCACCCAAAGAACCAGAACGGCCACTAGCAGCAGCAAACCGGCCGCGAAAAAAACCAGAAAGATTGATCTTCGACGAATCAAATGTCCCCCATGTATTCGGTCATGTCCGCGGTTGCCACAACCGTAACCGGCGACGCCGTGCATAGGCACCTAATGCGCTGGAATTTCTGCCGATGTCCCCAGAAGTGGCGACTCATTTCTCGGAAATGCGCCGAGTCAAGAAAGCGCAAGGAAGTTTGGCAAAGAAAGGAAATTGACGGGGACCGAAGGGTGCTCGGCCGGGGGTCGTTGCCTTGGTGTCTGCCAGATTATGCCGAGAATGGTTCCAGCTTCGTCAGCTCTGACAACGTAGTTGTCCACAAGGACATCCTGACGCCAAAAGTTTCCTCTGGTACGGACGACGAAGCTAAAGTCGTGACCGTCGGCTATGGTAATTGCCTTTGATCGCCTGAATACGCCACCAGACGTTCATCCCTCGTAGCTGGCTTGAGCTCCGCCCTCCGTCAGCCCCATAAATATCGTTCGGTGAAGCACATCAACGTGCCTGCGCGAGACCTCCACCGCCTCCTGGACATCGCCGGCACGCAGGGCTGCCACCAGCGCGACGTGGTCGCAGTTCGATTTGTGCAGCAGCTCGATGGGGTAGGGGATGAAGTAGGCGTAGAGCTCCGCCAGCGTCTCGTGGTACGCCTCGACGGCGGCACCCAGCCTGGACGCTGTGCCCAGCAGCTGGGGGAACTGCTCGTCGGCCTGATGGTAGTCGGACCAGTCCAAGGACTCGGCCATGTCGCGGGTCGGCCGGTCGAGCTCATCAAGCTGTTCAGCCGTGGCATTGAGCGTCGTGAAGTGCGACAGGCGCATTCGAACAGCTGCCTGCGGTCCACCAGCCGGTTCACCGCCCGGGACTCGGCCGGTGATGCCGAGAGTTCGGCCAGCACGCTCCGCGGAGGCTCATCCGCCACGAATGTTCCCCCGGCCCGGCCCCGGCGGCGGACCACCACGCCCTGCCCCGCCAGGCTCGCCAGCGCGCGTCGGGCGGTGATCGGGCTGACCGACAGGCCCAGGGCCACGTCCTCCTGGTCGGGAAGTCGCTCACCTGGTTTCAGCAGCCCCAGTGAAATCGCCATGCCGATCCGCAGCCGGTCGGCGTCGGTGGCGCTGCGGCGGTCGATGCCGGCCAGCCTCCCTGCGCCGATGGGGGAGGTGTGGGCGGTGTCCTCCAACTGACGGAGACGGCGTCGTACCCCTCTGCAGCTGCCAACCTCGATCGTCGAGGTGGCCGTTCCTACAGCGTTCGACGACGGCGTGCCGGTTTCGTTCACAGGGGCGGCGAGGCAGGGCTCGCCAGGGCGAGATCAGGGCGGCGGCTGGCGCTGCAGTCAGGGCTGGGCGCATGGGTGGTTCCTCCTAGGGTGGCGGGGGCCGGCTGGTGGCCGGTGCCCCGTCCACGCTAGGGAGGGCAGGTTGCGTGCTGGGGCCTCAGGTTGGAGGGGAGTCTAGCTAAGAAGCTTTCAACCGGACGGCCAGTTCGCGGCGCCCGGTCCGTCGAACAATGCGCTGGTGCTGCTCTGAGGTACCACGACGTGGACGGCGTTGCGCTGGACAGTGAAATCGGCCGGCGTGGTGGTGGCGATCTCGCCGTCGAGGTTTGCCGGCAGCGGCGGCTCGGTGACCAGTCGGACACGTCGGCTGGTCAGGTGGTACACCCGGTCGTGTTCGATGAAGCTTCCGTCCTTGAGTAACCGCGCGATACTCACATGCTCCCGGAGCGGGCCGGCAAGGATGGCGTAGATGTCGAGGGTGTGATCGTCGATCCCTGCAGTGGGAGAGACCGTGTTGCCGCCGCCGTAATGCCGGCCATTGCCGACGGCCACCTGCAGCAGGTTTTCCAGTTCCATCGGCTCGTGATCCCCCTCGGGGAACTCGAGGCGGGCCCGGAACGGCTTGTGCCGGGCATAAGCCCGAAGCGTGGCGATGCTGTACGCCAATGGCCCGATGTAACGCTTCAAGCGGGGGCTCAGAGCCTCCGTCACAGCCACCGACAGGCCCACGGACGCGACGTTGAGGAATGGCTCACCGTTAGCCCTGCCGAGGTCGATGTCCACCACCTTCCCTTCTGCGACGGTGGCGCACGCCTCGGCAAGAATATTTGGTATCTCCAGCGTGCGGGCGAAGTCGTTGGCGGTGCCCAGGGGAAGAACGCCGAGCATAACGTTGGTGCCGGCAACGCGGCCGGCGGCGGAGGTCATTGTCCCGTCGCCGCCACCGACAACAATCATGTCGTGCCCGTCCGCAACCACCCGGTCAAGCGTCGCGGCCAGGTCGCCCCCGGACAGGACGTGTGCACGGAGGAGATCGGCACGCCTGCCTTGCGCATCGCGTCCACAGCAGGTTCGTGTGCCGCCCCTCGGCGTGATCCGGCGTTGATCACAACGGCGGCAGAGCGTGCGTCGCGGGCAGACTTCATGCGGATCATCGTAGGCGGTGGACCTGTGAATTCCCGCAGGGGACTGGGTGGGATCTAGGACACCTGTATCCTGACAATGCAGGTTGAATGGCTACAGCGGCCATCAACCAAGCTCGGTTCACGGCCGGATGACGGTCCGGGACCCTGGGCCGCAGCCATCCACGCCGTGGAATCACCGCCGCAATCGTCAGTCGCCGATCGGCTCCTCAGACGCTTGGAATGGATCTTTATCGCTACCGACACGCCAGCTCCCGCGGAAATCCCGACGTCGGTCCGCAAGCCCTCACGCGGAGTTGCGGTGGATGATCCCGCCGTCGTGACCTGGGCCGAGGCCGGTGAGAGCATGACCGCGCGATGGCGTTCGGCGAACGGCAGACCGGCGCCGACGCGAGTCGAAGTGGTCTCCGACTCGCTCACGGCCGATGAAGCGAACCGGATGGCGTCGCAGGGGATCGCGATGCTCTGGCACGGTGACTTCCACAACGCACGGCAGATCCTCAACGCCATGGACCGGCGGATGGGCGCCGGAAAGAAAGACACCGCAGCAACTCCGGCCGATAAGTTCTACCGGCACCGCCAGTTCCGCTCGCATCGTGCACGCGTTCTCGGCCTGCTGCTGATACCTCTTGATCCAGGCCCGGTGGTGCCGCTGCGCCGCTCACCGGACATCCGGCAGGCCGCCGCTGAAGCGTACGGTGAGATCGGCGAATCTTCCATTGTGTCCCTGCATGAGCTCATCGGGGCAATTGGCGCCCACGAGTGGCGACGGAACGGCGTCTACGTCGATGCCCTCCAGGGCCGCATCCACCCGCACTATGGCACGTTCTTCCCCACCCGGAGTGAGTACGTTGATCTCGTGGCCGCCGCGCCGCTGCCCTCTGACACGCTGGCGTTCGACGTCGGAACCGGCACCGGGGTGCTCGCTGCCGTCCTCGCGGGCCGTGGCGTCCACCGCGTGGTGGCGACGGACAATGAACCGCGTGCAATCGCCTGCGCCACTGAGAATTTCCGGAACCTCGGCGTCCAGGACAGTGCTGAGGCCGTCCTGACCGATATGTTCCCGCCCGGGCGGGCACCGCTTGTCGTGTGCAACCCGCCCTGGATTCCGGCCACGCCGCATTCCACCCTGGACAACGCCGTCTACGACCCCGGGAGCAGGATGCTGTTCCGCTTCCTGAACGGACTCTCCGACCACCTGGAGCCGGGCGGTGAGGGCTGGCTTGTCCTTTCCGACCTGGCCGAGCACCTTGGCCTTCGGACGCGTGACGATCTGCTGGCCGCCATCACTGCGGCCGGGCTGAAGGTGGTGGAACGGCTCGACACCAAGCCAACGCATCCGAAGGCATCGGACCGCGAGGATCCCCTGTTCGAGGCGCGCTCGGCCGAGGTCACGTCCCTGTGGCGGCTTGTTCGCCGCTAGTCACAACCTTCCGCCGTCGGGAATCACGACGCCGGCCAGTCCGCGGCGCCCGGTCCGTCGAACAACGCGCTGGTGCCGTGGACCTGTGAATTCCTCTAGGCGGCCGGCGCCGTTCTTGGAAGCCCCGCTAAGGAACCACCGCGCCAACCCCGGTTTCGGGGCCGTTGTCCCTAAGCCACCTTGCTATCCGCTGACCTCGTTTCGCGATGAACTCGAGCGTGGCCTCGCGGTACGTCACGTACTCCTCCGTTGTGGCCGGTGTCCCGGGGCGTTTGAAGTTGTCCAAGGGCAGGAAGAACAGAACCTTGTCGTAGTCGGGCGACACGAGGTCTTGCAGGTGGAAGAAGTCCACGAGCTCTTTGAACCCGTCAAAGAGCGCGAAGAAGTCAGCGTAGGCGTCGATGACATCGGCGAGGGGGCTTTCGGGCTCTCCTGCGTAATGGCGCCGGATGCACTCAAGGGTGAGGTCCATCCGGTCGGCGATCAGCGACCTGATCCCTCGTGCCTGGTTTATGGTGGGTCGGTCCGCCTTCCTGACGGGCCAGATCATCGCACTGCCGATGGTGTACGGCGGGTTGAGGTAGCGGGCCCGCTGTTCGTCGTTCAGCCCGGCGATGGCGTCGACCAGAGGCCTCGGACGTAGCCAGTGGGTGTAGGAGGCGGTGATGGCGTCGCTGCCGTACCAATGCCTCCTCCCGGAGGTGTCGGTGAAGATGAGGTAGCCGTCCCCACGATTCGGCGGCACGGTCGGGGCGAAAAGGACGCCGGAGTTTAGCTGCTTGGTCCACAGCCGCTGATGGAGCGACCGGAGCCTGGGACTGTCCCTGTCCGGGTCGGGATTGCTCTTCGCCGGTTGGTCGGTCCTGTAGTCAAACGAAGTATCGAAGACCCGCGTCTCGGGGGTGTTCGGCCGCCACCCGTTGACTTCGTCAAGCACTGCCGTTGCCTCCGCAAGACCATATTCGCTCATCTTTTCCCCTACTGTTTTGTGCAGCCAATACCGTGATGCTAGTTCTTCAGGGGATTGAAAGATTCGTTCTTGAGGCAATTTTGCGCTGATCTTTCCCTCACCCCGTTCTGGTCAACCGCCTTGCGTAAACGTGAGCCTTCCCACCTTATTCTGAGTAGCTCGCGATAAGCCTGTAAAGTTAGGTACAGGCCGCCGTAGCCCTTGAGTACCGCACCGGTGAAGACACCCGGGCCAGCGGGGCAGGCGACACAATGCGCGACCGCCCTCCTGCTTGAGCGGCACAAGAACTTGTATAGCCCTCATCCCGAAACCCCACGGAGAACCCATGACTTTGCTGACCGAACGCCCCGCAACCTCCTCATCCACCACCGAAACCACCATTACGACCGCTACCGCTGTCGCTGACACCGCAGTGCGCGGCGGCAGCTACGTGACTCTCCCGGCCGGCAGCGTCCCCGTCGGCGTTGAGGGCACCTATGTCACCGTCGCTGGCGCCCGAAACCTGGCTCCCGTCACCCGTGGCAGCTATGTCACAGTTGACGGCACTCCCGTTGTTGCCGCCAGCGTCATCGAGGGCAGCTACGTATCGCTTCCAATGGCGGCATAGAGCCCCAGCGCCCTGCGTGGGATAGCACCACCGCGGGCTTAAAAGGAGGCCGACGGCGACACTGGGTGTCGTCGTCGGCCTCCTTTTTCGTGCCAGCCTGGCAGCTACCCCGCCACCGCCGCCTTTGCCTCCTGCTTGGCATTCATCCACTCGCTCAGCCACGGGGCCCGGACGCTCGACGTGATGCGGCAGTCGGCCACGAAGGTCCCCTGGGCGCCGGCGTCGATCCACTCCTGGAGCGCGGAAAGGTCCGCCAGCGAGCGGATGATCGCTGACTCGGCACCGAGCGCACGGGCGATGCCGCTGAAGTCCACCTCGGGGATCAGCATGGGCTTTTCGGTCAGGCCCTGGGAGCCGTACTGGTGGATTTCGGCGCCGTAGGCGGCATCGTTGTAGATCACCACGACGGCGCTGCTGGCCGCCCCAATCAGGGATTCGAGGTCGGACAGGCCCATCAGGAAACCGCCGTCGCCGGAGGCCAGCACCAGGGTGCGGCCGTCCTCCACTGCGCGGGCTGCCCCGACGGCGCTGGCAAGGCCCAGCCCGATGGCCTGGTACGCGGTCCCCACCATGACCAGATCCTGCGGCCTCGGGATGCGCCAGTACATGGGTGCCCAGCCGACGAAGTGCCCTCCGTCCTGCACCACCGTGCGGCGCTCCGGTAGCACCGCATCCAGTGCCGTGGCAAGGGAACGCGGGTCCAGTCGACCGTCCGGCGTCTCATCGGAGCCTGGGTGGTGCGCCGGTCCCTCGGCCAGGCGTTTGCGGGCCTCCGCACGCCAGGCTTCTCCGCGGCTGGCGTCCGGCGAGGCCGGCCCATCCAGAATCCGGAGTAGGCGTTTAGCGGCAGACTTCACGTCCGCGCTGACGAACGTATCCACGCGGGGGTGCGTCGGCTGCAGGGCGGCGTCGATCTGGATGACGGTGCTGTCCGGGCCGAGCAGGTGCCCGAACCGCATCGTGAAGGGGCTCAGGCTTGCCCCGGCCACGAGCACCACATCGGCCTCACCCATGAGCCCGGCCGCGGTGTCCGTGCCGAAGCCGCCCGCGACGCCGAGATACCCCTCGCCCCGGAGGAGGTTGAGCGCCAGGGCGGTTCCGGCGGTCAGCGCGCCCAGGCGGTCGGCGAGCTCCCGGAGCTCTGGGCCGGCGCCGGCGAGATGCGCACCGCGGCCGGCGAGGACCAGCGGCCGCTTCGCCCCGGCGAGCAGCCGGGCCACCTGCACGAGGCCGCCGACGACGTCGTCCGTCACCTGCGGTGCCAGTGGCGCCGGAAGCTCTTCGTCCGCAGCCTCGAGTGCCGCAAGGTCGTAGGGAATGGCAATGACGACGGCGGTCCGCTTGGTGAGCGCGTACTCCACCGCCTGCTGCGTGATGGAGCCCGCGGCCTCGCGGGTGACAGTGAAGGTCGCCGCGCCCAGGCCCGCAGCGATGGCCGCCTGGTCCACGTCCTGGGGCCGGGCGCCGCTGCTCGGTGCGTCCCCGGTGACCAGCACCACGGGGATCTGGGCCTGGACCGCCTCGGCGAGGGCGGTGAGTGCGTTGGTGTAGCCGGGGCCGTAGGTGGTGGTGCCTGCTGCGAGGCGTCCTGACGCCCGGTAGTAGGCGTCGGCCGCGGCGATGGCGGCGCCCTCATGCCGGACGGCGGAGAAGCGGAGGCCCAGCTTTTCCGCGGCGTCCAGGAAGTAGACATTTCCGTTGCCCATGACGCCGAAAACGTCGCTGAGGTAGCTGCTGAGAACCTGTGCCACGCGGCCGGAGACGGTAAGTGTAGTCATGCAGGAATCTTGTGTGCTGGTTCACAAATAGGCAAGAGAGTCGAGTTAGATTGGGATATTTGGCAGGCGAGTGCCGATTGAACTGAAAATATGCGCACTAGTGGCGTGCATCACCAGCACTTAGGTCGAAAGGCGGGATTCCTGCTCCGAGAGGCGGCTCAGGAGGCCGTCGTAGCGGGGCGGCATGAGTTCCAGCACGGAAATGGCCGTGCTGGTCCGCTGGATCCCCTCGATTTCCAGGATCTGGTTGGTGATGCGGTAGAGATCGGCCGTACTGCGCGCCACCACCTTGGCCATAAGGTCCGCGTCCCCGGTGGTGGCGTGCACCTCGATGACCTCCGGAATCGCGGCGAGCCCGTCTTCCACCGCACCTGTCCGGGTCTGGCTGATGGACAGTGAGAGGAAGGCCATCAGGTCATAGCCAAGCGCGGCGGGATCCAGCCTGCGGCTGAAGGAGCGGAGGGCGCCGCTGCGCTCGAGCCGTGAAAGCCGGGCGTGGACCGTGTTCCGTGCGACGCCGAGCGTCCGCGAGAGTGCCAGGGCGCTGGCTTCCGGATCCTTGTCGAGGGCCAGAATGATCCTGCCATCAAGGGAATCCAAGGTTCGAGGGTTCGGGATGGTCATATTTTCACCGCAGACAGTAGAAGTTGAGCAGAAGTCCCAATGGGTAGAGCGTATCTTGCATTGTGGGCCGGGTCACAACATGATCAGTCCTCATGACCCGTGATCAGCTCCAGACCGCACCGGACACCGCGCTCCCAACCCTTCGAGGTGCGGTGGCCGGACTTCCGCCCTACGTCCCGGGCCGGCGCAGCGCCGGCATGGACATTGCAGCCCTCGCCAGCAACGAAAGCCACTACGAGCCACTGCCCGCTGCCGCCGCTGCGGTGGCCGCAGCGGCCGGTACCATGAACCGCTACCCGGACAGTGCCGCCGTCGAACTCCGTGAACGGCTTGCCCGCCACCTCGGCGTCACGGCCGGAGAGGTGGCGGTGGGACCCGGCAGCGTCGGCGTCCTCCAGCAGATCATCACCGGACTTTGCGACGCGGGGGATGAAGTGATCTTCGCGTGGCGTTCGTTTGAGGCCTACCCCATCCTGGTTGAGCTGGCAGGCGCCCGGCCGGTCCGCATTCCGCTGGACCGCGCTGAGGGCCACGACCTCGACGCCATGGCCGCGGCCGTCACTGACCGCACCAAGGTCATCCTGCTCTGCACCCCCAACAACCCCACCGGCGTGCCGATCAGCCACGAGCGCATCGAGGCCTTCCTGCAATCCGTCCGCTCCGACATCCTCGTGGTGATCGACGAGGCCTACGTGGAATACGCCGAAGCGGGCACAGGCCCCGAATCTCTGGCGCTCTACCGCCAGTACCCGAACGTCTGCATCCTGCGCACCTTCTCCAAGGCGTATGGACTCGCTGGCCTGCGCGTGGGATACGCCGTGGCGGCGCCGGCCATCGCCGAGGGACTGCGCCGGACCGCCCTTCCCTTCTCCGTGAGCGCGCTGGCCCAGAAGGCGGCCGTCGCATCGCTGGACGCGGGGGAGGACATGGAAGCGCGGGTGGCCGCCGTCAGGCAGGAGCGCACACGGATGGCCGCGCAACTGGAGGCCCAGGGCTGGAAACTGCAGCCGAGCCAGGGCAATTTCCTGTGGATCCGTGCCGATGAAACCCTCCTGGCGGGGCTCGTGGACGCGTTCGACCGCGCGGGCATCATGGTCCGGGCGTACCAGGGCGACGGCGTGCGGATCACCGTTGCCGATCCCGCCTCCAACGATCGTGTGCTCCGGCTTCTGGAAGCCCATGCGGCCTCGACAATCAACTGATCTGAAACCCCAACCCGTTCCACCTACAACCAGAGGACTCCCCATGGAACAACAGACAAAGACGTCTGGCCGCGCACTGGGCGCGGCACTCAAACCCCGCCAGCTCACCATGATGGGGCTCGGAAGCGCCATCGGCGCGGGCCTGTTCATCGGCTCCGGTGCCGGCATCCAGGCTGCCGGCCCGGCGGTGCTGATCTCCTACCTCGTGGCCGGCACCCTCATCATTCTGGTGATGTGGGCCCTCGGCGAGATGGCCGCCGCCAATCCGGACAGTGGTGCCTTCTCCGTCTATACCGCCAAGGCCTACGGGCCGGTGGCCGGCGCCACGGTGGGCTGGCTCTGGTGGTTGCAGCTGGTGGTGGTCATCGCGGCCGAAGCGCTCGGTGCGGCAGGCCTGCTGGCCACAATCTTCCCCGCGCTGCCGGTGTGGCTGATGGCCTTCGTGTTCATCGTGGTGCTGACCGCCGTGAACCTCACGAGCGTGAAGAACTTCGGCGAGTTCGAGTTCTGGTTTGCGCTGCTCAAGGTGGCGGCAATCGTCGGGTTCCTCCTGGTGGGCGCTGCGCTGCTCTTCGGCTGGCTGCCGGGTGTGCAGTCGCCGGGCCTGTCCAACTTCACGGGTGCCGGATTCGCACCCAGCGGTTTTGCCGGTATTGCCACGGCACTCTTCGTGGTGGCATTCGCGTTCGGCGGCACTGAGATCGTGTCCGTGGCAGCAGCCGAGACCGCGGAGCCTGCCCGCAGCGTGAAGAAGGCAGTCCGGACGGTGCTGTGGCGCATCCTGGTCTTCTACATCGGTGCAATCTTCGTGATCGCGGCGGTGGTTCCCGTGGGTTCGGCGGGGCTGAAGAGCCCGTTCGCCGCGGTGTTGGATGCGGCCGGCATGCCCGGCGCAGCCACGGCGATCACCCTGGTGGCTGTGGCGGCACTGCTGTCCGCCCTCAACGCCAACCTCTACGGTGCCTCCCGGATGGCGTACTCCCTCGCGGAGCGGGGTGAAGCACCACGCCTGCTTGCCTCCGTGTCCAAGGCCCGGGTTCCGGTGGTCGCGGTCCTGGCCAGCGTCGCCTTCGGCGTTGTCACTGTTGTGCTGGAACTGGCCTTCCCCGAGAAGGTCCTTCCGGTCCTGCTCAACATCGTGGGCTCGACGTGCCTGCTGGTGTGGACCTCCGCGCTCCTCGCCCAGCTCGCGCTGCGCCTCCGCGCCGACCGCGAGGGAACGGAGCTTCCCCTGCGGATGCCGGGCTTCCCGTGGCTCACGGTGTTTGGTCTGGTCATCCTCGCCGCGATCTTCACGGTGGGCTTCATCGGCGAGGATTCCCGTCCCCAGCTCCTGAGCACGTTCGCGCTCGTAGGGCTTCTGGCGGTGGCCAATTGGCTTCACCACCGTTCGGGGAAGGTTTCGCCGGTTGTCGAATCTTCAGAGCGCGCCAAGGCCCCGGTGCTCATCGACTGAACCAGGCGTAGCGAACCCTCCTCGGGTTCACGGCACATGAAGGGCGCGTCCGGCTTTGGCCGGGCGCGCCCTTCAAAATGCAGAAACTACTTGGTTACGTGAACGACTACTGCCTTCTCGACGGCTTGTTCCGCTCCGGCGTTGTCGATTCCAGTAACCGTCCAGTTGCTGAGCAATAGCACTGTCTTGCCGGTGTCGGAGTTGTAGACGATCTTCTTGAAGCCCAAGGCGGACAGCTCATCGTCAAGTGCCTCTGCATTCATTCCGGCAGCGTTGGCGGGGATTACGGCCGTCGCTGGAGCAACAGGAGCTGGCGCTGGAGCCGTCACAACGGCAGGAGCAACAGGTTCAGCTGCTACCGTGGCCGTCGTCGTCACTGTTGCCGTGGCCGTCTGAGTGACGGTATGCGTGACGGTGGGAACTGCCTGCGGTGAGCCGGCGCAACTCGAAAGAGCCATGCACAGGAGCGCGCCACTGGCCAAAGTTGTGGTGAGTTTCAAACTAATTCCCCTTTGAGATATGTCGGCAAATTTGATTGCCCTCGTGCCGCGCGTTTTCGAATGCAGGCACTCCTGCAAGCCTCGGTGCCACGCCTTGATCGGACGATGAATTACTGTCTGAGATGGAACTCGCGGGTCGGTTAATGTCCCTGGATCACGTCCGGGGGAGTCGGCCTCGAATTACGGCGGGTATTTCGGTCGCTCAGGTTCTAGCGGTCATGGCGTCATCGACGCTGACGCCATGACCGCTGAAACCGAGCCAGATCACTAGAGGCCGGTCGTGCTCGCTCCGTACTCTGCCTGCTCCGGGGTGAAGCCTTCGAAGAGCAGTTGCTCGACCAGCCCACTGTGCGAGAAGGAGGTGAATTCGAGGTAGCTCTTGGCTTTCTTGGCTGCCTGCTCGTTCCAGTCGACGGTCACGCGGTCCGCAGCCCACGTCGCGTCACCTGTTGAAAACTTCTCGAACTCCAGTTGATGGATCAGGCCCGTACGGGAGAAAGCCGTGAAATCGAGGTAACTGTCAGCTTTGCGAAGAGCGTTCTGCTGGCTGATCGTCCCCTTCTTGGCAGCAGCTTCAGCCTCTGCGGCAGCCTTAGCAGCTGCGGCGTCAGCCTCAGCTTTGGCTTTGGCAGTTGCATCTGCTTCAGCTTTTGCCTTAGCCGCCGCTTCGGCCTCAGCCTTGGCAGCGGCGTCGGCCTCGGCTTTTGCCTTAGCCGCCGCATCAGCCTCAGCCTTGGCTTTTGCAGAGGCTTCAGCTTCAGCAGCAACGACGGCCGGATCTTTGGTGGGCGTCGGTGTGGCAGATGCGGTCTGAGCCGCAGTGGCGACCTTGGAAGTGGAACCAGCGGACCCAGACGAAGGGGCAGAGCCTGCCCGGGCTGAGTTGAAGACGATGCTCAGGAGAATGACAACACCGGTGACGATCAACGCGATCTTCTTGTGCCTGTCGTAACCCTCAAGCGGAAGCCCCTGTTTGTCCTTCATCTTGTTAGCGAGAATCAGAATGAGGTCCACGAGGGCCCAGATACCGAAACCGCCAAGCGTGACCAACTTCAGGATGCCGGTCCCCGTCTTGCCAAGGTAGAAACGGTCAACGCCGAAGACGCCAAGGAGAAGTGATAGCAGCCAGGTCGTCAGGAACGACTTGTTGCTTACCGGCGGTTGACCATAGCCGTAGGTTGGAGGATAGGGAGCATTGTATGGTTGCTGGCTCACGAGAGTCCTTTCATAGGACACCTGACCGACGTGCGATGCAAAGCGTGCGGGGTGGGTGCAGTGATGGACGCGCATGGAGGAGATGGAGCACGGCGCAGAGGCGGTACACCGCACAAGCCGACAAATACAAGCATCTTCGCTTCCCCCAATAGCGTCAAAGTTATTCAATTAGATCCGAGAAAACATCGGCATTTTGGTTTCTAGGACAAAACTGCGCAAATCTTGCTTTTCAGTTGATGCTTCGTGGCTCCCGCCAGCCAAGCCGCCGGTGAAATTCGCATTAGGAATCTTTTTCCGATGGCGGCAATCGCAGTTCGCTATCAGTCAGATGTGGGGTTTAGGCTTCGCCCTGAGTCAGCCCCATGAACATCGTCCGGTGCAGCACGTCCACGTGCTTTCGCGAGACCTCCACGGCCTGGCCGTCCCCGGCACGTAGCGCCGCCACCAGCGCGACGTGGTGTGGCGGTCCACCGCGCCGTTGCTCACATCCCGAGGGGCGCCCGCCGCATCGATTAGCATGGCTCCAATTGGCTAGCAACGGAAGGAATTCGTGTCATGCAGTATGTCGTCCTGCAGGTGATTCTGAAAGAGAAACTTTGGGGAACCGGTTCAGGCAACCTGACCTCCCTCGAGAAAGCCATCAACGATCAGGCCGCCAAGGGCTATCGACTCCACACCATAACCACCGCCAGCAGCGGGAGCAAGGGATTGATCGGCGGCGGCGACCGCATTCAAGCGACGCTGGTGTTCGAGAGTCTCGGATGATCGCACGTCGCGAAACGAGCTATGGCGTCTGCCTAGTCAGACGCACTTACGGCGAGCTAGGTGCTCGCTAAAGGATGGTTTTCCGGCAGCGGTGTTCGTGCTGATCGCACCGCGGATGCGGTTGTTTCGGCTACGGGATCGTCTCCACGGACAGGGCCCTGAGCCAGCCGTCCGTGGTCTCACCGTTGATCGTAGCCTCACCCATTTCCACAATCATCTGGACCTTTGTGCCGTCCTGCCACCCGGCTGCATCTGACTTGTCAACGAACACGGACAGGTCCTGGCCTCCCCCCTGGGCCTTTAGCATGACGGTGAACTCCCCGGTCGCCCCGGTCATCCATAGTTCGGACATGAACAGTTCGCCAGTCAATTGAAACTGGTCTCCAACCTTGATTCCACCCATTTGGCCGGAGTTGAGCTTGTCTAGCAACTCATCCACGCTGATAGCTGTGACGACAGGCTTGGCAGGCGCGGGCTCGACTGACGGCGTGCTTGCTTCAGTTGGCGCAGTTTGGGACGGAAGGGTTGCCGCGTCGTTGCTTGAATTATCCCCGCCCCCGATCGCATTGACGATGAGCAGCACGATGATAAGGACTGCGAGCAGGCCGCCGCCGATCCCGATCAGTTTCCACGGGGTCTCTGGTTTCGGGCGCCGGAAGTTCAGCTCCGCCCGCACTGTCCCTTGGGTCTGAGAGACGAACTCCCAGCCCTCTTTCTCTACCTTGGCTCTAGTTCTAGCCTCCATGCCGCGAACTGTCTTCACGGACCTCGTCTCGTACTTCATGCCCGTTGCTGTCGTCATGCTGTTCCCCCTTGGCTGCGGGCATCAAGCCCTATTCGAGAGCTTAGAGTGGCGCGACGGTGTCTCCAAGTCGGCCCCAAAGCGACACCGTTCGCACCGTTGGGCGTGCAGAGTCCACACGCGCTTTACAACCGGATTGCGGGAGACATTAGGGGCCTAGCAGCCGGTGCTTATGGACTGAGTCCGGCGCCGTTAGCCACTTCATGGGTTCGGTGCACGCGGAGGGCGCGTCCGGCCTTGGCCGGGCGCGCCCTCCGCCAGGTATGCCCGGCAACACAATTCACGACATGATTCGATGCGCCGGACACTGGGGATGAATAAGGTCAAGCCATTACTGAAACTCCGATTTGTAACTGTAATCGGGGAGGTAATAGCAGTCAGACATGGAGTGCAATTCCAGGGTGTTTGATGACCTCACGTCAAAGGACAGGAAGATATACCCGCCGTCGGGATGCGCCACTTCGAGCCGATCAACACCGTTGGTGAAGTGGTTATCGCCAGGCTTCCATCCCTTGGCTGTCATGTGCTTGAGGATGTCATCCAGAAGTTGAGTCTGGTCCACCTCGCCGCTGAGCTCAATCCACCTCATATCACTGGACTTCCACTCCCCGTCATGGCTGTTGTCCTTGGGACGCGAACAGCTGGATAGCTCATCAGGGCTATCCGAGGTCTGGACGGATGCTTCTGGAAACATTGACTGGATTTCATCCACGGCGGAGCTGATCATCGGCTTGACCTCCCTCAGCGTTTCGCTCTGGTCGGTACGTGGCACGCAGGAGATCAAAGCCGGTGCCAAGACCAATGCGCAGAGTGCAGCAATCAGGCCGCTTTTCAATATGTCCCTTTCGGTGGCTATACGGGCTTGATTGCTTCGATCGCATGGACGGCTCCATTGCGGTCCTTGCATTGCATAGGGGCTTTATTCTTGAGATCGCTCTTGCTCGGCACCGGGCATTTGAGGCGGTTCCCGTCATCATCAGTAAAGATGATGTTTTTATTGATGAGCGATCCGGTCGTCTCGGTGATCTCCACGCCGTAGGTCAACTCCACTTCCTCGTCTGCCTGTTCCACGAATGGAAGCAACAAAACGGTGAGCAGGGCAATCACAACCGGAACTGACAGACCAATCATCCACTGCTGAAGGTTAGAAAAGTGGCTCTTCGCCGGCGGCGTTCTAGGGCTGTCTGACATGTCTAGAACCTTATCGGCCCACACGTGGATCGTCGCCCGCCTGACGTTTAGGGCCATGCCCTACCTTCGGTGCTTTCTTCACCACTTTGCGGATCGGGAGCCTGGTACCTGAATGAACAACCCGGTGCGTATCGACACAGCTATCGAGTCAGCCCCATAAACATCGTCCGGTGCAGCACGTCCACGTGCTTCCGGGAAACCTCCACCGCTTCCTCAACCTCGCCGGCACGTAACGCCGCCACCAGCGCGACGTGGTCGCAGTTCGATTTGTGCAGCAGTTCGATGGGGTACGGGATGAAGTACTCGTAGAGCTCGGCCAGGGCCTCGTGGTAAGCCTCGACAGCGGTCCCCAGCCCTGACGCAGTGCCCACCAGTTGGTGGAACTGCTCGTCGGCCTGGTGGTAGTCGGACCAGTCCGAGGACTCGGCCATGTCGCGGGTCAGCCGCTCGAGCTCATCCAGCTGTTCCGCCGTGGCGTTGAGCGTCGCGTAGTGGGTCACCGCGCACTCGAACAGCAGCCTCCGGTCCACCAACCGGTTCACGGCCTGGGACTCGGCCGGGGAAGCCGAGAGTTCGGCCAGCACGCTCTGCGGCGGCTCGTCCGCCACGAAGGTTCCGCCGGCCCGGCCCCGGCGGCGGACCACCACGCCCTGCTCCGCCAGGCTTGCCAGCGCGCGTCGCGCCGTGATCGGGCTGACTGACAGACCAAGGGCCACCTCCTCCTGATCCGGGAGACGCTCGCCGGGCTTCAGCAGTCCCAGCGAAATGGCCATGCCGATCCGCAGCCGGACGGCGTCGATGGCGCTGCGCCGGTCGATGCCGGCCGGCCTGCCGGCGCCGATGGGTGAGGAGTCGGCGGTGTCGTCCAACTGACGGGTCATATCCGCTACTTTACGGCCCATCTGTCCCTCTTCTCATAATTGGATCATTCTGATCTAATATAGTGCAGATCACATCCCCAACGCGGAGAACACCATGCAACGCACTCTTCCCCTCATCGCAGCCCAGGCCCGGCCCCGGCTCATCGGTGAACCCTTCTCGGCCTTCGCGGACGATGTCACCGCCGCCCTCGCCGCCCAGCCGCACAGCAAGCTCATCGTCTTCCCCGAACTGCACCTCTTCGGAGATCAGGACCCCGACCAGCAGCGCACCGAAGTGCTCCAGGCTTCCGCCGAACCCCTGGACGGACCCCGAGTCGAAGAGCTCCGGCAGCTTGCCGCGGACCTGGGCATCTGGCTCGTCCCGGGCAGCGTGTGCGAACGCGGACCCGGAGGCCAGCTGTTCAACACCCAGCTGGTCCTGTCCCCGGATGGGGAGCTTGCCGGCTACTACCGGAAAGTCTTCCCCTGGCGCCCGTTCGAGCCCTACGACCCCGGCGACCGGTTCACCACCGTGGACCTGGCCGGCATCGGCAGGGTGGGCCTGAACATCTGCTACGACGCATGGTTCCCCGAAGTGTCCCGCCAGCTCGCCTGGATGGGCGCCGAAGTGATCCTCAACGTCGTCAAAACCACGACGCCGGACCGCCGCCAGGAGCTGGTGCTCGCCAAGGCTAACGCCATCGTCAACCAGGTCTTCCTGGTCAGCGTCAACTGCGCCGGCCCCACCGGCAAGGGCCTGAGCATCATCGTCGACCCCGAGGGCAACACCCTGGCCGAGGCCCCCGACGACGCGCCGGTGCTGCTCACCGCGGAACTGGACCTTGCCGCCGTCGAGCACGTCAGAACCCACGGCACCGAAAACCTCAACCGCCCCTGGTCCCAGTTCCGCGACGGCGAAGACGCCGTCGAACTGCCCGTCTACCAGGGCCGGATCAGCCCGGCCACCTGGGCTCCCCAGTCCTTCAACGCCTAAGGAACCACCCGTGACAACTTCACCCACGCTCACCCGCACGCTGAAACTGCCCTCCCTGGTCCTGTTCGGCCTGGCGTACCTGACCCCACTAATCGCCCTGGGGATCTTCGGCATCATCGCCGAAACCACCGGCGGCGCATCGCCGGCCGCCTACCTGGTGGCCATGGTCGCAATGCTGTTCACGGCCCACAGCTACGGCCGGATGGCCATCGCGTACCCCGTGGCCGGCTCCGCCTACACCTACGTCCGCCGGTCCATCGATCCCCGCGTCGGGTTCCTGGTCGGCTGGGCAATCCTGCTCGACTACCTCTTCCTGCCCATGGTCATCTGGCTCATCGGCGGCTCCTACCTGAGCGCGCAGTTCCCCGGAATCTCCATCGCAGTCTGGATCGTGGGCTTCATCCTCATCACCACACTGCTGAACATCCTGGGCATCAAGGTGGCGGACAAGGCCAACTACGTGCTGATGGCGTTCCAGCTGCTGGTCATCGTGTTCTTCGTGGCACTGTCCATCGGCAACGTGGTGTCCACCTCCGGCGCCGGCGGCCTGGCCAGCACCCTGCCGTTCTTCAACGACACCTCCAGCATCGCCGCCATCTCCGCCGGTGCGGCCATCGCCGCATACTCGTTCCTCGGGTTCGACGCCGTCACCACCCTCACCGAGGAGACCATCGAACCGCGCAAGAACATGCCCCGCGCCATCATGCTCATCGCCCTGATCGGCGGCGGCATCTTCGTGACCGTGTCCTACGTGACCCAGCTGGTCCACCCCGGCGGGGTGTTCGAGGACTCCGCCTCCGCAGCCAGCTCCATCGCCCTGCAGATCGGCGGGCAGCTGTTCGGCGCAGTATTCCTCGCCGGCCTGGTAGTGGCCCAGTTCGCCTCCGGCCTCGCCGCCCAGGCCAGCGCCTCCCGCCTGCTGTACGCGATGGGCCGGGACTCGGTCCTGCCCAAGGCCGTCTTTGGCCGGCTCAGCGCCAAGTTCCACACCCCGGTGGTCAACCTGATCGTCACCGGAATCATCGGCCTGATCGCGATCTTCCTGGACGTGGCCACGTCCACGTCGTTCATCAACTTCGGCGCCTTCACCGCCTTCACCCTGGTCAACGCCTCGGTAGTGTTCCACTACGTGCGCCAGCGCCGGGCCGGGCTCCAGCTAAACCCCGTGTCCTACGTGGTGGTCCCCGTGGTCGGTGCGATCATCTGTGCGTACCTGCTCTCCCAGCTGGACAGCAACGCGATTACTCTGGGAGTGTCCTGGCTGGTGCTGGGCGTGGTGGTCCTGGCACTGATCACGCGGGGATTCAAGGCGGCACCGCCCGAAATGACGGCGACGGAAAAGGCGACGGTTGAGGCGGCCGTCTGAGCCGGAGTCTCGGGCCGGGGCCTGACCCGGGCAGGGCTGACGGAAGGGAAGGAACAACTGTGAGGATAGCGCTCGGGCAGCTGGAGTCGGGCACCGACATCCAGGCCAACCTCGCCGCGATCGACCGGTTCGCCGCCGAGGCCGCGCTCGACGGCGCCACGCTGGTCGCCTTCCCGGAGTACGCCACCTATGAGAAGAAGAAGGTGGACGCCACATTCCCGGAGATGGCCGAGCCGTTGGACGGTCCCGTCTGCCAGGAACTCGCCGGTATCGCCCGCCGCCACGGCATCGCGCTGGTGGCGGGCGTGGTGGAAACCTCGGAGGAGTCGGGCAAGGCCTACAACACGTTGGTGGCATTCGGGCCCGACGGCGACCGGCTGGCCGTCCACCGGAAGATCCACCTCTTCGACGCGCAGGGCTTCGGGGAGTCGACGTTCATCAAGCCGGGTCCGTCGACCAGCCCGGTGGTGTTCGAGCACGGGGGAGCGCGCTTCGGCCTGATGGCCTGCTACGACCTGCGGTTCCCGGAGCTGGCCAGATCACTGGCCGACGCCGGCGCCAAGGTCCTGTTGGTCTGCTCGTCCTGGGTGCCGGGCACCCACAAGACAGAGCAGTGGTTGGCACTCAACGCCGCGCGAGCCATCGAGAACAGCGTGTACGTGGCAGGGGTGTGCCAGGCGCCGCCGGTATCGGTGGGCCGGAGCGTGATGGTTGATCCTATGGGGGTTGTTGAAGCGGATCTTGGCCTTGAGCCTGGGGTGCGGGCGGTGGACGTTTCGCTGGAGACGGTGGACCGGGTGCGCGAGCTTTTCCCGATGTTCCGGCAACGGCGATTATAGGTAAGGAGTGGCTGACACCGCGTTCGGTCATGCCAACTGAAGTGGGAGCCGTTCGTTTGCGGCTGGTCTTAGAGCTGGTTGACGCATCTCGGCACGCGGGAAAGTTACAAGAATTTCTTACGGATAAGGAATCTTTTGTAGCTGCCTTAGATGTCGGGGCTGCGGGATAGGTTGCAGCCATGATCGATGAAGCGAATTCGGCAAAGAAACGCACGGCCGTCCGCAGCTGCCCGGTGTGCGGGCACGAGTCCTGGCCGATTGCTTACGGCATGATGATGCCGGATGACATGGCACAACACCCGAGGACGGAATTCGCAGGCTGCTGCTTCATGCATGAAGAACGTCTGAACCCTACAACTGGTCAGCTGGAATACGGTGTGCCGGAATGGGCATGCCAGAATGTCGAGTGCCGTTACCGTTGGTGGTGACTGCCATGCAAAGCGATCGACCTGACGGCTCTTCTGCTCGGGTCTGGTGCCGACATCGAAGCTAGCCCGCGTGCCGCTTAACGAATGAAGGGACGCAGCCCTAGTGGTCGTTGAATGGCCAATTGTTTTCTTGCGCCAGCCTTCGAAGGAAACTTCGTTTGATGGTCCAGGTTCCGTTTTTCTGCGGAGGATCCTGCCAAGCACCCTTCGCGTCTAAGGCGCCGCTATCCCTAAGTTCCCGAAGGCGTGCTCGCAAAGTCCGTCCTGATCTGCTTACTATGTCGGCCGCGTCGTCTGCACTGAGGTTGTCTTTCATATGACTCCTATTCCGTCCTAGATCGTCTTGGGTGGGTTATCGGGCTCGGCGTCGAGGGTGGCCTGAAGCAGCCGATCGAAGCTGGCGGTGGCGTAGTCCGGGGCTGTTGCGGTGACGACGACGCGTGTTGAACGCAATGTGTCGTCCGCCAGAGCAACAACAGCGATTCGGTTCTGGACCGGGCCCTCGTTGATGACTTGGAGGTTGAGTCCGTGTACACCGTTGACTGGCAAGGAGAGTGGCCGGCCCTTCTCGGCAAGAGCTCGGAAGTCCTTGACAGTAAGACTGGCGTTGGCGTCGCCCGTCAGCTCGATGATGGTTTCGTTGACATCCGCCAATAACCCCTTCACGAACGCCTTCCGGGGCGAGGACTTGTTTGCGTACAAGAACAGCATGATCGCCCCAACCACGATGACGGTGGCGCCGAAGGCTCCGAGGTTGGTAAGGATGCCGAAGACCATGAAGCCGAGCAGGACCCATCTGGCGCGTAATTTAGCCAAGAAGTCGATGGATCCGGGGCCTTGTTGCGTGTCCCACTCTGCAGAGGTGAATCTTCTGATGACCCTCTCTTCGCTGCCAGGTCGAGTCATTGTCAGTTCTCCTTCACTTCGAGGAGGGCCTCGGCCATGGCTATCGCCCGGCGCGCGTCGTTGAGGTCGTTACGTAAACCAAAGTCCGCCGTGGACACAGTAGCGGCCTGGGATGTCCCTGCCAGCGCGGCGATGGCACGGTTAAGGTTCTCCCGCTCGCGTGACAGCATTCGGGACGACTCAAGTTTCAGCTTGCTCCGGTCCAGATCAAGGAGCGACTTTTTGATCTCGTCGCAGCGGCTCTGGATAGTTGCCTGTTTCTCGGCGATGCGTTGGGTGCGATTCAGGAACATTGATTCCATCCTGACGGCTACCTCGAGTAGCTCACCCAACGCCTTTTGTTTCGCTGGCGACTTCGTTTCCCTTGGCACAAGCTTTCCGGCTTTACCGCGCCGTTCTTCCCACAGCCGGAGACCGACTTCGTTCTGCTTGTAGAGCAACCCGACTAGGTCCAGTGACTTACTCAGCGATTCCTGGCGCAGGGTGAGATTCTTCGCTGCAGAGTCGAGCTGTGCGATGAATTGTGCGTAGTTGTCATCGGGCGTTTTCGGCGCGGGTCCGCTTTTCACAGGAAATCAATTCCCCGGAACCTTGCCGGCAGAGCGTGTCAAGTCAAAGTGCACTGCGTCCCTCTTTCACTCCGGGGTTACGATCTGGTGTTTGTAGTATGACGCACCCCACAGACAAAATGTCGGGGTGCCCTAGTGGTCATGCCAAAGCCCGGAGTGCCGTCACCTGTGGTGGTGGGAGCCGGTTAGTCGATGCCAGTTCCGAGGTTCGGACCAAATTCACCGCTGGATGTGCCCCTTAGACGTCGCTGATCTCGTAGACCCGGCCAAGAGCCGGGAAATGGATGAGCGTCCGCAGAACCGGCTTGCCCGTCGCGGCGAGAACCGCATTGCGGTACGCTGCCATCTGGCCTAGGTACTTCTCGCGTACGTGACTTTCCGGATCATTTCCGGGGTAGGTCTTGTGATCCACCAGGACAAATCCGTCGGGACCCTCCAGCAACAGATCGATCCAGCCTTCCATGACCTGATGGTCTGGCCGCCAGCCAATAGCCGCTTCCCGGTGCCGGGCCCATTGCGGGAACTCCGTGTCCAGATAGGCCTCGAACCTGTCCCCGGACGTGATCAGCAACGACGGATCAACAGTTCCCTCGACCTGCCACCGCTCAACGATCCGTTCGGCCAAATCCCGCTGCTCGGCTGGGGTGAGCGCTGAGAACTGCGTCCCCAGATAGGCATGGACGGCGCTGCCCACCGCACCCCAGTCATCGGAACCATGGTGTGCGAGCCGTGAACCGAGCTCAGCCACAGGGGTTACCGCGGCATCGTGCCCGGAAGAGTCCAGGGAGGAGGCGGCGAAGCGGGCCGGCAACCCTACAGCGCCCGAAGGGGCCGATAGCGCGTCGGTAAACCTCGGAGTCCACACTGGAGCTGTCGGTACAACTTCCAGGGGCTCGAGTTCTTGAACGATTGAGGGAAAGCCTTCGCCGTCGGCTACCTGGATTACTGCTTCGGTGCTGCCCTCGTCTTCTGTCGACCAAGACACCAATGCTGTTACGCCCAAGTTGTTCAACAGTTCCGGCCTGCTGCTCTTTGCGGTCAGCACAGTGGTCTCAACCGCTCTCGTCATGCCCACATACATGAGCCGCGACATGTTGCGGCGGTCGCGTTCCTGCGCCCGCTCCGCTACTTCACTGTTCTTGCCCTTCGTGTCCAGCGGGGATCCGCCATACGGGAAGGGACTCGGCCAGAACCGGATCCAGCGGCCAGCCAGCGGTTGTTCCAAATCGAAGCTGCCCTCCTGCTCCACTGCGGCCCCGAACGCTGCGAGCCGCAGGTCCTTGTCCAGCCCTTCCATGACTACTACGGGCCATTCGAGCCCTTTGGCCTTGTGGTACGTGAGGACATTGACGACGTCGTCGCCCGTGTTCTCGGCCGACTGCTGCTCCTCGCTGCCGAAGAAGACGAGGAAGCCGCGCAGCGTCGCGGGGCAGCGGAGCGCGAGACACCGCTCGTAGTAGGTGTGGATGGCACCGCGGGCGGCGTCGAGATTCCTGAACCGGGTGGCCGGGGATGACCAGCTGGCGATGAGCCGGGGCAGTCCGAGAACACCGGTCACGGCCTCGAAGACCTCGGTAGGCGTAGCCACGGCCGCGCGTTCACGCAGGCTGTCAAGTGCGGCCACCAACGGGTCGGCATTCCACGACTCGAGCACGACGGCGGCATCCGGGGTTTCGAGGAGCTGCTGCTGCCATGTTGCGTGGGCAGAGTGGCCGGGATGCAGTGCCACGAGTTCGCACAGAGCCACGGTGTCATATCCGTCAGCGATGTACGCCATGCCGGCCCGGGCGAGCTGCACCTCCCGGGCGTCGGACAGCTTGCGGGGGTTGCGGCTGGCACGGATGCCCAAAGCGTCGAGTGCCGTGGACAGGGATTCCACATCCGCGTTGGACCTGGCCAGAATGGCGAGGTCGCCGGCCCGAAGCTCCGGCCGCCGTCCCAGCAGGGACGCTACGCCTGCGGCGGTTGCCTTGAGCCGTTCGCCGTCGTTGGTCTGGCGGCGGGTCCAGGCTTCGAGCGTGCCCGGGGACCACTCCGCGTGTGCGTCGGGGAGCTCCAAGTGGACAGTTTCGGGCGGCATGCCATGCTTTTCGAATACCGGCTCGAACACGGCGTTGCTCAGGTCCACCACGGCCTGGTGGGAGCGCCAAGTCTTGGACAGTTGCTCCCTGCGGCTGACCTTGGCGACCACCGCTTCCATAAGTTCTGGGTCAGTGCCACGGAACTCATAGATGGCCTGTTTGGGGTCGCCCACCCAGACGGCCTCTTTTACAAGATTGCTGAGCTGCAGAAAGAGCTCCAGCTGGAGGGGGCTTGTGTCCTGGAACTCGTCGACCACAAGGAACCGGACGCGCCCGGGAAACGAACGCCGGAACGCTTCGTTGTTACGCGCCAGCTTCAGGACAAGGGTCTCCTGGTCAACAAAGTCCATGAGGCCATGGAGCCGTTTGAACTCGGAGTAGGCGTTGAGGCAATCAGCGGCGCATGCGAAGATCCGCCGGATGTACTGCTCAAGGTCGTGATGGAAAGCAGGGCTGGAGAGGAGACCTTCCTTGATGGCATCCGTCGCTGGTGCGAAGAGTGCCTTGACTGCGGCGGGAGCCCCGGATCCAACGACGCCGCGCCAGTCCTCCCAGGTGATGCTTTCGATGTCGCCCATTTTCGCAACCTTGTGCAGGATCTTTGGCACATGTTCCGTAAACGATGCGGAAGTGACGGTCACCGACTTCCCGGCCGGCGTCTTGCCGTCCCGCGCGGTGGCTTCGAGGTCGGGCACACTGGCGCGCAGGTCCCGCAGCCAGTTCGCCCGGTCGTCATTGCCAGGCGGATCGAGGAGCTCACGGAATCCGATCCAGGACCGTTCCGCGCAGGCTGCCAGCTCGTCGGCTCCCAGGAGGTTGGTGCGGGCGGCGTCCACAACAGACCGGACCATCTCCTGCCAGGTTTTTGCATCCCGAGCACCCGCGTCGTCCGTGCCCATGCGGTGTGCGATGGGGAGAATCGCCGGAGCATGCTCGGCCAGGATTTCGTCGGTAGCGAGGTTGAAGATACCGGCAAGCTGCTCCTCCCCGATGACCTCAAGGGCGGGGGACAGACCAGCGTCAATGGCGTGATCCTGGAGCAGCTGCCCGCAGACGCTGTTCACCGTGCCGATGAGGCTCGCAGGGAGCTGCTGGGAGGCGAGCCGAAGGGCGGCGGCAGCATCGGCGTCGTCCGTCACCTCAGCCTGTTCCAGGAGACGGGCGGCGATGCGCTCGCGCAGCTCACCCGCCGCCTTCTTGGTGAACGTGGTGGCCATGATAGCCCCGGCAGGCAGCCCCGCCGCGATCTGGTCCACGATCTTGCCCGTCAGCGTGTACGTCTTCCCCGTGCCGGCGCTGGCCGAGACCATGGTGACGTTGTCCAGCATGTTCACGAGTAGTCCCCTTTGAGTCCACACAGAGTTCCAAAATCGCAGTACCGGCACTTCGGCTCCCGGTGCAGCCGCTCATCCTCAGCCGCCAGAGTGGCAGCGGTGGGCTCACCTTCGGCCAGCGCGTTCTCGGCCGGCTGTGCGGCAGTGATGCGGCCTGCGAGGACTTCCTCGACCGTGAATTCCACGGCACGTACCGCACGGCGCCACAGCTCCGGCGTGTCCTGCGCGGGTTGCACGGCGGCGCCGAACTCAGGGTGGGCGGACGCGAACGCTCCCTGTTTCAGCAGGAAATATGCGGCCGGAAAATCCGGCGGCTCTTCCCCGTCGTTGAGAGCCCATTGGTACAGCGCAAGCTGGAGTGCTTCACCACGCTGAACGTCCTGGCGGAGATACTTTTCGGTGTTGCTCCACTTGAGGTCGACGACGGTTGTCCGGCCGCGCGCATCGACGCCCACGGCGTCGGCGCGGCCCTCTACGGAAACGGTGAGATCGGATCCGGCCACTGTGAGGGTCAGGTCCTTACTGAACTCCTTCTCCATCTCCTGGAGCACCACCCCGCCGCGCTCGAGCTGCTGGAAGAACGTCATGACAGTGGCTTCGATGGTGGCTCGAACCCCGGCCAGCCGGTGCAGCTGGCCGGGCAGGAGCAGCTCCGATGCCAGCTGGGGCAGGAGACGGCCGACGACGGCGCTCACCTCGGCTGCTTCCGGAACGGAGCGGTGAAACGGCCGGAGTTCTCGGTGGAGGACCTCGACGACCTTGTGGGCAAAGATGCCAAGCATCTGGTTTCCGGCTGGCACACCGGCGGCGTCGGGCACCCTGAGATGTGCCTCGTGTTTGAGCGCCCAGGCGAATGAACAGCCGAGCAGCGTCGACAGCTGGGTGTAAGAGATGCGTTTTGGGACCAGCACCGGGTTTGGAGTCACCTCGTGGACGGGACGTGGTGCCGTGGGCCGTTGCTGGGGAACGGGGGCGAGCTGTGCTTGGCGGCCCGCCAGTGACCAGCGGCCTGATGCGTCGGTCAGCTTTTGGGAATCAACGGTGATGGCGGACAGCCGGTCTGCCACGGATGCCGCCTGCCCGCTCGGCTGAGCGGCCGCAAGAGCCTCCAATAGCGGGTTGCCTGCCACCCGTTCGCCGTCTCGCTGCCGGATCTGGACGAGGACCAGGTTGCTGGTCCGGGTGGAACCGGCAAGCGTCTGGGTCACTTCCAGAGCGCTCAGTTCTTCGGGGGCCGGAAGCTGCACACCCACCTGTGCGAGCGCCGTGACGTCGTGGGCGTCCCAACGACGGTGGGCCGGCGCACTGGCGCCCTGAAATCCCCACCAGAGGACCTGGTCGACCCTATCGGTCAGCTCCGCCAGGTGGCCAAGCCGTAGCCAGGGTGAGGCTCCGGCTGTGACCAGCGACCCGGACGACGGAGTGATCACGGCGGCGATGATCCGCCGCAGGTCCCTGCGGGACACACGGGGAAGCGGCTTGAGCAGTGCAAGGATTCGTTGCAGCAGGGCTGCCGTGCCCTTGGCGGTTTCATCGGCAGCTATGCGAGCATGCAGCCGGGCTGCCAGCCATTCCGCCCTTTCGGCCAGCTGGATGCCGCTGACAATCCGGTCTTCAACGAGCAGACCCGTGTTGAAGACGTCGTCCAGCACAGCTGCAACGTCCGGGCCGAGCTGTTCGTCGCCTTCGATTTCCGCAATCGCTGCGGTCCAGGCGTCGCCTCCGATTCCGGGCTCCGCTCTGAGAGCGGCCAGAAGGTGCCGCGCGGCGCCCCGGTGGACCGGTGAACCGGGGAGGCTGAGCAGTTCGGCGAGGAGCTGTGCGTTGACCGGTGCCCAGATGACCTCGAAAAACAGCGGAATTAGCTGGTCCTGCGGCCGCCATGCAGAAGGGGCGCCGACGCCGACAGCGGGCAACGCATGACCGGAGAGAAAGCTGTCTAGAACTGCGCTGCTGTCGGAACAGACGACAGCGGTGTTGGCGTTGTCGCCCGAAGCGAGCCACCTCGCGGCTGCCTCCGCAGCGTCCCATTCCGTTTCGGCTGTCAGGATCGTGAGTTTGGGGGGCTTGGCGGCTGAGACGGCCTCACTGACCTTGATGCCGCGACTGCGGAGCTTTCCGATGATGACCTGCCAGACCTGCGGGAAGCTGGGCTCAGGGTGCTGAAGGACTAGCTCGTCGATGCCAAGCGGCAACGGCGAGTCGAGCGCTGTTACCAACTCCGCAATGTCATCGGCCAACGATGATGCCAGACGTCCGGGCGCCTTTTCAGCCGCCTCAAGCGTTCGGAGCAGCGGGGACGGTGCTTCTGAGCCAGTCCGCGGGGCTGGGAGCCAACCGTTCCAGCCATTTGCGACGGCGTCATCTCGAGCGGCGAGCAGCTCCTGGGCGGTGGACCATGGGTCAACTTGGAAGGACTCGTGGAACCATGCACCGGGAGAGTCGATGGACTGGAGCCGTTGCAGGTACTGGCTGACACGTTCTGCATGGCCGGTGTCCGGGCGGGTGATGCCTAGCCGTGTCTGCAACAGGGCTGTGAAGTTCTTCCGGCCCACACGGATGCTGTTGAGCCCCGGTTGGGTATAAGCCCACGGCGCCCGGTCGAGATGCCACCCGAACTCGATCTTCATTTGTCCCCCATGCTTTGACTGGTGGTCGTTTCTATCACGGTATTGGCAGGGTCTGACAACTGTGTCTCACCGGCTGTACAGACTGCGGCCGAGGGACGGTTCTGGCAGCTGAACAGGTATTCCCTCAGTACCTGAGACCTCGAGGGATGACGCAGCTTCTGCATCGTCTTGGATTCGATCTGGCGGATACGTTCGCGCGTGACGCCGTAGACCCTTCCAATCGCATCCAGCGTCTTCTCCTCGCCGTCGCCAAGTCCAAAGCGCATGGCGATGACTCCGGCTTCCCGCTCTGACAAAGTGTCCAGCACCGCGTGCACCTCCGCCTTCATCTGTTCCCCAACGATGCGGTCCACGATGTCCATGTCCGACGGGTCTACCAGCTGGTCAGCCAGCGGCTCCAAGCCGCCCTTGCCATCGGGCACCAAATAGTCCAGAGAATGAGCCGGCCGGTCAAGACTCAGGAGATACTCCACCTTGTCTGCTGACTGGCTAGTGAGCTGTCCGAGCTCCGCATACGTCGGCGTAATTCCCTGCACAGCCGCTCCGCGCTGAGCGGCCAAGACTTTTTGCACCTGCTCCACCATGTGAACAGGCAGTCGGATCATGCGCCCTTGGTCGGCCAGACCCCGTGTCACGGCTTGGCGAATCCACCAGGTCGCGTACGTCGAAAACTTGTAGCCGAGGGTGTAATCGAACTTGCACACCGCTCGGTGAAGGCCGATGTTGCCCTCCTGGATGAGGTCCAGAAAATCCATGCCCTGGTTCATGTAGCGCTTGGCGATGGACACTACGAGCCGAAGGTTGGCCTCAAGGAGTGCGTCGGCGGCGCGGTCACCCAGGAGTGCAATTTCTCGTAGCTCCCGAGATTCCTTACGGCCGCGGGGAACACCGTCCGCCAAGAGGTGCGACGCATAGAGGCCGGCTTCAATCTCCTCGGCGAGCTCCACTTCCTGCTCAGCCGTCAGAAGCTCTGCGCGTCCTGCTCGACGCAAGTAGTCCTGAACGGCGTCGTCGGTGAAGCCTTCCAGACCGGCAAGTTCCTCAGGCCAGTCAGGATCTTCCAAATCGAAGTGCGTCGGCGCGCTGTCGTCGCTTAGCTCGCTTTCGTGGACTTCGTCGCCGCCGGGCTCGGGAACCACAACTTCCGGGTCACCAAGCGCTTCACCGGCAGCCTGATCCGTCTCGCCACCCGACTCCGTCTCAACCACAGCCTCGCTGACAAGGAACACTTGCAGCCGATCCAGATCGGTCTTGATGTCGAAGAATTCCACGTTGCGCGCGAACGGCAGCACCTTGCCCAGGAATTCCTCGCCCTGGACGTTCGGATCCTCAACGGTGCCGGTGGAGTAGAGGACCACGAGCCGCCCGACGCGACCATCTGCCTTCTTGCGGATCACACGGCCCAGCCGCTGCACCATCTGGCGCTGGCTCCGGTTGGCCGCCACGATGATCCCGAGGTCGGCTTCCGGAACGTCGATGCCTTCATCGAGGAGCCGGGGCGCCGCTAGGATCTGGGAGGCGCCGCTGCGGAAATCCTCCATGCCCTGCTTGCGGTCGTCCTTAGCCATCCCGCTGAACAGCGCCGAGGCCTTGGATCCCATGGCGGTGTACAGCTCCTGTGCCCGGCGGGCGGATTCCTGGGTCTGAGTGAAGACGAGGGTGCCGTGAGACCCATCGACCGTTTCCTTCAGTGCTGCGAGTGCGTGATACTTGGTCTTTGCCTCGGCCAGTAGGGTGAGCCGGGACGCCATGGCCCGCATGTACTTGCGGGCGATCGTCGCTTCCCTGCTCGGTGAATCCGATCCTGCGAGGGTGGCCACCGAGGCGATGAACTGGTGGAACGGCCGCCGGGGGATTCCGGCGTAGGACTCCAGGTTTCGGGCCGCTTCGGACATCGTGTTGGAAAATTCCTCATAGTTGACCTGTTCCGACGGCGTCAGGTCAACCCCGACCAGGGCGATGTCGAACGGCGCGATGACTTCGTCCTTCAAGGCACGGTCGTACCAGAGCGAGTAGATGACGCCGCCGAAGTAGGGTGTCAGGAGGTTTTCGTGCTCGCCGTCGGACCTTTCGTAAGTAGCCGTCAGCCCGAGACGCCAGGCGTACCCTTCCTGCAGTGCGCCGGTGAACATGGGTGCGGCGTAGCGGTGGCACTCGTCAGCGATGATCAGGCCGGCCTTGTGGCTGCGAAGCGTATGGCGGCTGGACGCCGAATGGACAATCGCCACGAGGATGTCGACGTGGTCGAGGGAGTCAAGGCGGCCGTCGCCGAGTGCTCCGCGCCGTGCTTTCGGCAGGTCGCGCTGCAGCGACGCCAGCCACTGGCGCTGGAGCTCGGCCGTTGGCACGAGGATGAGCACCTTGATGCCTTGCCGTACTGCCTCGAAGGCGGCTGCAATGCCGACGCGTGTCTTGCCGGAACCGGTGACGGCTTCCACCACGCCGCGGCGGGCGTTCGCGTGCCACGCTTTCAAAGCTTCCTGCTGCCACGCGTACAGAAAGGCGTAGTCATAAGAAGCAGGCACTGACGCGGGAGCAGCCTGAGCCGGCACCTGCGGAAGTGTCGCGATCGGGTGAGGTTCGGCGTCGACCAGTTCTGGCATTTCATCCCCCATTGGACGGTTCTGAATCTAGTGACTGGAGACTATGCGGTGGCTCCGACAATTAACGTGAGCGCCATCACCTAGTGATCCTGCAGCACCGGATTCCACGCCTGCGCACGTGACAACGCCACCTTCAGCTCCCGGCCGCCGGCTTCCTCCAGCAACCCCGAATCACCAACAACGACCAGAAGGCTCCGTGCGCGGGACAACCCGACGTAGAGCTGCTCGGCCGCCCGTTCCATGTCTTTGAAGCCGTTGACGCACAGGACCACCACGGACCGTTCCAGCCCCTTGAAGCCTAGGACGTGACCGTAGAATTCTGCTTCGCCCGCGTGGAATTCGCGCCAGTAGTCTTCGGTGGCGCCGCGCTCGTAGAAGTCCAAGTGCACCGGGTGTCGCTCCTTGGTGGTCAGGAGGGCAATCTGGTTGTTGGCCCAGCCTTCGGCGATGAGGGCCTCTATGCAGTCGTCCGCGAGGCTGAGGGCCTCGTCGGTGGGGCAATCCACCACCCGGACCGGCAATCCCGTGCTGCCGCGGGGGGTGAAGTGCTCGCCGGCAAAGGGTCTGAACGTTTCGGCAATTTTGCGGGTGTTGCGGAGGTTCTCATCAATGTGGATGGGCACGAAGGTGGCCATGGGGCCGGAGGTGAGATCCGCCGTCGCGCCTCCCCACCGGCGGTAGACGTCCTGGCGGTCGTCCATGAAGGCGTACACCTCGCCGCCGTCGGGTTCCTTCGTGCAGGCGAGCAGCGCATCCCACCACAGCGGGGCGAAGTCCTGGGCTTCGTCGACGACGACGGCATCCAGCCGCTGGTGCGGCTCCATGGTTGCTGCCAGTTCCTTGAGCAGGCGGGGCATCTCCACATCGAAATAATCCTGCCCTGATCCGTCCGGAACCCCCAGCCCGCGCACGTATTCGTGGAACTCGCCGGTGAATACGGGCTTGGCCTGGCGCCAAGTGGCAACACGGTCCTGCAGATACTGCCCGAGCCCCTTGTTGTAGCAGAAGAGGCCGACGCGTTTGCCCTGCCTGCTGAGCAGGCGCGCCTTCTCCACGGCCAGCCAAGTCTTCCCGCTGCCGGCACCGCCGGTGAACCGGATCCGAGGGAGGGACCGGGTTGCTTGAAGAAGGACTGATTGACGCTCCGTGAGGTGGTCCTGGGCATCTTCATCCTCCTGCGGATTGCCGGACGGCCCGACGGCGGTGTCCAGGTTTCCGCTCAGCTTGCGGACGATGCGCTCCAAGAAGGCCGGGGCCAGCGGGGAGGCCCCGCCGCCTTCGTTTTCTATCGCCCGGCGGACAAGCTCGGCAGGGGACTGGCTATCGCTCTGGTCAAGGATGAGTGAGCGGGGGCAGCCGGCCATGGCCCATTCGTTGGGCACCTCTGTGTAAGGCAGGCTGACCATGTAGACGCAGCGGCTGCTCAGGCGCGAACCGAGCTGGTCCTCCAGCCAGTTCTTGAGAGCATGTAGCGAGCTCTGCGACTGTGCCACTGGGCTCTTTAGCTTGCGCCTGTTGCTCCGGTCCGATTGATACCACTGCCCGTCGGCGATGGTGATCTGGCCCCCTTTAACTTCGATGGCCGCCATGCCCACTCCGGGCCAGAGGACGAGGAGATCAATTTCGTATTCGTTGCGGCCGTCGCGGATGTGCACGGAATGAGCCAGGACAACGTCGTCCGGAAGGCTTCTCCTCAGTGCGTCCCAGACGGCCTTCTCCGCCAGCTGTCCCTCGCCGAATTCCGGCTCTTCCGGAATGCACCTCATTGTGGCCCCCAAACTGATGAACCGCTTGTCCGGTTCTCGCTGTTCCAAACGTTAGTCAGCGGGCGGCTTCTTCGCCGCCGCGACACGAACGCTGTTCGCGCGTGGACGACAGGTTGCGGTTAGCTCGCGTTCCGCAGGTTTTGGACCACTCCACTTGGTGAATCATCTAGGATGACGCCGCCATCAGGACCAGGGCCGCCGGGGAAATCTGCGCTGTGCCAGCGAACCTTCGTGGCATCCTCGCAACGTCGGCCGTATCTCAGGCCCTCGAGTATCTGGTGCCCCGCTTCGACGGGCGGGATGCCTTGCTTGTGCCAGTTTGGCACTTCATCGTCGGGTGCGGACCAGCCATTCCCTTCGAGGTACTCTGCACTGATGGGCCATTGGTCTGCCGGCAGAAACTCCCCGGACACGATTTCGCACCAGACCCCGTCTGCGCTCGGGCTGGCCTGAGCGTAGGGCCTGCGCGGTCCGTCGGTCTCGTCACCGTAGTCAATGCTCAGGAACGAATTCCATGGCATGGTCGCCAGAACATCACCGACTAGTTCGCCCGCACGTGCCCAACGTTCTTCCAGGCTGTTCTGAATCCTGTAGTGATTGACGATCCCGTCGAACTCATCCTCGACTTCCGGTGGCATCACCGCGCCGATCACGGATTCCCATGTACCGAAGTGCCGTCTGATTGCCACTACTGAGGGACGATCCCGACCCGCGGCTACTTCAGCGATCATCCAACTGTCGTAACTGGAGACATCTTTCGGGGATCCGAAGAGACCTCCTGTGGCGCGGTATGAATGGGAGGCATCTTCAAAGTCGGCCGCGGAAAATCCGCCCCGCACAGCGGGAAATTTCAAGCCCACGGATTCGAGCGCCAAGTGCCAAGACCTTCCCTCCGTTCGATCGCGAATCAGTTCGCCAGAAGGTGGGAACGATGAACTCGGGTTGATACCCATTTGAAGGGCAACAGCGTCCCGGGCTACTCCGTACTCGGAGTAAGAAATACCAGCATTGTCGCCCCTACTAATTGCTTCAGCAGTTGTTTCTATAACAGCGATGACTCGGCCGATCTGCGGTCGCGACAGATGCTGGGCCAAGAGGACCCGATACTCCTGCATACTTGGCAGCGGGTCCTTGCCCAGTACCAGTCGGTAGTCGGGTTCCACGCCGCGCTGATACCCCGTCACGAATAGCAGGCCCATTTTGTCAGTGACAAAAGCGCGGGGTGCTGTACGTTCTAGGTGCTTCGAGATTTCAGGGCCCTTCAACAGCTCTGCAGCAATGTCGATGTCGATCATGGCGCCGAGAGCGGCCAGAATTCTAGGAATGTCAGGGCTGTCAATTCCAGCGTCCAAAAGCTGAATAATCCGGTGGGCATTTTCACGCAGAACCTTGGCAGTCTCAGAGCACCGCCCGCGAAGAGCTTCGGACCGCTGGTGCTCGCTCTGATCAGCTACCCGGGTACTGAGCAGACGCAGCATGTCGTAAGCTCTCATACCGGCATCCGCCGCAATGCGCTGCAGCGGGTCACCTGCCTGGTAGGCCTTCACTGCCCGACTGGCAATCTGGTGCCGATCACGCTGACGTCCCGGCGACGTGGACTCTTGTTCCCCCAAGTGCAACTCTCCCCATTCTGAGTGCCAAACAAGCATCCCCTCTGATGCCAAGTCATTCTTATCAGCACCCGCGGACTTTGTTCGGCAACTGCTCCGCGCGGTCGTCCTTATGACTCGACGGCGGGGGCCTTGTCGCCTCCTAGCACCCCCATAAACAGCGGATTCGGCCGAGCCCCAGGCAGCACCCGCCGCACATCCTCCATCGCCTCCATCGGAGACACCCCGGCAACCGAAGCCCCATACAGCGCGGCCACGGTCGGCGTCCGCGACTCCGCCCGCACGCAGTGCAGCAGCACGGTCTTGCCTTCCGACCGGAAACGTTCGACAGCGGCCGCCGCCTCCCGCAGCACGAAACCGGCATGCGCGTTCTCCTCCTCAAAAGGAGAATCAACAACCCAGAACGTGGCGTGGTTCTCCGCCGCCACAGCAGGAACATCCAACGTCCCCAGCCGGCACAGCGACACCACGGCGTCGATGCCCAACTCCGCCACCCGCCCGAGTGAACCGACGCCGCCCAGCCACACGCCGTCGTCGTGCGGGTGCTGGACCAGCGCGTCGGTGCGGCTCCACATGCTGTAGTCGTGGCGCTCGGCGCGTGGCCAGGACACAGGTCGGCGGCCTTCGCCGCGGCCCAGTTCCATGCCCAGAATCATCAGATCGCGGGCACGCAGACCCGGCCAGCCGTGCAGGCGCCGCCGCCATTCGAACGGCACCGCGGTGTAGCCGTAGGCGGCGCCAACCAGTCCGCCGGCGATCGCGGCCACCGTGTCGGTGTCCCGGCCGCCGCGCACGGCCTCCTCCAAGGCCGCCCGCAGTCGGGCGGGGCCGGACGCCGACAGGCCCGCATAGTGGATGGCGCTCCACGCGCCCTGGAACGCCTCGACCACCCAGCCGTTGCGGGTGAAGTCGCGGGGACGGGAACGCTCAGCCGTCTCGATCCGCTCCAGCCACACCGAAGCACGCTCGGCGGGCAGCAGCGTCAGACCCGATCGGACGTCGAGCCGCCCGGTGAGCACCGCGTTGCGGATCGCAACGCACCAGAGGCCGCAGGCCTCCTGCGCGTCGGGGTCGGCGTGGGTCAGCGCGCTCATCACGCCGGCGGCAGCCATGAGTTCGCCCGGCTCCCGGTCCAGAGAGGCGAGGGCAAGCGGTGCCGTCCGCATCAGCGAGCCGTTGCCGGCGCTGCGGCCGGTGCGGGCGTGGAAGTCCGCGGCGGCGGCGCCGGTGAAGTCGGCCGCGTGGACTTTGCTCCGCCCGGCAGCGGAAGCGAGCCGGCGGGCCGCCGCGATGACGGCGCTCGTCTGGGCGCCCACGTCCTTCGCCTCCGCCGCCCAGGAAGTCCAGGCCCGGACCACCATGGTCAGCGCTGCGGGGGAGGAGGAGCCGGCGCCGGAGGCGGATTCCAGCAGCGCCTGGGCGATCGGGATGGCCATGGACGTGTCGTCGGTCCACTCGGCCGGCGCGAACCCGAACGGGCCGCCGCCCTTCATGGTTACTTCGGCGCCGTCCGGCAGCGGCGCGCCGAACTCGTAGCCGGCTCCGAGGGCGTCGCCCGCGGCCAGGGCGACGAGGACGCCGGCCGCGCGGTCATTTTGCAAGGGGTTCAGTTTCATGCCATCTCCATCAGGGGGTGTTTGGTGTTCCAGCCGGTCAGGTGGGCCAGCTGGGGGCGGCGCTGGGGGAGCGCGACGGCGATGCCTGCGGCGGTGACCGCTCCGGCGGCGCGGGAGACGTTGCGGCTGCGGAGTGCGCCGTGGTCGCGGATCTCCACGGCCGCAGTGCCGTCGTCGAACGCCCCGAAGTCCATCGCCTGGACGTGGGCGGCGAAGTCGCGGGCGCGCTGGCCGGGCATCGGTCCGGATGCCAGTGCCTGGGGTGGCAGGAGCTCGAGGTCCAGCAGCGCCGCCTCGATCAGCTGGCGGTAGTGGCGGAGGAAGAGCGTGTTGGTGCCGAAGACCTCCAGGAGCAGCGGCTGCTGGCCGAGCCCGATAACGATGCCGCGCTGGCCTTCCAGCGGCTTCGGTGCGTCCGCGGCGCTGAAGCGGTTCCGTTCCTCCTTGTCGTCCTTGAACAGGTCCATGTGGTCGAGCAGGGAGCTGGTCGCGGAGACGCCTCGGGCGTTGTCGAAGCGGCTGACCCGTTCCCAGATGCGGCCCTGGCGGTTGCCGCCGCGCTGCCCGCCGGGGCCGTTGGCCAGCTCGGACCAGACGTTGAGCGGGGCGCGCCGAGCCTGCCGGCGGTGGCTGGTTTCGCCGGCTTCCCAGCGGCCTGCTTCGACGCAGAAGGTGTCGATGTCGCGGGTTTCGCCCGGGCCGAGGACGACGTCGCGGGCGCAGGTCCGGTGCTGCTGTCCGCCTTCGAGGAGCTCGCCTTCCAGGAGCAGCGCGGAGTGCGGTCCGTTGTTGGTGACGGTGAGGCGGGCCACCTGGGCGCCGCTGGCGAGTTCGGTGACGGCGACGTCGGCGCGCGTGCCGGTGCTGATGCCGAGGCTGCCGGAGCCGGAGGTCCAGACGGGGAAGATGCTCAGGGGGCCGAGCCTGCTGCCGGCGCCGACGTGAAGCTGTGGGACTTTCATGGTGACCTCCGGTTGATTAATGCACTTCTGCGCTAATTCATCTAAGTATGCACGGCTTGCGTCTTTAGCGCAATACTGCGATAAATGGTGATGTGAAGGATTCCAAGAACAGTGATGCCCCGTCCCTGCTTGACTACCCGCGGCCGTCGGTGGCGGTGGACACGGCGGTGCTGACCGTCGCGGAGGGGAGCGTGTGCGTGCTGCTGGTGCGCCGTGCGGAGGAGCATCAGCACGGAAGGTGGGCCCTGGCGGGGACGTTCCTGCGCGAGCGCGAGACCCTGGCGGATGCGGTGCTGCGGTGCTTGCGGGAGAAGGTTGGGATTTCCGGGCGAGTGCCGCGCCAGCTGCAGGTGTTTGATGAGCCGGGGCGCGATGACCGCGGCTGGGTTTTGTCAGTGGCGCACGTGGACGTGGTGCCTTTGGCGGCTCTGGAGGAGGCGTTGAAGTCCGACGGCGTCAGGCTGGCTTCCGTGACCGGGGAACCGGAGCTGATCGCCGGTCTGCCCTACGGGCATTCGGACATCGTGGCGAAGGCAGCGGAGTGGCTGCGGGCCGTTTATGTCGAGGCGCCGGATCCTGGGGCGCTGCTGGATGAGCCGTTCACGTTGAAGGACCTGCGGGAGCTGCATGAGGCTGTCGCTGGGCAGACGCTGATGCGGGACACGTTCCGGCGGTTCATGGAGCCGAAGCTGGCTGGGACGGGGCAGATATCGGACGGGACGAGGGGGAGGCCGTCGCGGTTGTGGGTGCGGGGCAAGTCTTAGCGACGGCCCCGCGCGGCGCTCGCTCAAAGGGCGGCGCTCGGCATGAAGAATGGTGTCAACAGCGACTGATCTAGGGCACGCAGTGTCCGGGAGGAACGCAATGATCTTTGCAGAACACGGGACAGTTCGATATCGCCAACTCAATGCGCTGTCGTGGAGGGTGGCGAGTGAACTGAGTCGGCGGGACCCGGGTCTCTACATCGGAATTACGTACGACGGCGGTTCGGATGCACATGCAGACGCCCTCGTGGCGACGAGTGCAAGTGGTCTGCGTTACTCCGCCCGTCGTTCCGGACTGGGTTTCACGGCCGGTTCTGCAGACAATATCGTGTTCGAGCTGCCATGGGACAAGGCATTTGGCATGCCCTCCGCCAACGCCATTGCCGTCTCGCTGGAAGAGTCTCTGGGGGTCCATCGCCCGTCCAAATCCCCGCAGACGTCCCCCAGAGCTCTCGGCTATCGCGTCATGGCATCAGTCCTGGAAATGACGTTGGGGGATCGACGGCAGTGGCTCACCGGAGCGGCCCGCGGCGGTCCGCTGGACTCAGAGTCGCTGGTCACCCGCGACCGTCTGCAGCCTTGGGAAGATACCAGCTGGGTCTTGGCGCGTGACAATGAACCGCTGGCGACGATTGATAACTTTGGATGGCTAGAAATTGGTGGACGGCTGGTCGATCTTCATTCAAGGTACAGGGGACTTGACGGTCGGCTATATCCGCTTGTGACGGAGACTTTTGGACACGTCCTGCCGTGATGCGGATTGAATAAGTGACATCCATTTGAGGGACCAATGAAGCCATCAATAGAAGACAGCGTTGAACACGAGCCGTTGCCGGCAATCGATCGTCCGGTCGTGATGTTCGTGATCAGTAGGACCTACAACGAGGATGTTTCGCAACAGGCACTCTACAACGCTACTCGTGGCAATTGGCGAATCGGCGAGGGAAGCAGGAACCAAGCTGAAATCGCCCTTGGTATTGCTGACGGTGTAGTTCGAACCGCCTATGCGATTGACAGGTGGGGAACAGCCGACGAAGAAACGGCGCCGAAGGAGGCGGGAGGCGCGCCGAACCGTTCGTACTTCGAAGGACACGAGACCGACGAGACGCGATCCTGGCTTGACTCATCCGTTCGTCATCTGGCACCGGCGAAGGGGGCTGCGAACCCTGTCCGCCTTTTTTTGGAGGGAGTTCCCGGTCCGGCTGATGAAAGCGCTGAAGACATCTCCGGAATGCTGCAAACCGAGGCGCTTGGCAGAATCATGTTCGGCAACAGCGAGCTATTTCACAGCAACATGCTCGCGTGGATATTCGAGACGTTTCCCGACCAAGCGGATGAAGTTTTCGGCTCGCTAGTACCTGGCCTAGCGACGGGGGCTGGCACCAGAAGGGTGGAACGTGAGCGGGAGAACCTCGACCTAGTCATGCATTGGCCAGACCGGGGATCGCTGGTGATCGAGAACAAGGTGTTTTCAGTCCCCAACCCCGATCAACTTGATAAGTACGCCGGCAAGATGTCCAAGTGGAAGTTGCCAGTGGGCGGTGCCTTTCTGCTGAGCCCGACAAGGCACTCCTTCTTGGAGCGTGGATACTCCTCAGCGTTCCAACTCAAGAACGGCTCCCCGATCACCTGGCATCACCTGAGCTTCGAGACGCTGGCTGAGTCCCTGGAACTGGCATTCGACGGAATCCGAGATTCGTACGAGGTTGAGACGGTGCGCCGTTACTGCACGGTGCTTCGCGCATTGTCAGCGCTCATGGCCAGGGCACTGATTGGCAGCATCGAGGAGGAGGCTTTCCTCGATGCCCTGTCCCTCGCCCAGACGCTGCCCAAGCAGGCCGTGACGGGGTTGGTGAAAGCGCGGGCAGCCCACGTTGCTGCCTTGCTCATCGACGAGGTGGCGGAAGCGGGAGTCCATGCAGGCGGCGCTGAAAGCGGGATGAGTCACTCGCAACCCTGGGTTTCGTGGTTCATGCGGACGACGGCCGGTGAAGAGGAAATCCTCACTGGATGGCAGTATCAAGAGGGAGTTCTGCGCCTAGCGATGATACTCGACCATCTCCGTGGCAAAGGAAAATTGGCGAAGATGAAGAGAGCAGAGTTTGCTCGACAATACCCTGAACTCTTCTTGTTTGATCATCTGGACGAGATCCTGGGAACCATGAGCGCGGCTGTTTCGCCAAGTTCCGAGCTGGAGGGCCCATTCGGGCACTTCGACCCCAACTTTGTCTACCGGTACAAGAAGGCTCACGGTTTGTCGGTACAGCAACTGATCGACCTAACAGTTGCCCATGCCAAGTACCTCGACCGTCTTTCCAATGTGGCCAACCTCAGTGTGGTGACCTGAGGTTGGCTCGTCGAGTGGCGGGCGGATCGTTTCGGGAGGGTCAGATGGAAGAGCGGTACGCCAGTAATGTATGAAACTGCTGGACGAGCCTGGTGACCATGCGATCGGAAGGTCCCGCGGCGGGCTGACGACGAAGATCCACCACCTCTGCGATGCCAGGATGCGCCCGCTGGTCATTCTTCTCGGTCCCGGCCAGAGTGCACACTGGTTCAGCCGCTGGAAATGATGCGACGGCAGTGTCTCCGCTGCGATCGGAGTTTGCGACGGAGTCAGCGTCGAAAACTGGCCAAACGGGGCCTTTGGCAAAACCCGGGACCGGCGAAACAGCGGCGCACGCTCATCACGGGCAAGGGGACAAAGGGACGAGAGAGAAAAAGCGGACATGGGAAGGAACCCAGGGACCGAAGCCCCGGGGGCCTGCTCACCACTAGGCGATCAGCGCCGCGGCTTCCCCGAGCTTCCCTTCGAGCTTCGCCCGCTCCGCGTCCGACAGCTTGCCGCCCCTCTGAAGGAAAACACCCAACGTGTTCAACAACCGAACCGAGGCTTCGAGCACGGACGCTCCGGTCAGCGTAGCTTCCGCAATGACTTCCGCCGTGGCGCCCGCACTTCCAGCGAGTTCCTTCGCAGCTTTCTCGGCTTTAGCCTTCGCCCGGATCGCTTTCCGGTCGGCGCGTGCCCCGTCGTCGAAAGACTTCTCGACGATGTCGATGTCGACCTGCTCCGGATCGTCCATCAGCTTGACCCGCCCCTTATTCGCCAAGGCCTGACCGGCGAGCACGTAGGGGCTAAGCGTGCCGTACGCCATCCCCAACTTTTTCGCGGCCGCGGTGATGTTCATGGGATGGCGCTTGCTTGCAATCGTCACGTGGGTGGCCGTCAGGTAACCGGTCCGGGCCATCCACACTATCGCCACGGAGCGTACGAGCTTCGCCGCTTCGAGCGCCGACGTTGAGGCGCCCATATGATTGGCGATGGCTTTCAGGGCCTCATCCCGGTCAGCTACGTTGCGGCGCAGCCTTTCTGAGAGCAATTCGAAGGGCGTGACGGTTGGCTCGGTCATTGTTTCCCCCATCGAACGGTGCGCACATCGTGATGCTACTTCCCGGGGCCAGGAAAAACTTCCTGCAGACGTACAGCATTTACGCAGGATTGTGCGACTTTTGCCCTTCTTGTACAGGGTTAGCCAAGGATTCAGCCGTGCCCCTTCCATTCGGTGATCTCCGTTGTGAACATGATCTATAGATGCCGACTAGGGCGTGTCTCCTAATTCTTTGAGGTGAGGGCGTTTATCAGATCCACCTCTTCCTCAGACGCTCACCAGAGGAGGAGAAAGTGTACGGAGGGGTGACGTGCCACCGAATCGCCCGTTCCATCAGCAAGGGCAGCGCCTTGGCGACACCAGACATCGTGTCATCGAGATATGTCAGTCCCTGCGGTTATTGTTGTCTCACCATCGAGCGTTCTTGGCCGGTGGATGATATGTGTGGGGGAAAGTTTGACTGAAGCGATAACCATGGTGCCCGATCCGCACCTCATGGAATCGATGCGCGCCGTGGGTTACACCCTCGAAACGGCTATCGCGGATTTGATTGATAACTCGATTACAGCGGGGGCTTCCCGTGTCGACCTTCTGTTCTCCGGGGAAGGTCAGCAATACGTTGCCGTCATTGACGATGGTGCGGGCATGTCCTCCTCCGAGGCGCAGAATGCCATGCGGCTGGCTGGGAAGAGCTCGCTGTCAGGCAGAGCGGCAAATGACCTGGGACGATTTGGGCTTGGCTTGAAGACAGCTTCCATATCGCAATGCCGCGATTTGACCGTCGTCTCAAAAAAGGACGGCGAGCTCCACGGTTACCAGTGGGATCTGGACTACCTGATACAAACTGGTACCTGGAGCCTGCTCCAGCTGTCCGAAGACGAATGCCGTGATCTTCCAGAGTTCTCGGAACTTGAAAAGCATCCGACGGGGACTTTGGTGCTGTGGCGGAAGCTTGACCAGCTTGAAGCCATGACCGGAAACCTGGGGAGTGGGCTCGACGAGAGCATGGTGCGAGTGCGTAAGCACCTGGGCCTTGTGTTCCACCGGTACTTGGCGGGCGAGCACGGGGGCAAGTTTGACATCGCAATCAACTATCGAAAGATCGAAGGCGCCGACCCACTGCTTCAAAGTCACAAAGCAACTCAACCTGGTCCAGTCGAAAAAATAAATGTCGAGGGAGAAGTCATCGAGCTTCGTCCCTTCACCCTTCCGCATCTAAACAAACTCAGCAGCGCGGACAGGCAGAAGGCTCAAGTCGATGGATCGCTTAGGGACAGCCAAGGGTTTTACATTTACCGGGAAAAGCGACTCGTCATCTGGGGCACGTGGTTCCGGATAGCTCCCAAACAGGAGCTCGGAAAACTGGCGCGCGTGAAGGTGGACATCCCCAACACCCTGGATCATTTGTGGGCTTTGGACATCAAGAAGGCCCAAGCTGTTCCTCCGCCAGCCATAAGAAACCGGCTGCGCCAAGTTGCGGACAACATTGTCGGACCTAGTCGCCGCGTTCACGAATACAGGGGACGGCGAGCGGACATCGGACCTGTCAGCCACTTGTGGGACGTCGTCGATGACCGAACATCATTCCGCTATGAAATAAATCGAAATCACCCGGCAGTCGTTGCGTTGGCGGGGAGCATGGCATCCGATGACTCAGGGCTGTTGGGGGCGCTAATCACGATGTTGGAGCAATCGTTTCCAGTGGAAGACGTTTACAACAGACTCGGACAGGATGCAGTTCATTCGCCACATACGGCGGACGATGCCGAGCTGAACATGTTGGCCGTATCCCTTTGGGAATCGCTAAACGGGACACTTGGCCCGGAGCTGTTCATAGACTCAATGCTCAATTCCGAACCCTTTAATGTCCATCCCCGCGCGCGCGGAATTCTTGAGAATGCGGTAAAGAACCGATGACTATTCCCACCATGGTGTTTCCATTGTCCGCGCTCGAGGGCGCCGTTTTTGGGTACCTTACGGACCCTGCCACGGGCGAAACGCGTACGGGGCTCAAAGAACAGGACGTAAGGGCCGCTTTCACCGCATTCACACCAATTATGCGAACCGATGCCAGCGATGACGAACTTGAGCAGCTCATCCGGCACGTGCTGGCGGCGGTGAGTGCAGATATCCCGGGACCCGGGCCTGGCCCCGTCACAAAAAAGGACCACGAGCCTTGGCTCAAAGACCTCAAATCCGAGATTAACTGGCGCAGGTGGCGTGCCTACCGGAAGATGCTGTCCAAACAGGGGCGGTCCGGACGCGTCCTCGATCGGCTCGACAAGTTCACCGACGACGTTTTGGACCTCGCCGGCAACCCGCAGAAGCCAGGCCGTTGGAACCGGCGCGGACTGATCATTGGTGACGTGCAATCCGGCAAGACGCAGAATTACCTGGCACTGATCAATAAAGCGGCCGACGCTGGGTACCGCTTGATCATCATTCTCTCAGGCAATACCGAATACCTCAGGCGTCAAACGCACGAGAGGGTGGACGAGGGCTTTATTGGCCGGGATACCCGCCGAGTCGGTATGCCGAAGGGGGCAGTTCTCAAAGACCTACACATCGGTGTTGGCAAGATAGACCAAGAGGTCGCGAACGCCACCAGCCTGACCACCGTCCTCATGGACTATTTGCAAGCCACAAAGAACGGGATTGATGTTCCACTTCCCTCTAGCTCTTCAGGACCCCTCGTCTTTGTCCTGAAGAAGAACAAGTTTGTCTTGGACGCTGTCAATGGTTGGGCTCGAGGCAAGGCCGACAGCCACGGAAGTATAGACCTTCCTGTGCTGCTTCTTGACGATGAATCGGACTACGCGTCGGTTAACACGAACGAGGCGGAGGACCCAACCGCTATCAACGGTTCAATCCGAAAGATTTTGTCTAGCTTTACGCGGTCATCCTACGTGGCAATTACGGCGACGCCTTTCGCCAACATCTTCATTGATTACGAAGCGTCCGGAATCGTCCAAGACGATGGTGAAGCCGTGGACGATCTCTTCCCCGAGGACTACATCTACCCGCTCGAGGCCCCCAGTAACTATGTTGGAATTCGGGCAACTTTTGGTACTGACGAAGAGGACCGTCCGCATTCGGTGCAGTACCTGACCGATGCTCAGCAATGGATCCCGGTGAAGCACCGGAAATCGCAAGTTGTTGGTCCCCTCCCGGAGAGCCTCAAGGAGGCGGCCAGGAGCTTTCTCCTCGCCAATGCAATCTTGGATGGTCGGGTCAAGTCGCCAACCAAGCGTTCAATGTTGGTCAATGTATCTCGCTTTACGAACGTTCAGGATACTGTCGGCGACCTCTTGACTGAAGAACTGTACCGTTACAAATCGGCCATCGAGCTCCACGCCCTCACCTACTCGGCAGGGAAAAGTAACGCCGTTCTCGACGAGCTGAAGTCGACGTTCGAAAAGCAGTTCGGTTCAACGGGTCCGTCTTGGGCCTCGATTCTTGCCGAGCTTCACAAGTCTGTAGCAGATGTCCGAGTCAAGGTCTACAACTCAAGTGTGGACAAGGCGGAGGACGAGGACTATCGCGAGGAGGTTCCGACAAGGCAGATCGCCGTCGGCGGTGACCTGCTCAGTCGAGGACTTACGCTGGATGGCCTGGTGGTCAGCTACTTCCACCGTAGCGTCGGCGCTGCCGACACAATGATGCAGATGGCGCGATGGTTTGGCTACCGTGACGGTTTCCAAGATGTTTGCCGGTTGTGGATCAGCGAAAAGACCGCAGCGGATTATCGGTTCGTGGGTGCGGCCATCCAGGAACTACGGGACGATCTCGCCCACATGCACCGGAACAACATGACCCCGCGCGATTTTGGCTTGGCGGTTCAGCAGCATCCGGAATCATTGCTCATCACGGCGCGGAACAAAATGAAGCACACTGTGCAGTACGAGAAGGAAGTCAACCTCCTTGGCCGAAACTTGGAGACCCGGAAGCTGTCAGCGAACCCGGCCGTCCAAGCCGACAATTTTGCTGCCGCACAGGAGTTGGCAGCAGCTGCACTCGCTTCGGGCTGCACAACCGACGAATCCGCCCGAGGATATACGCGGTTTAGAAACGTCCCGAAGGGGCTCGTCGCAGACCTGTTGCACAGCTACAAGGCAGCTGACGATGACATCTTCTTCACGGGAAGTGGGCTGGAAAGGATGGTCAGGGCCAGCCCGGGGGAGCAGTTCCAAACATGGGACGTGACCTTCATGAATGGGCCCAAGAAGAAGGGGGACTCGGAGCTGCCAAGTTTGGCTGAGCTTGTTCCTGGAAAGTCGGTGTTCAAGGTTGGCCGCGCTTTGATGCTTCGACATCTGACGGCCAAGGACGGCACGCTCACGGGGTCATCGCTCTGGGTGAGCGGAAAGAAGACGCGGCTCGCCGGAAGCGACGATTTGCGTAAAGTCTTGGACCCGGAAGTGGAAGCGGAAGCAATTGCCGCCTATCTAGACCAACCAACCGTCGAAACTTCCGAACCGACTGCTTCTGCACAGGGTGGGTTTCTTCCCGAGCGCGCACTTTACAGATATCTACGCTGTCCCCAGCTCATGGTTTATGCGGTCGAACCCAGCCATGATGATGGTGTCCAACCGGATGAGAACTTGACCGTCACACGGGAGATCTCCGAACTAATGAGTGAACTCACGGTGGCTGCGAGGGATCCCAAAGCTGCCTTTACCGCCCTTAAGATTGCCCTGCCGACGTCTGATTCCGACTACAACAGTAAGAACGGCCGGGTTAAGTACGTTCTGAACAAGGTGGCTCAGAGGTACTGGATGGCTGACTACGAGGAGCTGTCATGACGGTTGAATCTTGGACTCCCGAGCGCTGGCAGACCGAAGTCCGCGGGGGACTTGCGACTCTGCGGGAGCTGGACCCAATGCTGGCCACTCGCATGGTCTACGGCGCGGACGAAGTCGGACGATTGAGCTTCGGCTTGATCACTCGCCAACCGCCTGGCCTCCCACAACTTTCAGACGCAGTGACCATCGTTCGGGCGGAGCGGGAGCATGACGGGACCTGGATTCTTCTGCTCACGTTGGAGGACGCCAAGTTCAGCGAGGTCTTCATGCAGCTGTGCGGTCATGTGCACGAAAAGGTTTCCGAATCCATGACCGAGAGTGGAGGGCTCTTCACCGCAATGGAGTGCTTTGCCGAGTGGCGCCAACTCTTTCAAGCCTCGAAGAGAAGAGTGCTCAGTATGGAGGAGTGCAGGGGCCTGTTTGCGGAATTGGACTTCGGGTTCAACGTCCTTGGACAGCGAGTTGGATCCTCATTGATCATTGAAGGCTGGCAGGGACCCTATGGATCTGACCAGGACTTCCAGTTCGTCGAGGTTCATTACGAAGTAAAGAGCCGGCATGCAAGCACTCACGCGTTGAGGATTGCTTCCGAATATCAGCTCGACGGCGACAATATCGTCCTGGTCTCCGTTGAAGTTGCCGATAGCGCGAAGTCCCTTCCTGGGTTCACGTCGCTTGCCGATAAGGTCGTCCTCGCGAGGGACTCCGTAGCTCTTGACGACGGAGATCTTGATGCGTTTGACAGCGCACTCGATGAACTGGGGTTTGACCCGAGCGAAGAGTTCTATGCCGGGACGTACTTTAGTAGCCGCAGCCTGGACTATTACGTCGTGTCCGACGGGTTCCCCCGGATCACGCCGCGAGACTTGGCTCCAGGAGTGACGGGCGTGAAATATCGACTGGAGCTAACAGCACTCGACGAATTCGCAATCGATGCAGAAACGGCGCTTAGCCGGATGCAAAACTACAGGGATCTAAATTGAACGTTCATAGTTACCACGAGAACCTGCTCGCTTCCGTCGGGTCCTTGGCCGATGCTGACGGCGAGTTCACCGCGACGGCGTTCGCGCGACATTGCGCGGAGTTGCTCACAGAAGCCGGCGAGTTTGACGATGTCGTCACGTTAGACTTCGACGGAACGGGGACACGCCGGCGCAGGTTGAAGGTAAACGGTTACGACCTCGACAACGCCGACAACAGCGTTGCGCTAGTCGCGACGATCTACGTCGGCTCGCCTGAAATTCAAGTGATTTCCTCCACGGATGCGAAAGGTGCTCTGAAGGCGCTTCAGTACTTTCTGACCGAGTCACTCGACGGAAGTTTCTTGGAAGGCCGAGAGGAGAGCTCGCCGGCTTATCAGCTCGCTTACGACCTACGCAATCGGGGTGGCAATGTCTCCCGGTACCGCCTCTATCTGCTGACGGACGGGCAGCTGAGCAACAGGCTGCGTGAGCTTCCAAGCGAAACATTGAACGGCATCCCCGTCGACTACCAGCTCTGGGACGTTGACCGACTACATCAACTGCATGAATCACAGAGCGGCCGGGAACCGCTGCAGATTGACCTACGAGAGTGGCAGGAGGCAGGCCTCCCCGCGCTGAAGGTTGAGTCAACTCCGGAGTTTGCGACCTACCTTGCGTCGGTGCCTGGAAGCGTCCTTGCAGGACTCTACGGCCGGTACGGCAGCAGGCTGCTGGAGAGCAACGTGCGCTCCTACTTGACCAACAGGGGGAAGGTCAATAAGGGCATTCGCGAGACTATCTACTCTGCACCTCAAAATTTCATGGCGTTCAACAATGGCGTCACGGCGACTGCCACCTCGGTACAAACGGACGGTGATAAGTCGACAATTCTAACTATCGAGGACCTCCAGATCGTCAACGGCGGACAGACGACGGCGTCGTTGTTCTTCGTTGACAAGGAAGCCAAGGACAAGGCTGTTCTGCAGAATGTCTTCGTCCCCATGAAGCTGGTTGTGGTTGCGCCCGCCGTGGCCAGCGAACTCGTGCCCAGCATCTCAAGGTTTGCCAACAGCCAAAACGCTGTTAGCGCAGCCGACTTCTTTTCGAACAGCCCATACCATGTCCGCATCGAAGAGCTGTCACGACGGGTGCTGGCCCCGACCATGGCGGGCGCCACCTACAACACTAAGTGGTACTACGAGCGAACACGCGGTCAGTACGAAAATGAGAAGAATAAGCTGCCTAGGGCCGAGGCTCCACGCTTCGACAAGCTTTATCCAAAGCACCAGAAGTTCGACAAGCCAGCTTTGGCCAAATTCGTAATGTCGTGGGAGCAGCGTCCTCACATAGTCAGCGCAGGTGCCCAGAAGAACTTCATCGCTTTTGCGGAATTGGTCGCGAAGGCATGGGACAAAGACGAATCCTCCATCAATGAGATCTATTTCAAAGACGCGATTGCCAAGGCAATTCTGTTTTCGGCTATCCATTCGGCAGTGAGGAATACTGACTGGTATCAGCGGGACCGGGCCTACCTTGCCAATATCGTCACTTACACAGTGGCGAAAATGGCTAGTCTTGTTGAGACGCAGGGTCGTGGCCGTTTGATGGACTTCGACTTGATTTGGCGCTCTCAAGCCGCGCCCCAGAACGTCTTGGACCTGGCGATAGAAATTGGTCAGTCCGTGCAGGCAGCGCTGACGAGTGAACATCGGCCAACACAAAACGTTACCGAGTGGGCCAAGAAAGTAGCCTGTTGGGACTTGGTCCGCGCGATACCAATGCGGCTTCCTGAGGCTTTCCTCGCGGGGCTCGCTGATCCCGCGGCTGTGGCGCAAAGGGGACGAACTGGCAAGGAAACGCAGAAGATCGACAACGGAATTAACCAACAGAAGCGCGTCTTTGAGATACCTAAGGAGCACTGGCTGGAGCTGCGCGAGTTCTCTTTGGGAAACGGCGTCGGCAGCCCAACCGACCTGAGCATTCTCGACCTGGTGACGGGCCGGAAGTCAGGGTTCCCGACCGAGCGTCAGTCCGCCAGACTGCTTAGTCTTGCCGCATCCGCGAATGCGAAGGGATTCCGGACCTTTACTCCTTAAGAGACTCCAGCATGTCGGCAACGACATCACCTATCTGCTTAGAAAGCAGCGGGGGCACGGCATTCCCCACTTGGTGAAATTGCTGCGTCCTGGGCCCTTCGAAGAAGTAGTTGTCGGGAAAGGATTGGAGCCGCGCGGCTTCGCGTACCGTGAAGCTGCGCGTCTGCTCTGGATCCGGGTGAATGTAGTAGTGCCCGTCTTTGGAAATGTGTGAAACCACCGTCGTGGCGGGTGCGTCCCAAACCTGCACCCTAAAGCGGTCTGTAAAGGGCGTTCCCACTTTGCCGACGTTTCGGTGCTCAGGATGGAGCGTTGCCGGCAGGTCGGTGTACTTCGGGCTCTTTCCTAGGCGCTCTGCTAGCTCTGCCATCACGCGATACCGCGCCAGATCCGAAACCATGTGTGCGCGGGGTTCGTGTTGCACCGGTACCGTTAGCCTGTCATCTAGGACCCATGATTCGTAGGCGTCGACGGCTAGCACTCCTGCCTTTACGGGCTCCAGCTTCGAGGTTACGTCTATTCCACGTATATGGCTTAGCCCCTCAGCCTGGACCGCGAGCCAGTCTTGATCGATCTTCGGCTTCCGGCCGGAGGTCTGTGCTCGAACGCTGGGCATCGTCTGGACGGCTGCTCGGACCGTGACTGCCCCGTCAGCCTTGTCGATAATCCGTCGAGGAATACCGGCTGCGACATCACTTCGAACTCCGAGCAGAATGACGCGGTGCCGCTTCTGCGGCACACCGTATTCTTCGGAGCGGATGATGAAGTCAGACGGGTCCAAGTCCTGCGGATCGGCGTCCACTACTAAAGAACGGATTTCATAGCTCGCACCACCGGGGAGACGTTTGAGGTCACCCAATATCGTTTGGAACATGCTGCTGTCGCCGTTTTTCGACGAGAGAAGCCCTTTGACATTCTCCATGACAAAAATCGTGGGCTTGAACTTGCCCAAGATGTGGAGATACTCACGGTAAAGGAAATGCTTGTGGTCTGACGCGAAGGATTCATCTCCAGTCCTGCGCGACCGCCCCGCAAGGGAATACGCCTGGCACGGTGGGCCGCCGATGAGCGCCCAATGTCCACGCTCACTCTCCGGCCCGAGCTGTTGTTCAATAAAGCTGTCCACGTCGGGGCGGTTGTTCTCTCCGAGTTCCACTTGATAGACGTGGGCTTTCGCCGCCAGGTAGGCCTCTTTGAAGTCACCTGTGAGAACGGACTGCCACGTCTTCTTGCCTTGGATGTAGTCGAAGTAGGGTTGCAGATCGCCCCCGGACCGAACGAGCTCCCGGTACGTTGCTCGCAACCTCAGCGTCTGGCAGGCAAGGCTATCCATCTCAAACGACGCCAACGTTTTGAAGACGAAGTCGCCCCGCTCGTCCCTGACACTTGAGAATCCTTCATTCAGACCTCCGGGCCCGGCGAAGAGATCAATAACTGGAAACACATGCACCCCTTGATATCCGACACTCCAGGATACCAGGTTGGGCAGACAAAATAGATCTCTCGCCGCGAGGGACGCGCGTAAGTACTCGAGTGGCGCCCACAGGTCGCCATTTCAACTCGTACAACGAATACTTGCCGTTTCACAAAGTACATCGAATGGTGGCGAGATTCATGCACGGAACGGGAGGGCTTTCAGCTCGCTTTGAAGCGGTCAAACTCCTTCGGGAGGAGACTGATAACCTCGTCAGCTGACATGGCCCCTGTGTCCCAAGTTTGATCGAGCTGGTACAAGACGTCTGCTAGTCGACGCGGCGACCCACCACCTTTACTTCTTGAACCTGTTTTCAAGTTGTTCGTATTCGGGTCCACATAGAGGCGCGTGGCAACTCCCATCAGCGTTCGGTTGCTAATGATGTCCTGTTTTGATGCGAGTTGCTCTACGACCTCGCCCGGTTGGTTGACAGGGTTTGCTAAGACTGCACGCACGCTCGCGATATCGTCAAGGTGCGCTTTGTAAATTCGGTATGGTCCGGAGAGGTAGTGCCTGTAGTAGGTTTGATAGTCGTTGGGCCTGAGTATGTAACGGTCGGCACGACGGATCATTCGCACACCGCTCTTTGGGTCGACCGGTGCCAAGATGTCGATCCATTTTAGGGAGAGCCAAGTCCACAACCCGTCGTCGTATTCCAGAGCTGGGTGATCCTCCGTCAGCGGTTCCAGGAGCAGATGGAAAAACTCCGCAGCTTCCTGGCGATCGGAAAACGGGCGCACTTCATAGTCGATATTCTTCGAGATGAGGTGGGTGTAGTGGGGGCTTGAAAGAAGTGCGTCGATGTCCGTTGTCGCTCCTCCCTGCATTTGCTGCAGCAGGTCGCGTGCAGCACTCAAGCCGGCAGCATTGAATCGTCGGATTTCGCTCATTAATCATCACTTCCGAACGGTTTGGAGCTGTTTAGTAAGTCGAGAGCGTCGATCTTGGAGGCAAATATCGACGCCGCGTCTGCCGCCCACGTACCTACCGTGTCGTCGAAGCTATCGTCTCTGTCCATCTCGTGGAGAAGATCCAGGTCCACACCAATTCTGGTGAAGTAGATGAGCCAATGGCTGAGCGTTGAGTTGGGATCTGCCGAATCATCAATGTTATTCGCGACCCAGATCGCCACTCGTCGAAAAAATTCCGGGAGAACGAGTGTCTTGAACAATGGCGAATGGACGATTTCGTCATGCTTTTGCAGCCTCTTGTTTACGCAAAGAATAGGTCCTGTATCTAGGTCGAATTTCCATATCAGGTCCCCCAGCTCCGTACGTTGTAGCCGGAGTAGAGGTTCGGAACTACTGTCTTGTTCAGTAGTGCTTCTCAGACGATCCGCGACGGCTAATACCTTGCCGTGTGAGTTGCCTTCCATGCCGACGACCCGGACGCGCAGTTGCAGGTTGTCGGTCACGTCGAAGGCCGCAAGATGGACGTCCTGTGGACGTTGGGGCTCTCCAACTGTCCCGCAGCTGACCCGTTCCTTTGATGTTTGACGGTAGGCTTCTACGGTTACTTCCGCCGTGGCGGGGACATCGAGATCTTCCAAGCCGAGCGAAAGAACGTCGAGGAGAACCTTGTCATTGTCCTGGCGGACACGAATCTGAACCTTCGATCGATCTATTTCGCGCCTGCCAGTGTAGTTGAGCGTGACCATTACTTTGAGTGCCCCCTAGCGCGGATGTGCAGATCTCGGTTGACGTCAAAACCTAGAATAGTGAGTCTGAACGTCGCTACGTCGTTAACGCTGGCGGTCAGGAAATTGCCGCTTTGTTTCTCAACTTTTCCGCCCAAGATCGTGAGATTGAGATTTGCGAGATCAAAGTCTTCTTTTCGCCACTTGGCGAGCGCATCGCCGCGGCGAGTCTCGTAGCCTACGGAAACGTCCACGCGCTTCAGATCCGCCGTGCGCCCCCGTTCATTCGGAAGGACGGAGAAACCGCCACCGTCCTCACGCTCGATTCTTGTCAATGCGACGATCCCGGACGGTGATCCCTCGCCGCCCGGAGTGGGTTTTCCGCCCGGTTTTTTGCGGCCGGATGGCAATGGCACCGTCCTCGGGTTCTCCTCCTCGGCGAGGGGGACCGAGAAGATGTCGGCGAAGATGACACGCTGTTCCTCCATTGCGGCATCCAAGACGAGACGGTAAATCTCGTGTGGCGCTGTCTTTACTATTGTGAGAACGTCGCCTCCACGAACGTATCGCGCCCTGATCCGGTCGTTCGCGGTCCAAGTAGTGTGGGCAGGGTTCTCGGCATCGCCAAGCATCTTTACCAACGCAGCTTCCTCGACAGTGCAAATAGCACGGATCCCGGAAATTGCGGAGCGTGACGCTTCGGGGATTATGATTCCGGCTCGCATGTAAAGGGGCTTCTGGCGTAGCGCCTCATTCTCTTGTAGGAGAACATCAAAAGCTGACTCTATAGAGACGTCTTCGGTCCCCGTACTAGAAGGCTTGAGCCTTAGCTCGACAGGCACAGTGACCCTAATAGCCCGCCCGGATTCCAGTTTCTGTTTGATCTGAGCGGCCATTTCGCCGTCGATCGTGCTGGAAGACCAGCCCCTGTCCGGGCGCGCGGCGACGAGATTGGTAGTGAACCTGCAATCCTCTGGAATGGAATCCTTGGTTGCGACGAGCTGGATGTCGCTTACGATCCTTTCGCGTTCTTCGCCTTCAAAATATTCCTCTGCAAGCTCAAGTACGTTGCTGTTCGTGAGGTTGATGACGCTGGAATCACTTGGGTCTTCTACGTTGACGTCCAAGTGGCCGGTTAGGATCGCCCCGAAGTATGCACGGATGACTGCCTTAACGAAGTCTCTTCCAGTAAGGTATTCATCGACGTAGGGGATGACAATACTGAGACCGGTTTCGTCGATCCTAGAGACATTCCACGTTGTAGAGACTTCCTGAATGAATCCGGGATCGGTGAACGGCATCTGGATGCCGTTCCCAGGCTTTGCCCACCATCCATCCGGGTCAAAATCCTTGCCGTCCAGACTGTGATTCATGAGGACCGATTGGCCCACCAGCAAGGCAGGACCGCTGTCGTCGAAGCGCTTCGTGTAAGCGAAGAACGCGTTCACTCCGCTGGACTTCGGGAAAACATACTTCCCGACGCCCCAGCGGCCCAAGTTTGATGACCCTTTTTGCGACATTCCCTCCGCTCGCAGAAAGTAGTAATAGTTGTTGGGTACTCCGTCCGGAACACGAGCGACCCCGACATCTCCCGTGAGCCCGACGGTGCCAAAATCCTCGATGACGACGAAGCGGCATGGGCCTGACACCAGCGAAGAGGCCACTTGTCCACCGTTCTCACACTGTTCTATATGTGTCCAAAAGTCTTGGAAATATGTACCGACGTCGTCGCTAGAAAGCGCACCGAAATCTCCGGAGACGTAGATTCGCACCGTCACTTTATCGGAGTCGGGTCGCTTTGCATCGAGCGAGTTTTGAATGCTCTCCCGGACTAGCGCGTCCGCTGGCTGGAAAGATTCCTGGTTGAGTAGTTCAGATTGAAGCGGATTCCGGGATTTTGCCTCGGGATGGTGCTCGACAAATTTCCATTTCGGGAAGGCGGCATTCTTAGACATTGTTGAGTAGTTCCTCTCCGAATGTGGTCAATTTGTAAGTTCCGTCGATGAGTTTCCGCTCCACGAGCCCCCATTCACGGCACCGCGCAATGTAACCCTGGGTCGCTGAAGCGGCTATTGACTGACTCCAGTCCCTGGCTGATTCCATGCGCGCGAGCAGCGCGTCGCGGGTGGGTGTCTTGGAGACCTCTTGGACCGTCATGCTGAATCCCCACCAGTCGACGGGGGCATTGGCTTGGAGATACTTCAAGAAGCTCCTAGCGACCTCGGGGTGGTGCGGTGGCTCTGGTGGGAGCTTCTGCACGATTCTTAGAAGCTCCCACCCGGCTGCTGTAACCGCAATATGTGTGTTGACCCCTATTTTGGAAAACGACACTGCTTTCCAAAGGGGGAGGGGGCCGCCAACTTTGTGGAGCCCGTGCGGGGTCGGCTTATTAGACACGGAACCGATTGCGAAGTTCTGGAAGCCGGCGTCAGAGGATTGCTTCTTCTCAGAGTTGGTCGGCAGCATCTGGGTGGCTGCCTTGCTCGCGTCACCCAAAGCCAGCCTAAGTTCTTCTGCCAGGCGCCGAGCGTCTTCTGTGGTTTCTTGTAAAAAGGTTCGGAAGTCCACGGACCCTTCATGGGCCCGCAAAGCGAGTCGTCCGAGAGCCCAAAAGGACGGCCAATCACGATTATGCAAGCCCAGCAGGGGACTGTCGTCAAGATGGACCGGCTCGCTGTGCCCTACATAACCCTCTGTCGGAGTCTCAATTGAAGACAATGCCGGAGCCAGTCCCCGCGACGAGCCTCTGCGTGCTTCTTCCCGAAATGAGGAAATCTTCGGACCGGGCTCCGGCGTGCGTGCCGGAAGGGCGATTGATTCCAAGTCCTTCAGCTCCAGGATGTAGGAAGCCAAAGCTTCTTCTGCCAACTCGTCCCTGGACTGGAAATCGCCAATGCCTGAAGCGATGACGCTGTCCATGGTCCGGATCATCTGAGCGCTCAAGAGGAGTCGGACAGGTCTATAGCTGCGGTCCACGACACTCCTCTTCAAACGGTACTCCCACATCCAATATCGGCCCTATCTTGTGAAAGGTCAAGTGTAATCGTGATCTTGTTGTGTTACATCCTATGTAACACATAACAAGCGGGCTGTATGCGAGAAAAATGTTCGGTTGTCGACGTGGACACGTGAAGGGACGGGGCATTTTGCTATGTGCCGCAATTCGCCGAAGTCGCGGCAGCATAGAAAGGGGTTGAATGGGCGGCGGAAAGTTCGAGGTGCAGCTGCCGGTCGTGCGTCGGGTCCGAAATCCAGAAGAGTCCGGTCAGCCAGAGGAGTGCCGAATACTGCGCTGGCTGAAACGCAGGATTCCTAGGAAACCACCTCGGCTGCTGCCTTCCGGCGATGTCTCGGGGAGTCTGACTCCACGTGCCCCCAAATCCATCAGGACCACCGAGGGCCCGCAGACGAGTCCTTGGTTGTAGTCAGCTGCAAGACTTTGTCGACGGGGGTGCCTCTATGGTTTTGGTCAAACTGCTGAGGGTGTTCGTGGTTCGTAGAAGGATCCATCTCTGAGCATGGCGTCGTAGAGGTCAGCGCGTCGCGGGTATCGTCGACAAGCCGCTCGACCAGGGTCCGTTGCGCCGCCAACCCACGCGCGGCCGCCAACCGGATGAACCGGCCAGCGCCCAGCGCAGCCAGCCGTTTCGGGTCGGCAAATTCGGCCACCACCAGCCGGCCGACCTTAGTGCCCAGCACATCCGGCAGGACCAGCGTCAGCCCGGGGAAGGCCCGGTCGAGCTGGCCCAGCAGCTGATTCTTCGTCGCGGTTTCGCGCCAGGAGACCCTGCGGGTCCGGTGCGCCGCTCACGCGCCAAGCTCACCGATCACGGCCTCTGGTGCTGTGACCGGGATGCCACGGCCGCTCAACACCAGCCGGTGATCGCCTCCAGATCCAAGGCGTGGTTTTGACGCGCCGGCGTCCCTGGACCCTGCACTGCTCGGCCACGTGCGCCGGATTCACCCCTAGCACCTGCCAGCCTGCAGGCCATGCGGACGGCGGCATCAGCAGCGGGCGGTGGAAGTGCCCGGCGGACTCGATGCCGACTTTCACAGGGACATCGACCCCGGCAAGCCTGCTCCTGATCAGACCGAGAATCCCCTCCAGGCCGCGCCTTGTCATCTCGAAGTCCACCGGACCCAACAGACGGTGCCGGCCGGCATCAGTAACCGACAACGCGACCACTGTCTTGCCGACATCGACAGCCACCACAACAGGCAATTCATAACCGTGGCTGACTCAAAAGACATAACCCCGTCGAAAGGATCGGGGGATCCCGCGGAATAATGCCTGATCCCCAAAAGAATCTGATACATCCCGTCCTGACAGCTCCGGAGGCGTTTGTGAAGGACTAACTCAACTCATATCAGCCGACCTCCGCCAAACCTCTACCCCCGCATTCCGGAACTTCTGCACTTGGGCCAAGTCGGCGCCGTCGTCCGTTACCAGAGTCCAGGCGAGCGCGAGGCGCGCCCAGGCGTGGAAAGGCATAGGCCTAGCTTGGAGGAGTCCGCCAGGGTGTAGACATTGTTGACGCGCCGGGCCATGAGTTCCTTGAGCCGGGTCTGGGCGTGGCCGGCCTCGCAGATGCCGTCCTTGGCCGTGACGGCGTCGGCACCGAGGAACACGCGGTCAAAGCTCATCCGATCCAGGGCCGCCTCGGCCAGCGGCCCCACGAAGCTCTGACTCAGGCTTCGCAGCCGGCCGCCCAGGCAGTCCGCCTCGATGCTCTCGGAATCGGACAGCTCCTGCATGGTGTGGATGCCCGGCGTCGTCACGGACAGCTTTTCGAAGCCGCGCAGCTCATGGGCCAGCGCACCTACCGTGGAGCCGGCATGAGCAGGATGTCCTCCCCAGACCGGATCACGGACGCCGCCCAGCGGGCGATGGCATGCTTCTGCTCAAACGCCTCGCCGGTGCGCTGCCGCGGGGACGCCTCCGGGTGCGCACCCAGCGCCATGGCCCCTCCATGGGTGCGGGCCGGCCGGCCCTGCCCTTTGGGTTTCGGCAGGCTCAACCACCGGCCTAGACGGGCGCGGTTTCGACAAGCTCAACCACCGATCTACAGTTCCAGCCGAAATACCCAAAGAAGCACATCTTCGCCGGGAACGTACCAGTCACGGGCCGGAACCCGCTGGAAGCCCAGGGATTCATAGAGAAAATGTGCCCGTTCCATAAACGTCGCACTCGTAATGCTGATCGCACTGATCGCGGGCAGCGACTGGGCGTGCTCGATCACCCGACGGACAACGGCGCGCCCAACCCCGCCGCCTTGAACGGCCGGATCAACCGCGAGCATCCGGAACTCGAGCTCATTCTCAATCGCGATCTCGCTGTACAGCTGCCCTGCAAAGGTAAATGTCACCGCCGCGACCACCGCGCCGGAGGCCTCGGCCACCCACACCTCAGCATGCTCCGCCCGGTGTTCTACGTTCTCCAGCACGCGCATGTACGGGTGGTCGGCGGTGAAATGCCCGGCGTGGAGGTACGCCTCCCGGGTGATTCTCCGGAGTGCTGAATAGTCGGCGGGCATTGCCGGCCTAAAAACCAGGTTCACCGTCCAGCAACTCCGGCTCCGGCTGTCCGAGCAACGTACTCCTCCAGCAGAGCAAGCGCGGGCTGGGAAGAGGGGTCGCCCACCGCATCCGCCCCGACGGCGTTAGCCACGGCCAGCGCCCGGGCATAGGAAAGCCCCACCCGCAGCGCCAGCACCAGAGCCGCGCAAAATGCGTCGCCCGCGCCGATGGTGTTCGCCACTGTCACTGCCGAAGCGGGAGCCTCTGCCACCCGGTGCCCGTGCTCGAACATCGCCGACCCGTCCTTCCCGTACGTCACCGCGACGAGCTTCGCTTCTGCCAACGCCGGGATCAGCTCGTACTCGGTCTCGTTGACAATCACCAGGTCGCAGCGCTCCAGCAGGTCCGCCGGTAGGTCCATGGCCGGGGCCGCGTTCAGGACGAAGAAACCGGAGGAGCGCCTTGCCGCTTCCAGTACCACCGGCAGGCCGACTTCGAGCTGGCACAGCACCGTCTCTTCCGGCCCGAACTCCACGCCCTCCAAAGAGAACCTGGAGTTTGCCCCGGGGCAGACCACGATCTGGTTTTCGCCGTCGCGGTCCACCACGATCAGCGCGGTACCCGTCGCGTCGCCGTGGAGCACTGCCACATCAGTGGCGTCCACTCCCGCGCCAGAAAGGGACGCCAGCATCAGGCGGCCGGAGGCGTCATCGCCCACGGCTCCGATCATCCTCGCGCTCCCGCCCAGGCGCGCTGCGGCCACGGCCTGGTTGGCTCCCTTGCCGCCCGGCTGCTGGTGCAGGACACCATCGCCGATGGTCTCCCCGGCGGTGGGGAGCCTGTCCGTGGTGGCGATGATGTCGATGTTGATGCTGCCGACGACGGTGACGGCAGGAAGTCGAATGCTCATGGGAAGTCCTATCGGGTGAAGCCAAGGCGGGTGGATTAGAAAATAGTGTACGTCATGGTTGTACTTGTGCGTCATACATGGTTGTATAACAACTCACATGCCAAGGGCAGGACAGCCCTTTAGAACAAAGGAGTTTGATGTGAATACCCCAACTTCAGTCACCACGTCGCCGCCACAGATCGCCGAGGGGGAGCCAAAGATTGCCGGGCGCCGCGCCGCCCTGCTGATCTCCACCCTGCTGCTCGGCGTGCTGTCCTTCCAGCTCAACGCCAGCATGGTCACCCCAGCACTGCCGCAGATCGCCGCCTCCTTCGGCCTGGGCGCGGAGAGTGCAGCTCCCGTCCAGTCCATGTTCTTCCTCGCCGGCGCCATCGCCGGACCCGTCATCGGACGCTGGAGCGACTTCATCGGCCGCCGCGCCGCGCTGCTGCTGGTCCTCGGCATTATGGGCGCCGGAACCCTCCTCTGCATCGCGGCCCCGACGCTGCCCCTGCTCGTCACCGGCAGGTTCCTCCAGGGCGTTTCCAGCGCCGTCTTCGCCCTCGCTTACATTGTCCTCAGCGAGAACCTGCACGCCCGCCTCTTCGGCACCTCCGTGGGCATTATCGCGGCCATCAACGGAGGCGTCGGCGGCGTGGACGGCTACGTCGGCGGCCTCATGGCAGAAACCCTCGGCTTCCGGTCCATCTTCGTCGTCGTCCTCGTCCTGACGGCCATAGCCGCCGCCTGCATCATCAAAACCGTCCCGAGCGGACGTCCCCAGGGAGTACGCGGCGCCATGGACTGGTGGGGCGCAGGATCCCTGTCCGTGTTCCTGGTCTTCATCACCTACTTCGTCTCCGGAGGCTCGGCCGCCGGCTGGACCGCGCCGAACACCCTGGCCCTCCTGGCCGGCACCGTCGCGTCCTTCGCCGCCTTCTGGATGATCGAGAAGAAACGCAGCCACCCGCTCATCGCCGTCCCCCACCTGCGCTCCCGCCAGGTCTGGCCCGTCATCGCCACCACCGTCCTGACCCTCGCCGGCATCTTCGCCATCATCAACTTCACAGTGGTGCTGCTCGGCCAGGACACCCACCACGGCTTCGGACTCAGCGCCTCCCTTTCGGCACTGCTGTTCCTGACCCCCGCAGCGCTGATCGGCGTCTTCGCCGCACCCCTCGCCGGCTGGCTGGCCGATCGCCGCGGCTGGATCAAAACCCTCCGGGCCGGAACCGGGCTGAGCCTCGTCTGCGCCATCACCGCGGCCACGTTCTCCGACAACCAAGTGGCCGTCCTGATCGCCGTCGCCGCCCTCGGCATCTTCTACAACGGACTCTTCCTCACCGCCATCAACGGGCTCTCCGTCCTGCTCTCACCCAAGGAAGCACCCGCGGCCCTGCCCGGCATCAACGGCGCCTCCTTCGGCATCGGCGCGAGCCTCGGCGTCGTACTCGTGGCACCGTTCGCCGCCCAGGCGACGTCCGCCGGCTACACCACCGCGCTCTGGATCTCCGTGGCCATCACCGCGGCCGCGTTCATCGTCAGCCTCTTCGTCGCCGCCCCCAAGGGCGAATCCCTCTGACCACCCACCCAAACCCAGCATCAACGAAACGAGAACCACCCAATGACCACGCCCATCAGCCACCCGTTCTACCTCGACTGCGACACCGGGATCGATGACGCCCTCGCCCTGGCCTATCTGCTCGCCTCGCCGCAGGCGGATGTGCGGGGGATCGGGACCGTGAGCGGCAACGTCAGTGCCGCCGTCGGCGCCCGGAACACCCTGGACCTGCTCCAGCTCGCCGGGCACGCCCACATTCCCGTCGCGCTCGGAGCCCACGACCCGCAGGCCGGCACCTTCCACGGTGGTGCCCCGCACGTCCACGGCGCCAACGGGATCGGCGAAGTCTCGCTGGAGCCGGCCGACGCCGAGCTGATGCCCGGAACCGCCGCCGAAATGCTGGTCCGGCTCGCCCACGAGCACCCCGGCCAGCTGCGGATCCTGGCCGTCGGACCGCTCACCAACATCGCCGAAGCGCTGCGTCTGGACCCCGAGCTGCCGCGCCTGGTGCAGGACATCACCATCATGGGCGGCGCCGCGTTCGCCCCCGGGAACATCACCGCCGTGGCCGAGGCCAACATCGCCAACGACCCCGAAGCCGCGGCGGACGTCCTCGCCGCCGATTGGGACGTGACCCTGGTGCCGCTGGACGTCACGATGTCCAATGTGCTCGAGGAAAGCCACCGGCAGGAACTGCTCGCCGCCGGCCATCCGGTCCCGCAGGCCCTCGGCGACATGCTGGGCTATTACTTCCGCTTCTACGAGAGCCAGTTCGGCCGGGCCTGCTCGGCGATGCACGACCCCCTCGCCGCGGCCCTCGCGGTGGGCGGCGTCAGTGCTGCGGTGGCCCCGGTGGTGACGGTCGACGTCGACACCACCGACGGTCCCGGCCGCGGCCAGACCATCTGCGACCTCCGCGGACGGTACATGGACTACCCGCAGCAGCCCGGCGCCCGCTGCCGGGTGGTGCTGGAGCTCGACGGCGACTTCGCGCCGCACCTGGTGGAGGTGTTGCTTTCGTTTGTCGGCGCGGAAAGTACGACGGCGGCAGCGGCCCGGGTGCCGGCCGTCGCCTAAGCGGGCGTACTAGCTGTACTGCCCAGGCAGGTTGGTTAATCGGCTGATGGGCGGGTGGCCTCCGATTGCGGTGTGGGGCCTGTGGTGATTGTAGTGGTGCAGCC